>JAKITK010000035.1 GCA_021648125.1 Lysobacterales bacterium
ACGGGCGCGCGGGATTAAAGATACGGAATACTTCAAACTAAAAATAAGGCAATCATCCCTTCCCGATAACCAATCCATGTTCTATCTATAAAATGATAAACTCACTCAACAAAGCGGAGAAGAACCAAAAGCTAGATGTTTTTAGCCTAACTTTAATTTATACAGCCAAAACTGAATATCCAGCAATAATTCAGTATAAAAAGTTTCATTTATATATCATGCGGGTAATGTAGTTGATAGGTTACATGATAAAGCCCCTTAACTTAGTGCCATTCGGGACAGACCCGAATGGCACTAACCACCGCAATAATCTATACACCATAGCAAGCTCACTATAGCGCCTCGAACAACTTCCTTAGGTCAAACCCAAGCATGGCTTTGCCCTGAATTCCCCCGGTGTCTGACCTAGTGCCTTCGAAGGTTAAGGAAAGGCCCGCCGCAGGGTTTCCGTACGACACTTTGACAGAGTTGGGCCCGAGGATGGCCTTAACGCCGCGGTAGGTGGGAGTGCGGAACTGCGCGTCCTTGATCATGCCCATGCTGGTGCTGAGCAGGGCGTCCGCCGGCCGGCCGCCCGATGTAACTGTGATCGCGATGCTCGCGAGGGTCACCACCGCGGCCTGGCTGATGTTTGAAAGGCATTTCGAATTGTGCCGAAAGCGTCGCGTCGCTGTGCCCATGATTTGACGCCACGCTTGCTGAACCGCTTGATCGGCCAAGACTGCTTCCAAGATATCGCGGGTTTTGGCCTGTCGGAGCGGCGGACCTGGAACGAGAGTCGTCTGACACGCCACCCCTGAAGCGGGCTGAGGTTGCGCCAGCGAGGCATTAAGTTTATTCGGTACGACGTGCCAATTCTGATTCGGACGCGATATCCAATCGAGCACCCTCCACGTCGGAGGCGCATGGCGCAGAGCCCGAATATCTGCCGCAAGTTCGGGGCTGAGCTGTAGGCGTCCGACGCCGAGAGTCAAGCTCGGCGCGCGGCGGTAGCGCAGTTCCGGTTGAGAAAGTTCAAAATCACCCACGGGAGTCTCCTCTGATTCGGGCTTTGTGGTCACCAAGTAATTTAGTTGTTTCTAAATCGGAAAAACCAGAAAGCCTCGTTTTTTTGCCAAGTTTATTTAAAATAGATGAACTCAACTTAGACATCCATTCATTTCCCTGAAATGAAGAATATTCTACGGCTAAAAATAAATGTAATAAATGCGAGAGCTGATGAGAGCGTTGCATATTCTTTCTCCTTTGTATGTAAATGTACACTAGTTTGGTGTTTGCGCGAAAGCAAAATCGGTCATATTTTCTACCGACTATGTGTTAATTAACTGTCAGCAAACATCAATTTCTCTCACCTGCTATTAACAGAATCAAGAAAATATATGGAGGACTCCCCCAGTCAAGGGGCTTTTTTGGTAAATTATCTTGAAAAACGCCGTAAAGAAACGATATTTTTGGGGCGGTAAGTTATGGACGCAGAGTTATTTTGTTTTGTTCTTTCAGCTTAATTTTTTCAGCTTGACGTTTTTTTATAGTGGCTAAGACATCGCCACCAATGTGCTCTTCGCCACGCTGTTTAGCAAGTATTATCTGTTTTTCGCGCTCGGCAAAGCCTTGTCTCTGTTCATCACTTACATTGTCTATACAATGCGGGCAGCTCACGCCTTCTTTATAGTCTTGGCTTTGCATTTCTTCTTTAGTGATGGGATAGCGGCATGCGTAACATTGCTCGTAACTACCTTTTTCTAGGTCATGATTAACCGCTACGCGATTATCAAAGACAAAACATTCGCCTTGCCACATGGTTTCTTGTTGAGGAACTTCTTCAAGATATTTAAGGATTCCGCCGCGCAAATGAAATACATTTTCAAAACCCTGTTCCATTAAATAGGCAGTGGATTTTTCACAGCGAATACCGCCCGTGCAAAACATTGCAATTTTTTTATTCTTGTTTTTGTTTAGATCCAAATGGTCTTTAATGTATTGAGGAAACTCTCGGAAAGTACTGGTACTAGGGTTGATAGCATTTTCAAATGAACCTATTTGGTATTCATAATCGTTGCGTGTATCAATTAAAATAGTATCAGGATTTGATATCAGTTCATTCCAATCTTCAGGCTCAACATAGCGACCCACTTTTAGGTTTGGGTCAATGCCTTGGATGCCCATGGTGACAATTTCTTTTTTTAATTTGACTTTGGTTCGATAAAACGGCATTTCATTGGTGTAAGAATTTTTGCTATCAAAATCACTTAGCCGCGGGTCTTGCCGCAACCAATCAAGCACATTATTGATACCATCCTGGCTGCCAGCGATGGTACCATTGATGCCTTCGCTTGCCAGTAATAATGTACCGCGCACAGCATTTTTGAGCATTATATCCAATAAGGGTTGGCGTAACTCTTGGTGATTTTCAAGAGACACAAAGTGATATAACGCCGTAACGACGATGGCTTGTCTAGACATGTTTTTCTCCGCTAGCCTGAACGCAAATCAGGTGCTGGTTTTAGTAGCGGGTATTTTAGTTTTTTTTTCGGTGAATATAAAGCGTTTTCTTTATTCATCGCTCCATAATGGGTGTTTTTCCATGACTTTATTGAACAGTTCTGAGTGTAAATGAGCAGCCAACCATTTTTGCAAATACCCATACTCGCTATTGTCGAACCACTGCTTATTAACAAAAGCAAACTGACGGATAAAAGGGAAAATGGCAATATCAGCCATGGAGATATTATCTGAAAATAGTTGTGAGTGCTGTTGGAGTTTTTTATCTAACAAAGCTAGAAACCACAGTGCTTCATCTCTGTATTCACGCTCAGATAATTCATGCCTGTCAGAGTATTTATAGTGATCCAGTTGCGTTTTGAATTGTGTGTCGGATTTTTCTATCAATTCGTTTTGCAATGGTTGTTGCAACCATTTATCAGCATCACATTGATTCAATGCCCAGCGCATAACATCGATGCTCTCATCAATAACAATACTATCTGTTACCAATACAGGCACAGTGCCTTTAGGCGAATACCTCAACATGGATTGCGGTTTGTTTTTTAATAGAATCTCTCGATGTTGGTATATTATTCCCGAATAACACAATGCCATACGAGCACGCATCGCATAGGGGCATCTTCGAAATGAATAAAGAATATTCAACTGTGAATACTCCATTTGGCTATATTTGTTTGCATAATTATAAGACCTTCAAGCCAATCCACTTACAACAAGAGCAATGGGTCTTTGATTTAGCCCAAGTTATCTGTATTAGGCTGATATGCTTACCTCGTTTTAAAGCTTCTATTTAACGGCTGTCCCGTTAATTCCCCGTTAATTGCCGTTAATTGGCCGTTAATTGCCGTTAATTGTTTAAGTACGAATTTTAGTAGTTTCTATACACATCAATGTAAGAGGCCTAGGGATGTATCCCTAAGGGTGATAGTGCTATGGCGTAAAGTTTATCAATAAAAATGCTCGATTTGAGTTTTTCAGGATCACTGGCAAGGGTGGCTAATACCACCCCTTCAACTGCCATTACCGACATTTGTATGTCGGCAGCGGGTAAGCCTAGAGCCTGAGCAATCTGAAGCGCCTGCTCGTCGCGCGCTGCGGCCATGTACTCGTGTAAATTAAAGCTGGGTGCCAGCGCATGTAAGCGTGCTGTCAGGCGTGGCGCGTCTGCATGGGCATTAACAAATGCCACCAGTAGATCGCGCATCACATCTGTTTTTCTAGCGGCTGTGGTCGCCAGAATTTCCGCAGCTGCCGCCTGCTCGTCGGCCACATGTTGTTCAATCAGTGCAGCCATGATGGCCTCCGCACTAGGGAAGTATTGATACAGAGAGCCAATGCTTACTCCTGCTAGTTTTGCTATGTGATTGGTAGTAAATGGGTCAGTTGCTTGCTCCAAAATACGAGCAGCCGCTTCTAAGATTGCCTCTACTAATTTTCTTGAACGCTGCTGTTTTGGTGCCTTACGCACCGTAATTGCTGGCGTTTTTGGTAGATCATGAGCGGTCATAAGTATGCTGTCCTATTGCGAGTATTAAAGCACCCAGTTTACGGCTATTATACATATATGAGCAATCACTCGCAAAATAATATTATCAGGTCTAGTATCGCAGTAGCCGGGCACACACTATCTGCTGATTATCCAGCAAACTTGAGTGCCCGGTCTGGCCCGGTCTGGATGTTTATTCATGGAATCGCAGTTACTTCGGCATTTTGGGAACCGCTAATGCCGGCCCATTTACGCGACAATAGCCCCTGGATTTCGGTTTCGCTACCAGTTCATGCACCGTCAACTGGGCCGACAGGCTTTTCCAGAGAGGATATTTCCCCAGATTTATTCAACACCCTATACAGCGAGGTTCTGGATCAGTTCTTAGCGGGCAGAGATGTGGTTATTGTTGGGCACTCTACTGGTGGTTTTGCCGGTCTGTGTTTAGCCCTCGCCCGCCCTGATAGGGTTCGTGGGGTCGTTAGCGTTGGTGGCTTTGCTGATGGACAATGGATTGGCTTAGAAGGTGATATGCAATTGATGGCGCGCAAAGAAAAGCTCGGGTCTTTTGGGCCAATAGCCTTACGGATAGCAGCTTGGCTCACAACTCGCTGGCCGTGGTTACAAGCTAGAGCGGCCTCTATGTTTGCATATGATAAGCAGGCTTTTTTATCTGACGAGCCTACCAAGGATGCACTGGGAGTGATGCGCCGTGATGCTCGTTTGCAAAACCAGGATCAACTCATTGCTTTTTTTGCAGGTATCCGTGATGTGGATATCTGGGATCAAATTAGCCAGATAAACCAGCCGGTTTTAGTGCTTGATGGTGAACACGACCCGGTAATTCCTTATGAAAAAACCCTGCGCCTTGCCGATACTTTGCCCAATGGTCAGCTGCTATTGTACCCAGGTGTTGGTCATATGGTTATGAACGAGCGGCGTGAGGACTTCTGGAGAGACATACTTTCCTGGCAAACATCGCTCTTTACCGGAGAAAAACTATGATCATTAATTCCTTGCCAGAGCCGTTGCACACAGCTCTGTTTTTTTCAATTCTCTATTTTGCGGCCGCGCTGGTTACTGGTGTCTGGAAATGGCGAGCTATGCTTGGGTCCCCCAATGGACAAGCGCATTCGTATATTGATATCGCCCATCACGCAGCACTTCACTATGGGCCGTTTATCGTTTTAGCGGGTGCCTTAGCCTCGTTCTGGCCGTTTGCCGAGGTTTTTCCGGCTTGGGTTTTGATCCAAATGATGGGTTGGACAATGGTGCTTTCACTAAGTCGCTACATCTCGCTAGGCATCCGCGGCGAAATATCTAATCAGCTAGACAAACCAACTGCCCCGGCTAAGTTGGGGTTGGTTTTCTTCTTTTTTGGTTCCGTTTTCCCCGGTCTGACCATCGCTGTTGGAGCGTTTATCGGGCTTTGGGCGTTATAAACAACAGAGGTAGACATGACTATATTTGCAAATCAAACTGAAATTGCCATCATTGGCTTAGTTTTGTGGGCCTTGACTCTGCTCGCAGCACTGGCAAGCTACCGTTCGCTGCAAACCTTAGTGGTAGGCAAGCCAGCCAATTCCTTTGCTCCAACGGGGCTAGACTTATCGCTCTTTGGCCAGCGGCTTACCCGCGCCCATGCCAATGCCTATGAGTTTGTCCCGTTTGCGCTGGTAGTACTGGTTTTTGCTATCGCTACGCAGCAATCGCAGATCACCGATGCTATGGCGTTGTGGTTATTGGGGCTTCGGATTGGGCAATCACTAGTTCACCTGAGCTCGACCTCCAATCTTGCTGTGATTATTCGGTTTGTGGTGTTTTTCATTCCCCAAATTGCGATCGTTGGGTGGTGGTGTGTGGAGCTTGGTAGTGCTCAGGTTTAGCAGTAAATCTTTTTAAAACTAGAACCTAAAAAATACCATCAATCTCCACCAGCAGTTCATCCCTGCAGATATCGCCCTGTAAATAAATCGCGGGTAACTGCCCTAGTGGGTGTTGGCGAATTTCAGCCTGTACCAGTTCGAAATCTTTACGCTGTTTTACATACACTCGTAACACACCACCCGCTTGAATAAATTCTTCTCGGTCGCTGCGGGAAACCGGCGCGAGTCTGCGGCCGGCTGAAATCAGAGAGCTTAAATTACGCAAAGATTCTCGGGTTTGTTCGCGTACATCATCATCATGCAAGGATTGATGTCCGAGAATACTGGCGGTACCGGAGATCAAAAACTGATGGGTCTCTCCTGAAGCAATTAAAGTGCCCCGGGAAAATAAAGGTCTGCGCAAGCCGTATTGTTGTGGGTATTCCGGTGCCGGTATCTGGCGCGGGTTTTCTACGGTTGTACCGGGTTGACGACCGGCGAGAAAATATATTAATAAACGCGGCAGCTGTGCATTAGTACCAATCGCTGTTGCTGCCGGGATGGCAGTCATAATCACCGGGTTATCGGCGACGGCATAAGCACGGCCGGCACAAAACAGGCGATACTGTTCATCCTCTTTTTGGCCTGCAGTAATTTCCGGGAAATAATGCCAGATTTTTAATGGCCAACAATGTTGGTGTTGTTCGAGAAACTGTAGGATTTCTGTATAGGCCAGCCGGGTGGCCTCATCAATGGAGGTGCCACTGCTCAAGTCAATACTGATACTAGCCAGTGTCAGGTCACTGCTATGGCAGTATTGTATTTGCTTGAAATTATCTTTTTTTACCGGCTCTTTAACCTGCCAGACTTCTGTACTGGTTTCCGATAGTTGTTTTAGCGGCACATGGATAAGCCGGCTGTCGTTACAGGTTTCTGTATGCGTATCACCGAAGCTGAATATTCCAAGAATGTTTTTCCCGCTATCGGGATCACCTGCAGCGAGTAGAGTCTCGGCGGACTGATTAGAGTATGTGACTTGCAACCAGGGTTTCATTTATCTGCGTAGTTCGGCTAAATCACGAAACAGCTCTAGGCTCTCCGGATTGGCCAGTGCATCGATATTCTTTACCGGACGACCATGAACGACATTGTTAACCGCCAATTCAACTAATTTTCCGCTGATGGTACGGGGAAGTTCCGCTACCTGAATAATCTTCTCGGGTACATGTCGGGCAGTGGTGTTACTGCGAATCGTTTTGCGAATTTTATCGCTAAGTTGCTCATCCAGTTGCAGCTCATCGCTGAGGCGAACAAATAAGACCAGTCGAATATCATCCTGCCATTGTTGGCCGATGCACAGGCTTTCCTGAACCTCGTCAAGTTTCTCCAGCTGATTATATATTTCAGCAGTACCAATGCGCACACCACCCGGGTTAAGGGTGGTATCCGAGCGCCCGTAAATAACCAGACCACCGTGCAGTGTCAGTCGGGCGTAGTCTCCTTGGGACCAAATATTATTATATTTTTCAAAATACGCAGATTGGTATTTACTACCATCGGTATCACCCCAAAAGCCGATCGGCATAGCCGGGAAGGGCGCGGAGCAGGTTAGTTCGCCGGTTTCATCAACCACTACAGTACCGTCATCGTCACGAATTTCAACTTGCATACCCAAGCCCCGGCACTGTAATTCACCACGCCATACCGGTAAAATCGGGCAACCAAGGGCAAAGCAGGAGATGATATCGGTACCACCGGAAATAGAGGACAGGCAAATATCTTTTTTAATCTCGCGGTAAACATACTCAAAGCTTTCCGGCGCCAGTGATGAGCCGGTTGAAAGTAGGGTTTTAAGCGTGGATAAGTGATGGCTTTGCCGAGGTTTGATACCGGCTTTATCCCATGCAGAGATAGATTTGGCACTGGTGCCGAAAATACTAATACCTAAGTCATCAATTAAGTCGAACATGGCCTCCGGGCGTGGATAAAAGGGGGAGCCATCATAGAGCACCACGCTAGCCCCGGTTGCCAGAGAACTCACCAGCCAGTTCCACATCATCCAGCCACAGGTAGTGAAATAAAATATTCGGTCATCTCGGTGCAGGTCGGTATGTAATACCAGTTCTTTGAGATGTTGCAGCAAGGTGCCGCCACTGCCGTGGGTTATGCATTTTGGAACCCCAGTGGTGCCAGATGAATACATGATATATAGCGGCAGGTCGAACTTATCGCGGTGAAAGTTAATATCGGTCGCGCTGCGATCGAGAAAATCATCCCAGAGCAAGGCATTATCAAATCCATCGAGACAGATGTCCTGCTCAATATAGGGAATCACAACTACCTGTTCAATTGAGTCGATTGCAGCGGCGATCTGGCGGGCATTTTCCAAGCAATCAAACACCTTACCGTTGTAGCAGTAGGCATTGGCAGTAAACAGAACCTTTGGCTTTATTTGCCCAAAGCGATCGAGCACACCGTTGATGCCAAAATCTGGTGAGGTGGAAGACCAGATAGCGCCCAGAGATGTGCTAGCCAGCATGGCGATAACGGTTTCTGCAAGATTCGGCAGATAACCGGCAACCCGATCGCCACTGACCACGCCGCGTTGTTTGAGGGCAGCACTAGTTGCCGCCACAGCCTGAAACAGCTGTTTGTAAGTGTACTGACTACTGCTACCATTTTCCGAACGAAAACTTATAGCCACCCGGTCGTCACGGTAGCGCAACAGGTTTTCAGCAAAATTCAGCTTGGCTTGTGGAAACCAGCGTGCATCCTGCATTCTGTCTGCTGGTTCAAGGATATTCGTGCCGCAGTCGCCGATAACATCGCAAAACTCCCATAGTGCCTGCCAGAAATCAGCTGGCTGGTTAACCGAAAACTGATGCAGGCTGTGATAATCGGTAATGAAAGGGTCAATTTCCGAGCGCAGCATATGCAGAAAACGGCTGATATTAGCCTGATTAATGCGCTCGTTATCGGGTATCCACAGTGGCTGCATGCTTAAAGGGCGGCTTCAATTTCCGGGATGACGCTAAACAAGTCACCCACCAGCCCAATATCAGCCACTTCGAAAATAGGTGCTTCTGCATCTTTATTGATAGCCACAATAGTGCCGGCATCTTTAATCCCGGTGATATGCTGGATTGCGCCGGAAATACCGAATGCCATATACAGATCCGGGGAGATAATTTTCCCGGTTTGGCCTACCTGCATATCGTTGGGTACATAACCCGCATCGACTGCCGCACGGGATGCGCCAACGCCGGCTCCCAATTTGCTGGCGAGGGTGTAAATTATCTTGAAGTTTTCTTCTGAACCCAGTCCGCGTCCACCGGAAATAACCCGCTTGGCACTCTGCAGATCAGGCAGATCGCCGCCTTCAGTTTTCAGACCGATAAATCGGCTGTGTGTGGGCATTTCAGCACTGGTTTCACGACTGGAAACAGTGGCATTGTTGCCACCGCTAACCGCGGCCCAGGATGCCAAGCGAATAGTAGCAACCACGGTATTTTCTTCCGCAACGCTAACATCAATTATGGCATTACCTGCATATACTGGCCGCTGGAAAGACCGAGGACCTTTAACTGCCATAATATCAGCAACCTGGTTGACCCCAAGAAGCGCTGCAACCCGCGGCATTAAATCACGGCCGTAGGTGCTCGATGGGCCGTATACATGGCTGTAATCTGCGCCAATAGCGGCGATTTCCGGTGCTAGCGTCGCGGCTAGGGCGTGGCTGTAATTAGGGTGATTTATACTAATGACTTCATCCACCCCGTTGAGTGCAGCAGCTTGTTCGGCGATCACTGTTGCATCAGCGGCAAGCACTAAAATATGCACGCTGCCACCGGTTTCAATCGCACAGCTAACGCATTTGGCAGTGGAGTTGCTTAGTTCGCTGCCGTTATGTTCGGCAATAATTAGGATGTTGCTCATAACAGACCTCGGTTTTTCAGTTCGGCGACCAATGCTTCAGCACTATCAACCATAATGCCTTTTTCGCGAGTGGCCGGTGGGGCATAGTGGTCAATTGTCAGTTTGTTGTCGTTAGCTATGGCTAAATCAGTCAGTGGGATAACTTCCAGCGGCTTGCGCTTGGCTTTCATAATATCTGGCAGCTTTACAAACCGAGGCTCATTCAAACGCAGATCGGAGGTGATCACTGCAGGTAAATCAATTTCAATGGTTTCCAAGCCGGCATCGACTTCCCGTGTCACTCTCGCCACCTGGTCATCAACAACAACTTCAGAGGCAAAGGTCGCCTGTGGCCGGTCCCAAAGTGCTGCCAGCATTTGTCCTGTTTGAGAATTGTCATCATCAATGGCTTGCTTGCCGAGAATGACCAATCCGGGTTGTTCTTTCTCCACCAGTGCCAAGAAAGTCCGGGCCGCAGCCAGTGGTTGCAGTTTTTCTTCTGTATCGACCTGAATAGCTCGGTCGGCACCCATTGCCAAGCCTGTACGCAATTGTTGCTGACAGGCAGTGGTGCCAATAGATACCACTATTACTTCTGTTGCTTTACCAGCTTCCCGCAGGCGCAGGGCTTCTTCCAAAGCGATTTCATCGAAAGGGTTAATGCTCATCTTGGCGCCATCGAGATCAACACCGCTACCGTCGGGCTTTACCCGCACACGGACATTGAAATCAACCACGCGTTTTATGCCTACTAGTATTTTCATGCCTTAATATTCCTAATTTTTATCGATTATAGATTTTGATAATTTGGTCCCGAGCCACCTTCAGGGGTGACCCAGTTGATTATCTGATAGGGGTCTTTAATATCACAAGTTTTGCAATGCACGCAGTTGGCAGCGTTTATTTGCAGGCGCTGATTTTTATCATCTTTTTCTTCACTGATGATTTCATACACATTCGCCGGGCAAAAACGGGTGCAGGGATTGCCATATTCCTGAGTACAGCGACTGATGCAAATATCAGGCTCAGTGATTTGCAAGTGTACCGGTTGGTCTTCATCATGGGCGGTGGTGGCGAAGTAAACTGATGCAAGGCGATCCCGTGGCGGTAATTCACGCGGTATCCAGTGGCGTTCTGGGCTTTGGTAGTTGTCCAGCTTTTGCATAGCCGAATGATCAGCGTGATTTTTTAATGTCCAAGGTGAATAACCTGCGGTAATGGTTTCCCAAGCAGCATTGATTAACCCAAACCATAATCCCCGATGAAATCCTGGGCGAATATTGCGAACTTTTTTCAATTCAGCTACAAGCGGAGAGGCTCGCAGGGCTTTATCGTAGCCTTTGCCATCGGCATGCTCGCTGAGGTGTTCCGCCGCCAGCATGCCGCCGCGCATAGCCTGGTGGACACCCTTGATTTTGGGCACATTAAGCGTGCCGGCAGCATCTCCAATTAGCAGTGCGCCTGGCATTTCTGTAGTGGGCAAGGACTGATAACCGCCCTCAACAAGCGCCCGTGCACCAGAAGAAAGGATTTCACCAGCTTCAAATAAGGGTTTTATTTGCGGGTGATTTTTAAATTGCTGGAAAGCTTCCCAAGGTTGGAAACTCGGATCAGAATAGTCCAGTCCGGTTACAAACCCCACTGCAATACGGTCATTTTCCAGGTGATAAATGAAGCTACCGCCATAGGTGTTTTTATCCAATGGCCAGCCAATGCTGTGTTCAACTTGTCCCGGCTGACTTTTCCCCGGTTTTACTTGCCAGAGTTCTTTGATACCGATGCCGTAGGTTTGCGGGTCAGAGTCGGAATCAAGATTGAATTTTTTAATCAGCTGTTTGCTCAGGTGTCCACGGCAACCTTCGGAAAGTATGGTCAAAGGGGCGTGGATTTCAATGCCTTCCATATAGCTGGGTTTTTGGCTACCATCTGCAGCGATACCCATATCACCGATAATTACCCCGCCAACACTGTCATCTTCAGTATAGTGAATCCCGGATGCTGCATAACCGGGAAAGATATCGACACCCAGTGCTTCCGCTTGCGGTGCTAGCCAAGCGCACAACGCACCGAGAGAGATAATGAAGTTACCGTGGTTATTGCCTTGTGGCGGGGTGGGTAGCTTTTTGGCAGAAGATTTACTCAGTAAGCGGAAGCTATCTTTGCTGACTGGAATACAGTGAGGGGGTTTGTTTTCACGCCAGCCCGGAAGTAAATCATCCAGCGGTTGGGGTTCTATTACCGCGCCAGAGAGAATTTGCGCGCCAATTTCGGCGGCTTTTTCGATAATACAGACACTACGATCAGCATCCAGCTGCTTCAGGCGTATGGCGCAGGCGAGGCCGGCAGGTCCTGCGCCCACAACAACAACATCATACTCCATGACTTCCCGTTCGCTCATATCTGCTCCACGCACGCCTTTAGTGATATTTTCCTAAGGCGTTATTATATCGGAAATTACAGCGCTTATGAGCTCAGGCGGCCTTAGTTGTTACTAATTTAACCTTGTTGTAGCAAGTTTTGTTCTATTCAATTATCAGCGCCAGCCATTCGCCAATTAATGCCGGTGTTTGCTTGCCTTTGATGGTAACAATCAGCTTAAATTTGAGCTTTATTTGCGCGGGTTTTGGGCTGTTGAATTCAAGCAGGGTAAAGCTTGCGCTTATTTCGTTATTGACTTTAACCGGGGCTAAAAATCGTATTTTATCAAAGCCATAATTAATCTGCATTTGAACATCCCGTAGTTGGATGCCCGCTTGTTCATAAAAGTAAGGTAACAGGGATAATGTCAACATACCGTGCGCGACTGTACCACCAAAAGCTGTGTTTGCAGCTCGCTCAGGATTGATATGGATAAATTGCCTATCCTCGGTGATTTCAGCGAACTGATTGATGCGTTCCTGACTAATTTTCAGCCAATGGTCACTGTTTAAGGCTTTACCGATATATTCTGGTAGTTGGCTTTTATCGATCATTAGCATCATAATTTATGTATCTTTATGTTTTCTATATATTATATATTATCGATCGCAACAAGATAGCAACATTAATAGCACCACTAAATAAAGTAGGCTTTTATTCACCAGAGGCCAAACTAAACCACGATATTTTGAGGTAGATTGATATTGCTCGATTACGCTCGCTTTATATATCAGGCATGGCAACATCATTAATGCGGCTATCAGGTTCTTTGCTAACAAAATGGTAATATAGCGGCTGATATTTCGCATGAACAAAAACAACCCACAAGGAAGTTTCAACAGTATGTTTCAACAGGCTTTCAACCAAATAGACAGTATTCTCCGGCAAGAAGCGGGCTGTACCACCGAGCTCGACTATACCGAGCAGACTTCCTGGCTGCTGTTTCTAAAAAACCTCACAGAACTAAAACAATCCATCCTACAAAAAGCCTTTGCAGGAGAGCTCTAGTCTTGGAACTATCTACCAGCCAACAACAAACCCAGAAAAATGCTCTGACTTTTGCACGAAAAAACAAAAAAGCCATTGCCCGCGATTTCACAGATAAAGCAATTTACAGCCCGGAAGATGAGCCGGTTTCGGTGTTTATGGCAGGTTCGCCCGGTGCGGGTAAAACCGAGGCTTCAATCGCCTTGATAGAAGACCTTTCAGCGGGAGGAATGCAAGTATTACGGATTGATCCGGATGAATTGCGTAATCACTTCCCGGAATATTGTGGTAGTAATAGCTGGTTGTTTCAGGGCGCGGTTTCCATTTTGGTAGAAAGAATTCATGATTTGGTTTTGAAACAAAAACAAAGTTTTCTGCTGGACGGCACCTTGTCTAACTACGATATAGCAGCACGCAATATTGCCCGGTCATTGAAAAAGGGGCGGGTGGTGCAGATTTTGTATGTTTACCAGAAACCGGAACTGGCCTGGGAATTTGTGCTGGCACGGGAACGCGCCGAAGGTCGTAAAATTCCGGTTGAACGCTTTATTGAGCAGTATTTTGCCGCCAGAAATGTGGTTAACCGTTTGAAAAATGAATTTTCCGAAGCCATTGGAGTAGACCTACTGCTTAAAAATAATGACAACTCAAATCGCTTCTATAAGGCTGGCATCCAGCAAATTGACCCACATATACCGGAGGCTTATAGTCCCGAAGAGCTTGCAGAACTCATCAGACTAAAGTAATGTCATACCCGACATGAGTACACTAACAAACCGAAAATCCACAAAAAAACTCGAAACCTCAACATTTTCAGAGTTTATTCGTAATGCTTCTTCAGCTGAGAAGAAGCGAGTGTATGCGCGTGTCCTCGAAAAAGCCTCGCTTCGTCAGCAGCAAATAATCAAAGAAGCAAAAGAATCTGGCTGTTAAGCCACAGTTATTGGGGCTTTCCCCTGACTCAATTTAGGGCTGTTTTATGAGGAACTTTTAAAACAATGATTACTTTCGATCAGCAGTGTCATCCAGTCATTCCTTTTCAGCTTGCCAGGATTAATTCGGCGTAGTGATTTAGCGAAGCGCCAAATGTTGACTAATGGTGTCGGCAATCGTTGATAAACTGTCGTGTGCACCATATTCGCGAGCTTCAATTTGTGGCCCAAAAATCAGTATGGGTAGCTGCTCACGGGTATGGTCAAATCCTTTCCAGCTCGGATCGTTGCCGTGATCTGCAGTAATAACCACCATGTCATCGGCTCGCAGCTCACTGTCAAAATTCTGCAGCAATAAATCGAATTCCTCCAGCGCATTAGCATAGCCGGGAAGGTCGCGTTGATGGCCGAAAAGCATATCGAAATCGACAAAATTGGTGAAAATCAAGTCACCATCATTGGCGTTCTGTGCGGCAGTTGTTGTAGCTGCCATTAAAGCTTCATGTCCGGATGCTTTGATAGTATGAGTAACCCCGCGCTTGGCAAAAATATCACTAATTTTACCGACAGCATGTACAGCACCGCCATTTTCGATAACCCGATCTAACAGGGTTTTTCCAGTGGGCGGTACGGCGTAATCGCGGCGATTGGCTGTGCGTTTAAAGTTTGCAGCCGTTTCACCAACAAAGGGGCGGGCAATGACTCTACCGATATTGTATGGATCGAGTAATTTTCTGGCGATTTCACAGAGCGCGTAGAGCTTTTCCAGACCGAAATGTTTCTCATGCGCGGCAATTTGAAATACCGAGTCAGCCGATGTATAAAAAATGGGTTTACCGCTGCTGATATGTTCTGCGCCCATGGCTGTAATAATTCCGGTGCCGGAAGCATGGCAATTACCGAGAATTCCCGGCAGCCCTGCTGTTTGTATCAGTTCTTTGATCAGAGCAGGGGGGAAGCTATTTTCCAATTGCGTAAAGTAGCCCCAGTCGAATTTAACCGGTAGCCCCGCCATTTCCCAATGTCCAGAAATGGTGTCTTTGCCGGTCGATATGGTGGCTGCACAACCCCATTGGCCTTTCAAACCGGGTAATGCCCGCGTTGATTTACCGGCGGCCAGTAAGGCGGCTTGTTTTAGCCCAAGTTTCTGCAAAAAAGGTAGTTTTAAAGTGCCGCTACGCACCCCCGGAATATCGGCGTTACCGGATGAGCAACCCTTACGAATATTGGCATAAGTGTTGGCACCCTCATCACCAAACGCGGCAGCATCCGGTGCATGACCGATACCAAAAGAGTCCATTACCAGAAGAAAACAACGAGCCATTATAGATTCCTTATGTGTTGCTAATTCGGCGCAGAATCAGCGGTGTCGGTTGCGCGTTATTGCTGAGTTGATAGGCTGATTTCAGCATTATTTCAGCTTCTGCGAGCGTGTCTTCTGCATTGGCATGGATTCGCGCCAGGGTGTCGCCTTTAGTAACAGCAGTACCGATGGTGGCCAAGCGGTCAAAACCTACGCTACTATCAATTATATCATCGGGTCGTTTGCGTCCGCCTCCCAAAACGATAACAGCAAGGCCTATTTGACGCGCATCAACCGCTGAAATGACGCCGGAATGATCTGCAGTAATATCCCGGATTAGCGGGGCTGTGGGCAGATAAACCTGAGGGCGGTCGAGTAAATCTTTCGGGCCGCCGAGGGCAGCTACCATTTGTGCGAAAACTTCGGCGGCCGCACCATTGCTGAGTACCGTTTCAATTTGTTTGTGTGCGGCATCAATGTTTGCGGCAAGCCCACCTTGCAGAAGCATTTCTTCAGCTAGGGCAAAGGTCACCGCTTGCAAGCGTGAGTCCCGCTGCTGGCCGGTAAGGAAGTGTATTGCATTGGTAACTTCAAGCGCATTACCGGCAGCGGTTGCCAGCGACTCATTCATATCGGTTATCAAGCCGCTGGTTTTTACACCGGCAGCATTGGCAACGCTCACTAGACTATCGGCTAAGTTACCGGCTTGTTCCAGATTATGCATGGTGGCGCCGCTGCCGCACTTAATATCCAGTACCAAGCCCTCAAGCCCGGCGGCGAGTTTTTTGGAAAGAATGGAGGCGGTAATCAGTGATATGTTTTCGACTGTAGCCGTGGCAGAGCGGATCGCATAAATCTTCTGGTCGGCGGGCGCTAAGGCATTGGTTTGTCCAATAATGGCGCAACCAACTTGTTTCACAGTTTGCCGAAATAATTTGTTATCCGGTGTGGTGTTGTAGCCGGGAATGGCGTCAAACTTATCCAGCGTGCCGCCAGTATGCCCGAGTCCACGGCCTGAAATCATCGGCACAAAACCACCGCAGGCAGCGATTATTGGTGCCAGTAGCAGGCTGACATTGTCACCGACACCCCCGGTTGAGTGTTTGTCTAGCACCGGGCCGTCTAAATTGTGCCACTGGAGCACCTCGCCGGAATCACGCATTGCTGTTGTTAGTGTCATGCGTTGAGCCAGAGGCAAGTCGTTAAAAAACACCGCCATTGCAAAGGCTGCCACTTGCGCATCACTAACCGCACCATTGCCGATACCGCTAATAAATGCTTTTATATCGCTATCGGCGGCTAGCTGGCCATCGCGGATTTGGCGGATAAATTCTTGCGGTAGAAAAGTAGCCATGCATCAAGCTCCGTAGGGCACCCAGATATTTTTCACTTGGGTAGCTTTTTCCATTAACCGTCGGGAACTGATTGCAGCAGTTCCCCAGTGAATCTCTTGTTCGGCATGTGTCCAAGTTTGTTTCAGATTGCTAATAGAAGCTTTTTCTACCGCCTGAACACCGCCGGCCTTGCCGAAATACCACAGGCCGTTGACTTCCTCATGTTCGGCTAATGTTTGCGTCAGCACAGCATGTTCACCGGTGACAATATTGACAACACCAGAGGGTACATCGGATGTTTCCAATACCTGATAGAAATCGGTGACAGCTAAGGGGTAGATATCTGAAGGCACAATCACGACCCGGTTGCCCGCAGCGATGGCGGCTGCCATCAGGGTAACCATTCCCAGCAATGGTGAAGCTTGCGGTGCTACGATGCCAATAATGCCTAATGGTTCGTTCATGGCAATGGCAATATCGCGTACTGGCGGGGCATGCACAGCACCATCGAATTTATCCGCGAATGCGGCAAAGTTAAACAGGCTTTCTATCGATTTTTCGACTTCCCGGCTGGCACTGGCTTTGCTACAGCCGGTCATGGTTTGTAACAGCCGACTGAATTCGGAGCTTCTAACCGCCAGATTTTCGGCAATAAAGTAAATAATCTGTGAACGCAAATGGGCACTGGAACTGCTCCAGGCTGAAGCCTTCACTGCGGCTTCAACAGCGTTACGGATATCTTTACGATTACCCAGGCCAACTTCACCGGCAAGTCTGCCCGCTGGGGTGATAACCGGCATACAGCTGTTGCCATCGGCACGCGCTTGTTTGCCACCAATATAATTTTTCGGGGTGCGGTCGATAAGCTGATCTAAAGGCTCCAGCGACTTGAGTTTAGCTGCACTTAATGCTTTCAGAGGGCTTGTTTTACGCCTAGATTTTGGCTTGAGGTAAGCCAACATACCTTCGCGACCACCTTCACGGCCATAGCCGGATTCGCGATAACCGCCAAAGCCACAAGCTGCATCAAACTGATTGGTTGAGTTGACCCAGACGATGCCGGCTTTTACTCGCGCGGCCATATCCAATGCAACATTAATATTATCCGACCAAATGCTAGCGGCCAGACCGTAGCGGGTGTTATTAGCCAGCGCTATAGCTTCACCCGGGGTACGGAAGGTCATAGCCACCAGTACTGGGCCAAAAATTTCTTCTTGTGCCAAACGGGAAGCGGGTTCGATCCCGGTAATCAGAGTAGGTGGCATAAAACAGCCAGTTGCTGGCAGCTTAGTTTTAGGTTGCCACAGCTCACCACCTTCTTTAATACCAAGCGCAATTAAGTCAGCAACGCGTTTCAGTTGGGTTTTATCGACCAGTGCGCCAATATCGATGGCTTTGTCTAATGGATTGCCAACTCGGAGTTTTGTCATTCGTGCGCGCAGTTTTTTGTAAAAAACAGTGGCAATAGACTCGGCAACCAACAGGCGTGAAGCGGCACAGCAGACCTCGCCCTGATTAAACCAGATGGCATCAACTACACCCTCAACAGCACTGTCCATATCGGCATCGGCAAATACAATAAACGGAGATTTTCCACCTAACTCAAGTGTGATTTCTTTACCGCTTCCGGCAGTTTGTGCGCGGATATATTTACCCACAGCGGTGGAACCAGTGAAGGCGATTTTTTTAATTTTCGGGTGTGCGACCAGCGCTTTCCCGGTTTCCCCATCACCACTAATAATATTGACAACACCCGCTGGAATGCCGGCTCGCTGGCAAAGTTCAGCAAAATATAAAGCCGTTATTGGGGTTTGTTCCGCAGGTTTGAGTACCACTGTGTTTCCAGCAGCTAAAGCCGGCGCGATTTTCCAGGCCAGCATCAAAAAGGGAAAATTCCAGGGAATGATTTGACCAACTACACCCAGGGGTTCATAGCCACCAAGTTCTTCATCGCGCAATTGTGCCCAGCCGGCATGGTAATAAAAATGCCGGGCCACCAGTGGAATATCTACATCACGGCTTTCCCGAATAGGCTTGCCGTTATCCAGGGTTTCCAACACTGCCAGCGTGCGCGAGTGTTTTTGCACCAACCTTGCCAGCGCGTATAAGTAGCGGGCGCGTTGATGGCAGCTAAGCTTGCGCCAATCGGGGCCAGCTTTTTCTGCGGCAGCAACCGCCTTGTTTACATCCGCGCGGCTGGCCTGGGCGATACGCGCCAACACTTTTCCGGTAGCCGGGTTGATGCTGTCAAAAGCTTTGCCTCTGGCTTTGACCCATTTACCGTCGATAAATAAATCAAATTTGTGTTGGTTCGCCTGCAGCCAGGCGGCGGCGTGGTCTTTGCTTTCTGGTGCTGGGCCATAGTCCAGAGATTGAAAAATTTCACTAACTGTCGTTTGCATAGTTATTACTCTTAACGGTTTATTGTTTGGCTTAATAGTGGTGCTCTTAAACTAGTGGTTGATGGGCATAGGCGGCATAACGGCCGGTGGCACAATGTTCAAGCTGTCGTTCAATGTCGGTGAGTAGGCTGGAAGCCCCGAAGCGGAATAAATCGGGTTGTAACCAGTCATTTCCCAGTTCCTCTTTCATCATCAGCAGGTACTGAGTCGCTGTTTTTGCTGCCGATATTCCCCCGGCTGGTTTATAACCGATTTTATAACCGGTCATTTCATAATAAGTACGAATCATGCGCACCATGGTGAGTGATACTGGCAGGGTAGCATTGACACTTTCCTTGCCGGTTGATGTTTTAATGAAATCGGCACCGGCCATCATTGCCAACATGGAAGCACGAGCGACATTATTCAGCGTGCCAAGCTCTCCGGTTCCGAGGATAACTTTCAAATGTGCTTCACCACAGGCCGCTCTGGCTTTACTGATTTGGCTATAGAGGGTTTCCCATTTTTGGCTTAGCACCAGATTGCGTTCAATCACAATATCAATTTCTTCGGCACCAGCTTTTACTGAGGCTTTAATTTCGCTAATGCGGGTTGAGAACGGTGACAAACCGGCGGGAAAGCCGGTAGATACTGCGGCAACCGGAATGCCGCTACCTTTCAAGGCGGCCACTGCGGTTTTTATAAAGTGATGATAAACACAGACTGCTCCAGGTTTAATTCTGAGATCTTGAGCACCCAGTGCCGCCAGTACATCTACACGAACTGGTTGGCGGGCTTTGGCGCATAAACGGCGTACGCGGCCATCGGTATCATCGCCTGCCAATGTGGTCAGATCTATACAGGTAATGGCTTTCAGTAACCACGCGGCCTGCCATTGTTTTTTTACCGAGCGTCTGCCAGCTAGGCTAGCGGCACGAGTTTCTACTGCGCTGCGGTTGACACTATGACGCAAGACTTCATCCAGGTCCAAGGGCATACCGGGATTTCGCTTGTGACCAAGTTGCACGACTTTATTAATTTCAGAGTTCATTAAACTGCCTCAAAAAAGCTCGTAATAGGGTTTCAAATTGGATTGCAGAAGTCGCTGCTGCCTGCTGGGTTTGTGAATGCGACAAACTTATTTCCGAAAGCCCGGCACCAGCATTGGTAATATTAGAAATGGCGACGGCTTTCATTCCCAGAAAACGCGCCAATATAACCTCAGCTGCGGTGGACATACCAACGGCATCTGCGCCCAGGATATGTGCCATTCGGACTTCCGCAGGGGTTTCAAAGCTGGGGCCGGAAAACCAGGCATAAACACCTTCCTGGAGATCTATCCCTTCACTTTCTGCTCCCCGCCTAACAGCAGCACGGAGATCCGGGTCGTAGGCATTGGTCATATCCACAAAGCGTTGATTACTGTTTTCGCCTTGCAAGGGGTTGGCACCGGCAAGGTTAAGGTGGTCGTTTATCAGCATAAATTGCCCTGGGCTGATGCCCAGGTGTGCAGATCCGGCAGAATTGGTGGCCAGTAAAGTATTTGCACCTAATGCTTTGAGGGTTTCCAGCGGCAGGCGCATGGCATCAGCTTGGCCGTGTTCATAGTAATGGGAGCGACCCCCGAGTACCGCTATTCTTACGCCTTCAATGGTACCGATGATAAGCTCCGGACTATGGCCCTCAACACCAGGGGCTGGAAAACCCGGGAGTTCGGAGTAGGCAATATTTACGGGCTCTTCGACTGCCGCAATAAAACCAGTCAGACCGGAGCCCAGAATCAGACCAAGATCGACAGCTTGATTGCCGCTTCGTTGGCGGATTTGGTCAGCTAATTGATGCGCTAATTGATTGGCTAATGATTCCGCCTTCATTCTGCTTCCTCTAAATGCTTCCGGTCGAATGAGTATGGCAGTAAATCTTTAAGTAGAAACTTTTGCAGCAAACCCTCAGGGCCGCAGACAAAAATCGGTGTCTCCGGGGTAGCAAATTCATTGATTTTTTGCCGGCAGCCACCACAGGGAGGAATGTTTTTACCACTCTCGCCGACGATACAAACCTGCATTATTTCTTTTTTACCGGCGGTCACTAGCGCAGCAATAGCAGCGGCTTCAGCACACAGGCCTTCGGGGTAGGCGGCATTTTCAACATTGCAGCCGCTATGGATATTGCCATCCGCATCAAGCACAGCCGCGCCAACTTTAAAATTGGAATAGGGTGCATGCGCGTTTTTCATTGCCGCTAACGCCGCTGTGAGTAGTTCATTTTGCATAGTAATCGAATTGACCTTTAGTATATTCCCCCGATTGTATAACTATATTATATAACGCTGAGGGGTACATTCCCGCGAATCGAGTGTGAAAAGAATCATTTTCTCATATTTCTGCAGTCGGGATGTAGAATCACAAGTTATCAGCGGTATACTTATGGGTATTTGATCCACCACTCTGCAGATTGTTAAATTGCGCGAACATTTTTAAATAACCGGTTGGTCTATGCCTGAATTTTAGTCTGGGTCAAAATTTTAGTCGGGAATGAACATGAAAATACTTGTTTTAGGAGCGGGCGTAATAGGGGTGACAACCGCCCATGCGCTAAGTCGCCTAGGGCACGAAGTATTAGTCATTGACCAAGCAGACGGCGTTGCTTCCCAAGCCAGTCATGCTAATGGGGCGCAGTTGGCCTATAGCTATGTAGATCCATTTGCCAATTTCGCAACACTCAAAAAAATCCCAAAATATATGCTCGGATTCGATGAAGGCATTCGATTGAGGTTCACCAACAAGTTTAGTTATTATGCGTGGGGACTTGAGTTTATACGCCATTGCACATCTAAAAAAGCCGCGGCCAATATGCAGGTCATGCTTGAATTGGCACATACATCCAAGCAGGCCATGTCGAAAATCTACTCCGAAATTCCAGCCGTTGCAATTCGCGTACATGGTGCGGGGAAAATAGTTTTAGCGGGCACGCCACAAGAACTGGAAAAATTAAATGCATCGGTAGCGCTAAAAAAATCTTATGGATTTGATGTTGAGATACTGGACAAAGATAGCTGTATACTCCAAGAGCCTGGGCTTGGGTCTTGGCAGGGCGAATTTTGCGGCGGCATATATGCGCCTGGCGACAAAGTGCTGGATCCATTGGTGTTTTGCCAGACAATACAAGCCCATAGCGAAAGTAAGTATGGGGTAGGTTACTATTTTGGACATACTATTTTAAAGTTAAAACAAAAAAATAATAAAATTACCCAAGTACAGACCGATAAAGATATATTCAATTGTGATGCCGCTATTGTGTGTTTGGGTGAAGGTGCCAACAACATTATAAAAACTATTGATAAAGCGTATCCAGTTTATCCAATGCGCGGGTATAGTCTGACATTAGACACCGGAAAGGAGGTTACAAAAACCAGTATAACCGACCCTATAAGCAAAATAGTGTTTTCAAACCTAGGCGGTAAAATCCGTATTGCAGGATTTTTAGACGCCAATATACCAGAGACAAAAATAGATGAACGCGGGCGGGCTTTGTTAGCTACGGCGCAAAAACTATGGCCAAGTATTGCAAATTATGACGGCGAGGCTAATTTTTGGACTGGATTGCGTCCCATGACACCTTCAGGTATCCCGATTGTCAAGAAAAGTAAAATAAACGGCTTATATTATAATATAGGGCATGGGTCTTTGGGTCTAACACTCGCTGCAGGTAGCGCGCAGCGCATTGCGCAATTAATTGAAGGCGTGAGGAAAAATACCGGCTCGGTAATACCAGAGGACAAGCATGAATTTGCTCAATAAATTAGGACTGTTTATAGCTTGCGCGGCACTCGCAGGTTGCGCAACACTTACGCCCAAAAACGATACCAAAGAAACTGGACCTTTGGAAGTAGATTATTTGCTCACCAACGCGGATGTGTATGTGGGTGATGGCTCTGGCAGTATTCGCGTTGATGTTGCAATAAAAAATGACGAGGTCATTTTTATCGGAGAGCACTCAGGGCATCTTAGAGCTAAAAACTCAATTGATGCGAGCGGCTACATTATAGCACCAGGATTTATAGACCCACATACCCATAGCCTACTTGAACTGGGCAGTGAGGTTAAGGCTTTGCGGCAAAATGCTAATTACCGACTGCAAGGTGTGACGACCGTGTTTAACGGTAATGACGGCGGCGGAGACCCAGATATTTTGAAACTGTCCAGCGAGCTGCAAACACACGGGATAGGCACAAATACGGCGCTTTATGTTGGCCACGGCGCGGTACGTAGATTGGTGATGGGAAATGCAAAACGGGCACCAACATCAGACGAATTATCGCAAATGAAAGCGCTTGTCGACGAGGCCATGGACGCCGGTGCACTAGGTTTATCTACAGGGCTATTTTATGTTCCGGGTAGCTTTTCTGATACGGACGAAGTTGTCGCACTTGCAAAAGTGGCGGCCTTGAAAGGTGGTATTTATGACAGCCATATCCGTGATGAAAGCACTTATAATATCGGTCTGGAATCATCAATAGAAGAGGTGCTTGAAATTGGTCGCCGTGCTGACATTCCCGTGCACATTGCCCATATCAAAGCATTGGGGGTTGATGTCTGGGGTAAAAGTGTACCCGTGATAGCTTTGATAAACAAAGCGCGCGCGGAGGGCTTGCGCGTTACGGCGGACCAATACCCTTGGCTGGCTTCAGGCACATCTATATCGGCTGCCTTGATCCCGCGTGATATAAAAGCTGGCGGCAAAGAAAAATATCAGGCCCGACTTAAAGACCCTTCATTAGGCGAAAAACTCCGCCTTGATGTTGCAGAAAACCTGCGGCGGCGCGGCGGCGGCGATGCGGTTTTGATCACTATGGGCCGCGCCGACTGGCAAGGGAAAACCTTGAGCGAATTGGCGCAGAAAAATAATCTGTCCGTGGTCGACATGGCCATATATATTGCCAGCAACGGCAATGCAAAAATCGCATCTTTTAATATGCACAAGAAAGATATTCTCAATTTTATGCAACAGGAATGGGTGATGACCAGTTCGGATGGTTCGGTTGGGCATCCGCGCAAATATGCCAGTTTCCCCAAAAAATACCAAACCTATATAAAAGACCAGCAGGCTATACCTCTTGAAAGCTTTCTCTACCGCAGTAGCGGACTTGTCGCTGATACATTTAATCTGTGCGGGCGCGGTTACCTTAAACTCGGCTATAAGGCCGATATTGTTATTTTTGACCCCAAAACCTTTGCACCCTTGGCCGACTTCCAAAATCCCGAAGGCCTGTCCGAAGGCGTAAAATATCTATTTGTTAATGGTAGTTTGGCCGTAAATGCAGGCGTCTCCCAACCCGTTTTTCCGGGCAAAGTCCTAAAGCCGTGCACTGAACACATAAATCAAGATTGAAAACAATGCAAGGAAAGAAAATGATAAATCCTGAGGAAATCACTTCACCACATCACGGCTACGCACTAAAGGATATGCTTTGGAACGGTGAAGGGGCTTGCGGACTTCTTTCATATCCGCAATACAAAAAACTATGACAAATCAAGGGTTTACATTCTCCGTTGCGCCCATGATGGACTGGACCGACAGGCACTGTCGTTATTTCCACCGTTGGTTAAATGCAGATCTGCTGTTGTATACCGAAATGGTAACCACCGGCGCGGTATTGCATGGTGATCTGGAAAAGTTGCTCGCATTTGATCCCGCCGAAAAACCTCTAATTCTTCAATTGGGTGGCGGTGATCCGGACGATCTGGCGAAGTCGGCGCTTATTGCCCAGGATTGGGGCTATTCAGGGGTGAATTTAAATGTCGGCTGTCCGTCCGATCGTGTGCAAAAAGGCAAAATGGGTGCTTGTCTGATGAAAGAGCCATCGTTGGTAGCAGACTGTATAGAAGCAATGGCGGTAGCTGTAGATATTCCGGTGACAGTTAAAACCCGCCTGGGTGTGGATGAACTGGATTCCTACGAGTATTTTCGCGACTTTGTGGCCACTATTGCAGCTATCGGTTGTCGGGACTTTATCGTGCATGCCCGTAAAGCCTTGTTGTCCGGTCTCAGCCCGAAACAAAATCGAGATATTCCACCGCTGCGGTATGAGTGGGTTTATCGTTTAAAGCAAGAATTTCCTGAACTCAATATCACCCTTAACGGCGGGGTGACTGATATTAATTCCATTCATACGCACCTGCAATATGTTGATGGGGTAATGCTAGGACGTGCAGCTTACAAGAACCCCTGGCTGTTAGCTGAATTATCCGGCGACACTACGCTTGAGCGGGATGAGGTGGTGCTGGCGATGGCGGAGTATGCTGATCGCCTGCCGGGTGTTCCGGTCAAACATATTTCCCGGCATATGCTGGGTTTATATCATGGACAGCCTGGTGCAAAACACTGGCGACGGTTTATCTCCGATAATGCTTTTCGTTACGACAGTGGTGGTGATTTATTGCGTAAGGCATTGCAGGCACTTGTACACATCCGCGACAGCAACCAAGCTAGGGATGCCTGACGGTATAGCTGATTCAGAATGCAGCTACTCCTGCATGACATTTTTAAATTCGAGCGCTTACAGCGGGTTTATTATCTGCCTGGCGTACATTTAGTTTTTGCCCAAAATTTTTGAAAACAACTCCAGTTTGTTTTGATAGCCGGAGCTTAGTTCTGCTTGGCTTGAATTTAATAAGGCTATTTTCATCGCGCTGTGAGCGGCGCGGGGCTTCCCCAGTTTATATTGGGTTCTGGCAATGCCGGCGTAGGGTTGATGCAGGTAGTCTGCTTTTTTAGCGGCTTTATTATAATAAGTCAGCGCGCTTAGGTAGTCTTTATTTGCATACGCAATATCAGCAAGCTGAATCCACTTGAACGGATTTGGGTCATCAAATTGTTGCAGTTTGAGAGCAATGGCTCGGGCATCTTCGCTTCGCTGTAAACGGATCAACAGCGCATGATAATTGTTTAGCAGTTCCAGACTATCCTCACCATACTCCATACCATAGAGGAATAAGTTTTCGGCATACTGCGGATACCCCAGTCTGGCGTGTAGCAGTGCCATCATGTTAATCGCATGGGCATCAGCCGGTTTTAATTGAAGTGACTTTTTTAGGTTCCAAAAGGCCAGGTTGGTGTCTTTATTAACCATAGCTTCAGCAGCAATATTTCGATAATACATTGAATAAAATTCATCTTCCTCCACCATCCGTAAGGCCCGGGTGCCACGGGTTGGGAAATAATCGATGATAAGTTTCCCCTGGTAAAGGTTTAGACCACTGTAGGCCCTTGCAGCTTTGGGGTCGGTTAGAACGGCACGAATATGTTGAGAGCTGAGCAGCATGCCACCCTCGCTTTGATAAATGATGGGTGTTTCAACCAGTTCATAACTTATCTTTACTGGGGTGAGATCCACTAGGGCTTTGGTCAGAATAGCCAGCGATAAGCAATTACCCTGGTTGCGATTGAGGGTGTCAGTGGCTATAAGTGTATCTGCATGGTAGTTGAAATATTGCAGATGTTTTTCGATATATTTGTAGATCTGCTTTCCGGGTCTCAAAGATCGCAGCTTAGAGCTATTAAGGCTGCTCTGGAAATCCTGTTTTTGCGCACTGCTAAGCGAAAAAATCTGCGCTACTGTCAATACTGGCAGGGGTTCACCAAAATATTTATCATTTAACAGTGGGGCAGGTGGAAGTATGACGGGCGTTGAATTGGTCAGATTGCGGTCAGTTGTAGGGATTGAACCGCAAGCACTGAGAAAATAGCAAATGAAGACAAGTAGAGTACGCATAGTCATAATAATCCCGCTAAGCACGACAAATGTCAATGAATTTAATCTCTTATGTTACTAGCCCGGCTTGTAGGGCGGAGTTTATCGGGACTAAACCAGAACTTAAATCAGTGAGGTTGCACCTAGGTGGCTTTAATTAGCTTCGTTCAGGGATGGTAGTTGTTTAACAGCAAACATGCATTTCATAGAAATAGTGACTATTGTGCTGACATTGATAATATGTTTATATGGAGGCGCAACAAATATGTTAAACAAAAGTTAATATCACTATATAACGATACGGATATCAAATTATGACTTCAAATAAAAGCAAGTTGGCGCCTGCCAAATCCACGCTAATACTATCAACCCTTTCACTCGCGATTATGCTCGGGCTTTCAAGCGGACTCAGCGCTCAGAGCAGTGACAGTGACGAGGAAAACAGTGGGCGACTAGAAGAAGTGGTAGTTACCGGCACGCGTAAAGATGGCAGACTGCCAAGCGAAACACTTTCCCCTATTGATGTGATTTCCGGTGATGCGCTGTTATATCAGGGTTTTAGTGACTTAACTGACACATTAACCAAGCTAACGCCAGCATTAAATACCCAGCGTTACCCAATTGCTGATGGTACATCTTTTGTTCGCCCGGTAGTTCTGCGGAATCTAGCTCCCGATCAAACATTGGTGCTTGTGAATGGCTCGCGGCGACATCGTTCGGCCTTAGTTAACTTGCAACTTGCACCTCTCGGAACAGTTAACCAGGGTTCTCAAGCGGTAGATTTTTCCGCTTTGCCTTCCAGCGCAATCAAACGCGTTGAGGTTCTCAGGGACGGTGCCTCGGCGCAATATGGTGCCGATGCTATTGCTGGTGTGATCAATGTAATCCTCAAAGATAACAGCGAAGGGGCAACCATTAATGCACAGTATGGTGCTTATGGCGAGGGTGATGGCGAGCGGCTTACTTTTAATGCGAATGCTGGTTTTGGTCTCGGCAATGATGGTTTTCTCAGCCTGAGCTTTGAGTATTCTGACTCTCAAATAACCTCGCGTGGTCAGGCAAGGCCTGATGCAGCAGCGGTTGCCGATATTGTCGGTCGGGAAAATGTGCCCTATAACGGCTTGGGTCAACGCTGGGGCGATCCTGAAGTTGAAGCGTATAAATTCTTTTTAAATTCGGCAATAACTTTTTCTAACGATGTGGAGCTTTATGCACAAGCAAGTTACATGGATAACACTACGGTCGGTGGTTTTTTCTACCGTGTTCCAGTGCTACCACCTGAATATATGTTAAATGGCCGCGCTACCTTGATTGTTGATGCCGATGGCGACTTTATTCCCGATCCTGCATCTCAGGCTTTAGTTGATAGCATTCTTAACTCCGGTCTAAATCCTGCTGATTACCTGACTGCCGATCCAAATAGCCCGAGTGGTTGGGCGCTGTTAAACCCCATTGCTTCTCAATTTCCTGGCGGTTACAGCCCGCTATTTGGAGCAGATATTTCAGATTATGATGTTGTTGTTGGTCTTCGTGGTGACATCAACGATAACTTGACTTGGGACGCTAAAGTACGCACTGCAGAAAATAAAATCTCTTATATAATAAGAGATTCGATTAATCCGAGCCTTGGCAGACTATCGCCAACAGTAATGAAACCGGGCACGCTGATTCAACAAGAGTCAGGTTTGAATGTTGATTTCGTTAAAACTTTTGATAACTCCCCGGTAAATATTGCTTTTGGTGGCGAATGGCGAAATGAGACTTATAAAATCCGTGCCGGTGATTTAGCCTCTAGAGAAGTAGGGCCTACTTTTGTACAGTTTGGCTTGGGTTCGGATGGTTTTCAAGGATTTGCCGAAAATCAGGCGGGTTCGTGGGATAAAGATAGTCTTGCTGCCTATGTCGATGTTGAGACAGATATAAACGATAAGTTATCGGTCGCTGTGGCTGGGCGCTTTGAAGATCACGATGGCTTTGATTCAAACTTTAGCTGGAAACTATCGGGCCGTTACGAGCTTACTGATACCTTTGCGGTTCGTTCCACCATTAATACCGGTTTCCGTGTGCCAACGCCAGGTCAGGTTAACACACTTAATCTGTCAACCACGGCTGATGCCAATGGTAATCTGGTCCCCAATGGTTTTTACCCAGTAGATCACCCGGTAGCCTTGGCTCTGGGAGCTGTTCCACAGCAAGTTGAAAAGTCGCTTTCTTATTCTTTAGGCCTGGTCTGGGAAGCTGCTGACAATGTTAGTATTACCCTTGATTATTATGACATCGCTATTGAAGACCGTATTGGCGCCTTGAATACAAATGTTGACCAAGACGCCGTTGATGAACTGGTGTCGATAGGCTTCCCGAACGCAGAGTTCCTTTTAGGTAGCTCTGCCAGTTACTTTAGCAATGCATTCGACTCTGACATCACTGGCTTTGACTTTACTGTTGACTCCTATTTTGATTTGGCCGGCGGTAATTTGAGTGTTAACTTCAGCCACAATTACAATAACCAGAAAGTCAATAATGTTAAGCCTGGAACCATTAATGCCAGTCGCGAGTTTGATCTTGAAAACCAAGTGCCAAACAACCGTTCAGTACTCACTTTCGATTATTCTAAGAGTCGTTGGGGCGGTTACCTCCGCTTTAATAGCTACGGAGAGTGGTCAACTACCGGCGGAATCTTTAGTCCGGGAGATGCCTCAGATGCATCGAATTACGGTAGTGAAATCCTGGTTGATCTGGAAGTTCGTTTCGAAGTATCTGAAAGCATATCCTTCGCGATAGGTGGTGATAATATTTTCAACACTTTCCCGGGTGATGAACAAGATGGTGTATTTCAGTTCTTGGGCGTAGTTAGTTCGGTTACCTCCCCGTTCGGATTTAATGGTGCTTTCTGGTATGTTCGAGCTTCTACATCATTCTAAGTTGTAGTTGAGATACTGCTAAAAGGGTCGCTATGCGGCCCTTTTTTTGTAATACACTAAAAGCAGAAGCCGTCGTGCTTGCCAACAAGCCGGAATTTCGTCAAGTAACTCATTTGTATAGTTAGAAAAACAGATTTGGGGATCTTTACAGCATTTTTTCAGTTATCAGAGTAGAGAGTGGTGTTGTCAGGTTATTCATGCAAGGTTCAGATGGACTGTGTAGAATTGCTGCAATTAAGGGGGGATTCCCCGATACAGGCGAATTTTTAGGATATTACTGCTAGACTCAAGCTTATGGACAGAAACTCACTAATCAAAATTATTTTTATAAAACCCCGCCAGCGTTTAGCTGTGATGGGCATTTGTGCCTTGCTGGTTTTCTCAATTCAGCCCGCATTCGCGACTAAGACGCTCGCAGATGCGGTCAAGAAAGCCGAAAAAAACGGTAATACTAAAGTGATCTCTGCACAGACCGTACAGAAAAACAACAAACAAACCCATGTGGTACGGGTGTTAACCAAAAAAGGGAAAGTAAAAACCATGCGCTACCCTGGCAAGGGCGGAGCACAGAAAAAACCCAAGAAACCCCGTAAGAATAATGGCGGCTAAGGTTTAACTTATGCGTATTTTGTTGGTAGAGGATGATCAGCAACTGTCAGAACTTGTTGCTACCAGCTTGCATAAGTCTGGCTATGTTGTTGACCAGGTTTATGATGGCATAGAGGGTCTTTATTACGGTCGCGAATTTCCGGTTGATCTGGCGATAGTTGATTTGGGTTTACCAAAAATCAATGGCATGGATTTAATTCGTAAGTTGCGTGATGAAGGCTTTACTTATCCCGTTTTAATTCTAACTGCGAGAAACCAATGGCAGGAAAAGGTTGCTGGCTTGGAGGCCGGGGCTGATGACTACTTAACCAAACCCTTCAATGTTCAGGAGCTTAAAGCGCGGGTAGCGGCGCTGTTGCGGCGGTCTTCCGGCCATGCGACTCCCAAGTTAGTGTTTGGCCCGCTGGCTGTGGACTTGAATTCGCAGCGGGTGAGCGTTGATGATGCTGAAATTGATCTCACCAGCTACGAATACAAGGTGTTGGAATATCTGTTAATGCATCCGGACAAAATCGTTACTAAAATGAATTTGGTAGATCATATTTATGCGGAAGATAGCGACCGTGACAGTAATGTCATTGAGGTGTTTATTGGTCGTCTGCGTCGAAAACTGGACCCTGATGGCACGCTCGAGCCGATTGAAACCTTACGTGGTAGAGGGTATCGTTTTGCGCTGGAGAAAAAGCGTTAAGCCAAATCCCACAGCAGCGCAAAAACGGCCGTTATCACTACGTCTGCGCCTGTTAGCCAGCGCCGGAATATTTGTTGTTCTGGCCTTAGTGCTGGTGGGTTATGCACTCGAACGCGCCTTTGTTCAGAACACCGCGGAAAGCCTGTCCCAACGCTTGGATGTTTATTTTTATCATGTACTGGCGAATTTAGAAGTCGATAGTAGTGGCCAGATCAGTTTTAACGGTGAAAGCAATGACCCTGAATTAGGGATCCCAGGTTCTGGGCTTTATATCAAGGCGGCAACGGCTACTGATCAATGGCAATCATCCTCGGCTATGGGGATGAAATTACCAGCTGTTCCAGAATTGAACCCGGGGCGTTCGGAGTTTACCCAACCAACCGAAACAGCACCATGGTATCAAATAGTTAACGGCATAGTATGGGAGCTGGATAACCAAGCCCAAGTACCCATGCGGGTGATGGTGCTGGAACACAGGGCGGCTGCGGATGTAATGATTTCCCAATTTCGACACGGTCTGTTCCGTTGGCTAGGGGGTGCGGGTATATTGTTATTACTTGCGCAATGGTTATTGATTCGCTGGTCGTTACGCCCTTTAGCGGATATTTCTGATTCAGTGGCAGCTATTGAAATTGGCGAAGCGAGTCTGTTGAATGGTAATTTCCCTGAAGAATTAAAGCCGCTGACGGAAAATATTAACTTACTACTCGCCAGTGCAGAGCGTAATAGAAACCAATACCGCCACGATCTTGATGCATTGGCGCCTGGGTTAACACCTCCATTAGCTATCATTAGTCTTAGCCAGGCGGAAAACAGTGCAGCGAATGAACCGGTGCAGTCTGCATTGGCCGATATGCAGAGCTTGATTTCTCGTCATCTTGAGGTTGCTAGCTTATCAACGCGACGACTGCACGGGCAAAGGGTTAGTGTTTCGCAACAGGTAAAGCGCCTGAGTCGTTCCTTAAAAACAGTTTACCCACAGAGCGAGATACAGTCACAGGTCGATGCTGATTTAATTTTTCGAGGCGATGAAAGAGATTTGCTTGAGCTGTTGGGCAATCTTATGGAAAACGCCTGCAAGTACGGCGCAGGTTTGGTTGAAGTAAGCGCGGGTATTTCAGCTGATAGTAAAAATTTATGGCTTGAAGTTGCAGATAATGGAGCGGGAATTCCTGCGGATCAGGTAGACTTGATTCTACGTCGAGGTGTTCGTGGTGAAGCTCAAGAAAATATTGCAGCTGATGAACTGGGAGCAGGGCACGGACTGGGTTTATCCATCGTCCAGCACTTGGTTACAGCTTATCAGGGTAAACTTTCAATAAAAACATCCCCTCTGGGTGGTGCGCGTATTACAATTGAACTCCCGATGGTGTAATACGGATATCGCAGATTCCTGCAGCGAATAAAACAGAACTGAA
>JAKITK010000036.1 GCA_021648125.1 Lysobacterales bacterium
AGGTGTGAGTTATTTAGATTTAGCTGACTTTTTAATAAAAAATGGTTCGCAAGTTAATAAAGATTTAGAACAGCTTTGGCGACGTATTGTATTTTATATCTGTGTTTCTAATACCGATGACCACTTACGCAACCACGGCTTTATGTTAGAGAACAACGGCTGGGCGCTATCACCTGCCTATGATATTAATCCCGTTGCAACAGGCGGTGGCCTCTCTCTGAACATCTCAAGAGAGGATAATAGTCAGAGCCTTGAGCTTGTTCAAAGTATTGCTCCTGTCTTTCGTGTCAGTGATGCACGCACCATCGAAATCATAAATGAAGTATCCTCTGCTGTGTCTAATTGGTTAGAGTTGGCAAAGAAACTTAAAATCCCATCTCGTGAAATCAACATGATGAAGAATGCATTTCGTGTAGCGGGTAAAAATTAAAATGTAAGCGCAAAGTAAACCCCACCCTGTTTTCCTGAACGATTTTTTGTCACGCTATGCTTCTGATGAACCAGGAGCAATAAACAATGCAAAAAATGATACCCACGCTGACCCAGCGTCAGCGTTATTGGCTGGAACATATACAGGCCTGTGAAGCCTCCGGTAAAAGCATGGTGGAATATGCGGCGGCACAGGGATTTCCTGTTCAGGCGCTGTATGCCTGCAAGAATATACTGATTAAAAAGGGTGTTTTACCGGGTGTGCAAGCCGCTCGGTTTCAGCGGGTGCAAGTGTTGGAAGCCGAGCCTGGCAGTCAGTGGCGGATTGGGTTAGCCAACGGTGTATCGGTGGCCTTTGTTGGCGAGGTGAATACTGGGTCGTTACGAAGCATATTAAACGCTGCCGCTGAGCTTGAGTAATGCGCCCAGCGAATGACCCTCCAGAAGTTTACCTGTGCCGAGATATTGTTGATTTTAGAAAAGGCATCAATGGGCTGGCGGTACTAGTAGAAGCTGAACTGGAATTGGATCCTTTCTCAGAACACTTGTTTGTGTTTTGCAACCGCAAACGCGACAAGGTAAAGATACTTTATTGGGAGCGTAACGGTTACTGCCTGTGGCAAAAGTCGCTGGAACGGGCGAAGTTCAAGTGGCCGCGCAAGGCGTTGGATGGGGTGATTAGCTTAACCGGACAGCAGCTGAACTGGTTGTTAGATGGCTATGATGTGATGGCAATGAAAGCGCATAAAAGACTGCACTATCATAGTGTTTTATAAGGATATTATGCCTGTGTCGTGGTATCAAAATACCAAGATGCCTAATTACCATTCGGGACAGACACTACCATTCGTATTCTTGGGCCAAGCGTTTAGATTGCCAAATACTATAAGCCTCTTCAAATCACATGAGTCGAGTCTCCTGTAGCCATTCTGTCCGTTTCATCACCTGTTTTCTCGTTGTGTGTGAAACCGGACATATTATATACTAGCAACAATAACTGGCGACAGAATTGACATTTATTGCGACAAACGAGATAATGCAACTATGAAATAATATTAAGGAGCAAGACCATGGCCTCAAATCGCGTTAATGCAAGACTACCGGAACCTCTTGCTAGGCATGTTGCCCGTGTTGTTGGGGCGAAAGGTATGTATGAGACACCAAGCGAATATGTTCGCTCTCTTATACGGCGTGATATGGAGACGGATGTTTTTCAAATATATAGCTCTATCGTTGAGGGGTTTGAAGACATTGCCGAGGGTCGCTATTTTGAAGGAACGGGTGATTTCAAAAAAGATATGAAGATGTTTGCACAAAAAGAAGCTGAAGACTGGAAATAAAAGATGTCCCAGAGTTCTCCAGCGTATTTTTTAACACGTCGTGCCGCAAGTGATTTGCGTAATATCCATCGCTATTCCATAGATCAATGGGGTGACAAGAGGGCGGATAAATATGTGAATGATATTATCAAAACCTTACAAAAAACCTCTAAAAATCCTGAACACGGGGAATTGAGGCAGTATCGTTCTCTGCCATTTTTAATGGTTCCAGCGGAGGAGCATTTTGTTATCTATAGAGCTTTTGAAAAAGGCATCATTGTTGCCACTGTTCTGCATGGGCGTAGGAATATAGAAGCTATAATCCGTGATATGGCACCAGCTCTTGAACCTGAAATCAATGACATTGAAAAGCGGATCGGCAAGGAAGAATAAGAAGAATAAGGAGAAGAATAAGGACAGGCATAAGAAGAATAAGGACAGGCATTAAATAAAAACAAGAAGAATAAGGACAGGCATTAAATAAAAACTATCATTCCTTAGTGAATAAGAAATTTGATGGTTTTTATTTTAGTTTTTTCTCAGATGGCTGCTCTAAAAGTTCTGAACTACTCAGAAACGCTCGGAATAGCCCGTTTTCCTATAATCTGCCCACACAAAAGCCTCAACAGCAAACTTGTCGAGGTGCTTTCTATAGTGGTTTTATTTATTCCAGAGCCGGAATAAGCTTTAAGCCATGATTCCACTGTTTGCCCACAGCTGCACAAAACTGGCGTAATTGCTCGACCGTACCAACAGCTGTAAAACCTTTGGATGAAAAGTTATTGATTTCTTTTAGCCAACTGTCTGGATTTAACCCCAATCGCTCTGTAATGTCAGGTAATTCCGGCGGTATATATCCTCGCTTGTCGTTCAATATAGCTCTACCGGTATAATCAACTAACTTCATATAATCCGTAAGTGAATACGGCAGATCGTTTATCCCCTGGCCAAAGGCCAGTAGGTCTGATGTCTTGGTGTTTATTCGTTCCTGTATTGATGTGAACTCAGAAGTCTCTGGTGTGCGTGCCATAGCCACTCGAATGGGGTTTAAATCAACATACGCCATACAGGTCAAAAGCGCGCTTTCATCTAGTAGTGCTTGGGATTTGAAGCGGTTTTCCCAAAAGTGCCCAGTGCATTGGTCTTCAGCATTAGCAGCGATGGCAATATGTTGGTTTAGCAGTTTCATAAACCAGGAAATACTCATCAGGCGTTGGCGATAAATCGCTATTTTTTCTTCCACCCATTCAAGCTCAACGGTGCCCAAATCATCACCATCGAGGTATTGCTGACAGTAGCGCGGCAACTTACACAAAGCAGCCCAATAAACCAATACTTGTTTGTAACTCCAGTTCTTGGTCGAGTTGACTTTCAAAACAAGATGGTAATGGTTATGCATGACCGCATAGGCACAGATATCAATGCTAAAAATACCTGCGAGATATTTGATGCGTTCTTGAATCCATTTTCTACGGTGTTCATAGCAGCGATTGGTTAATGGATCCCTGCCACACAAAAAGGCGCGGCGTACACATCGACTAACAATGTGATAGTAGGGTGTTTCCTGGATAGAGATAAGTTGTTTTCTTGGTAGTGTCATAGTTATTCCCCTGTGATCACAACTATGAGCTATCAGGGAAAGAAAATCATCGGCTGAATGCTGAAATCGGTGTAGGAGATTTTCTATGAGGTGTCTGTCCCGAATGGCATTTCGAATGGCATTCCGTTCCCGAGGTATGGCTTTTTATCGTCTGGGCTGTGAAATAGAGGAGCCCTCTAGAGAGTTATTCGGGTAAAGTCCAGGATAACTCGCAGCGAACCAAGCAAAATATTAGCGTAAAGTGAAGTTTGATATATGCAGGTTTCTGGTAATATAGCTTTAATGCTACCTATACTCTTATCTGAAGTTGACTCATTTGCCGCGGCGCTGGAATTTATTAATCAACGGCCACGGCCTTTGGCTGGTTTCTATTTCCTGCGTGGCGATAGCCTGATAGTCGGGCCATTTCAAGGCCAACCTGCCTGTGTGGAAATCCCACTGGGTAAAGGCGTTTGCGGAACCGCAGCCAGCAGCGGCGAAATTCAGCGAGTAGCAGATGTGCATACCTTCGAAGGCCATATTGCTTGCGATGTAGCTTCCAGATCGGAGCTAGTCATCCCGCTATTTGCAGATGACCGCTTAATCGGTGTATTAGATATAGACAGCCCCAAGCCAGGTCGTTTCGATCAACTCGACCAGTATGGTTTATCCGAGCTTGCAGAAGTTTATATACAGGCTTGCGACTTCGGTTTTTCTGCTTAGATTTGTCACTTAGTTTATATCAATGTTTTCTTTATTTGATTTATTAGTTTTAATCGGTTTAACCCAAGGGGTGATAACTAGTATTTTATTGCTGCGTTCAAATAAAAATAAACTAAGCAATAAATTTTTAGCACTTGCCCTATTAACTTTTTGCTTGTTAAGTAGTAAAGTATTGCTTGGTTATTTAGGTTTAACAGACATACCGATATTACGCTATATTCCATTTGGGGTTGAATATGCATTAGCGCCACTTTTATATTTTTATGTGGTTTCATTAATTACGCCAAAGTTTAAATTCAAGAAAAAGAACTTAGTACACTTTATCCCTTTTGCTATTTTTCAAAGCTATGCTTTTTTAGTATATTTCAGTGTTGTTGGCTTTGATCTGAATATTGATAAAGACCAATATATTGCACAGCTGTACTACGAATCAATAAAAAGGTGGGAAGATTATCTGGTTCTTGTGTCAATTATTAGTTATTTGACCGCTAGTTTTTTTAAGTTAAAGCATTACCAACTGCAATTGAAAGAAACAACCTCTGACAATACTTTCCCAACATTCAACTGGTTGATGCGCATCTTTGTCCTTTCATCAGTTTTAGGCTTGATTATTTTAATTAACTTATCTTTGGATTTGTTTCTTGATTTCAAACAAAGGCATGATTTTCATTGGCAAGCTTTGTATGTTTATATTGCCTTTCTGATCTATTATCTTGGGTTTGTCGGTTACCAACAGCCAAAATTCGAGATTGAAGGTATTGAGGAGAAAGAAAAGAACAAGAAAACAAGAAGCTTGAGTGATGAAAAAGCATCACAGATAGCAGGTTTAATAAAAAATGCCCTGGATGAAGATTATGTATATTTAAACCCAACTCTGAGTGCAAAAGAATTAGCAAAATCTTTGAAGGTTAGCCAGGCCAACCTCTCATATGTGGTTAATTATTCATTTGGCATGACATTTAAGGACTTAATTAACAAGCACAGAGTTCAACGAGTTAAAGAGAAATTAAATGACAAAAACTCTAATAGTTTGTCAATTCTTGCTATTGCTTTGGAATGCGGGTTTAACTCTGAGGCAAGTTTCTATCGCGTGTTTAAAAAAGAAACTGGCCTGTCACCAAAAGAATATAGCCAAAAATAAAAACCACACTCTCAGAACGCGTTTTGGGAAGTTTTTAGCATTGGAAACGCGTAATCTTGCTAGTTCATTCACATTATTCAAATAAAATGACTATAAAATCTACCATTTCCCTATTAGCCCTGCTGGTTCTAGTGGTCTTAATCTATATCTCCTTACCGCTTGTATTTAATCCTGATCCTGAATACCAGACCGAGCTTAAATACGGCAAACCACTGCCTATCCATATCCAGAGTGTGCTAACGCCCACTGTGGTGCCGAAACGCATACGCTCGATAATGGTCCTCAAAGACGAAAAGGTACTCTATGAATATGGCCCCACTGATAAAATTATGTTTGGAGCCTCAACTCGTAAGAGCTTCTTGGCCTTGTTGTATGGTATTGCTATTGAGAAAGGGCTTATCGATATAAATAAAACACTCGCTGAACTTGGTATTGATGAGAATACCCCCCTGAGTGATCAGGAAAAGACCGCTACAATTAGAGATTTGTTGATGTGGCGATCTGGAATATACTTACCTGCCAAGGGCGAGCATGACGACCAAATCACCATGCGGCCTTCGCGAGATTCGCATAAACCTGGCACCTATTTCTTTGCTAATAATTTTGATGCCAACGCACTTGGTACAATTTTCATTCAGGAAACTGGATATTCAATTGGTGGGTTTATGGAGGAGTATTTGGCTAAACCACTTGGGATGCAGGATTTTGATTCCGACAATGTCATTATGGGCAATCCGTGGTTCTGGCCTGACAGTATTGATTCAAAGCATGATATGTACAACATGTATCTTAGCACCAGAGACTTTGCTCGAATCGGAGCAATGGTAGCTAACCGAGGGCGGTGGAATGGCGCACAAGTTGTACCTGAAAACTGGGTTATAGAAAGCACCAAGCCTCACAGTGATTTGACCAATAACCACAGGAGCTATGGCCGTTACGACGCATTTGGCTATGTTTGGTTTATTGATAATGATACAGGCACCGTCTGGACGGATGGTTATGGAGGCCATTTTATGCTAATTGATCTAGCTAGAAATTTGACCTTGGTAGAACGAAATTTTACCGGGAACTCTTATCTTAGTACTGGGCTGTGGCTAATGAACGGAAATTTTGACCAAAGTCTTGGCAGCTTAATTAAGGCACATCAGCTAATAGTGCAAAGTTTGGATGGGGAAAAATAACCCAAGGGTGTGGAAAGAGCACAATAAATTAAATAGCTTGGTCATGAACTCCCGGCGCGTCCGCTGAGCTTGCAACTATACACCGGGGCTAATTCGAAATATGTTCCAACAGCTCTGCTCTACCAGCGTGCCAGCTAAGCTCGGACTGGCGTAGCCAGGCAATATCTCCAGGGCGCATTGCTTGGGTTTTGCAAATACCGCAGTAGATATTCAAGTCCGGGGTTATGGGCAACCACCAGCACCAGCTTGCTGTTCGGGGCCTCATCTATCAGTGCCAACATTTCTCCTAGAGTAGCACTGTAAAGAGACTTACAGATATTAACTTGCGTTTGGAGGTGCTGGTTCAGCCACGGTTGCAGGGTCTGACGGGTACGGGTGGCGGCGGAACTACTTAGCTGACACACCTAGTTCAGCCTCTGACAACAGCCCCTTCGTTTCTTTAATTTCACTACTTACCGCCTCGCTTTCACTTTCAAGCTGAATAAGATACTTGCGGAGTTTGTAGACGCGAGAAGACTCGCCTTTGGAATTTTCATCTTCAATACACCGCTCGCGCACTTCAACATTTGGCGCATCAATGTTTAATTGACGACGAATATTGTCGATAAAACAGTAGGTTTCATAGGCGTACCATGCAGTTGTGCATTGTCCGATATCTGCAATATCACTATTTGTTGTCACTAAAATAGTTTTGCCGATTGGAAAGTTGTCGGATGCACCTCCTACACTCATACCGTTACAATTTCTCAGTTTTTTTCGAACAAGAGTTACCGAATCGGAATTGCCCTTTAAACTCTCAATAACCTCGAAAGACCCTTCAATCCAGCCGCAACTCTTGACATTTTCTCCCTCAACAAAATACCCGTCTAATACAAAAGCCACAAAAATGGTGTCAAATTGCTTAACGACTCCTGAGGGGGTTTGTTTTCCACATGTAAGAGCATTGGCCGTATTAGTAGCGGTCATGAAGAGAAATACACAAACGAGTTGGGATAATCTTTTAATCATAATTTCCTAGTTAACCGGTGTTTTTTGGTAAATAGTTTATAAAGTTCTGGCATTGTATAGTCTGGGTTTTGGCTTTTCAATATTCTAAAAATCCTCGGTGATTAAAAAAGCCAATTAATGTGGGGGACGGTACCTTCAGGTACCGTCCCCGGTATATAAGGGAGTCGGCCGATAAGCCGGGTTCTGTCTTGGGCAATCATTCATCTGGGAATGCCGTCGCCGACATCCTCATGCGACCTACCCGGGGACTTGACGGACCGCCTCAGCGTCCCCCTATTTGGTCTTGCTCCAGGTGGGGTTTACCTAGCCACGGAATGTTACCACCCGCGCGGTGCGCTCTTACCGCACCCTTTCACCCTTACCAGCGAAAATCGCTGGCGGTCTACTCTCTGCTGCACTAGCCGTAAGCTCGCGCTTCCCAGGGGTTACCTGGCACCCTGTCCTGTGGAGCCCGGACTTTCCTCCAGTCTTGCGACCAGCGATTGCCTGGCCGACTCCCGCTTAAAGGATTCACTATTTGGTGAAAAGTTGCAATCTATTTCGATTATATTTTCACTCCACCAGATCAACAATTAGCCTCGAATCACAATTAGCATCTCAGCCAATAAACCGGCTACCACTAAGCCCCACCGTATCGCCACATTTCGCCCGTTCAGCTACATCTTGTGTCTGATGATGAGCAGGCACACGATATAGGGTGATTTTTTCGTGTTTTTCTCTTTCAATGCCTGAATTTATTAGGGGTTTAAGAGTTGTTCCTGCTTGACTTTAGGGTATCGAAGGACTATTGTGCATTTTAGTGGGAAAAAGTGGATAAATCTGGGCTTGTAGGGTAAAAGAATGTTTTTTGGTGAAACTGCAATTACTTTGGACAGCAAGGGACGGATGGCGATACCAACGCGCCATCGCGAAGAGCTGCTGTCCGCCAGTAATAACCGCCTGGTGCTGACTTACAGCCCATTCGATAGCGGTGCGCTTTGGCTATACCCGGAAGAGGAGTGGAAAAAGGTTCGTGATGAAGTTATGGCCTTAAGCACTTTTGCACAAAGTCATCGAAGCCTGCAAAGGCGGCTAGTGGGTAGTGCAACACCGGTAGAACCAGATGCCAATGGGCGCTTATTACTACCACAGACCCATCGGCAAGTTACTGGCCTGGAAAAGCGTGCCGTATTTATGGGTATGGGCACACACTTTGAAATTTGGAATGAAACCACACTGAGTCAAAAACGCGCAGAAGAAGAGAGAACCCTAGGTGATAGCACATCTGAGGAGATGGCGAAACTGGTGTTATAAGGAATATTAGGAATATTAGGAATTATTGTGCCTGAACAGAGCGACACAGCATACAGCCATATACCAGTCATGCTGGAGGAGACGCTTACGGGACTAGAAATTAAGCCGGATGGACAGTATTTAGACGGTACATTCGGCAGAGGTGGACACGGTCGTGCTTTATTGTCGCGACTAGGAAAGCAAGGACGCTTATTTGCCTTTGACAAAGACCCGGATGCGATAGCAGAAGGGCAGAAGTTAGCTGCACATGAGCCGCGCTTCAGTATTGTCCAAGGCAGTTTTGCAGATGTGGATCATCTGCTAGGTGATTTGGGTTTAGTTGAGTTTGCAGGTTTTGATGGAATATTGCTCGATTTGGGCGTTTCATCCCCTCAGCTTGATGACCCAGATCGGGGTTTTAGCTTTCGAGCTGAAGGCCCACTTGATATGAGAATGAACCCGGCACATGGGGTTTCTGCGGCTGAGTGGTTGGCGGGCGCAGATGAAAATGAAATTACCCGTGTGTTAAGAGAGTTCGGAGAGGAGCGCCAAGCGCGCAGGATTGCGAGAAGCATAGTGACAAGCCGGCAGCAGAAGCCTATTGCTACCACGGCTCAATTAGCTCAGCTAATTAAGTCGACAATAGGCCGACCGCAGGATAAAAAACATCCGGCAACAAAAAGCTTCCAGGCAATCCGTATAAAAATAAACAACGAGTTAGCCGATTTGGCTACTGGACTCGATGCGATCATCAAGCAACTGCGACCTGGTGGCAGGCTGGCGGTGATCAGCTTCCACTCGCTGGAAGATCGTATCGTCAAGCGGGCTTTTAAAAAAGCCGCTCAAGCAGGTCCAGTTTATCGGAAACTGCCCCCGGTACCTGGTGCCAGGGCAGTGCTCCGACTTGTTGGTAAAGCTCAATTCCCCTCCGAAGAAGAAATCAGTCTCAATCCCCGCTGTCGTAGTGCTGTACTACGCGTTGCGGAAAAACTTAGCTGATGGCGCGCGCCTCATTGGCCTTATTGCTGTTGCTGACAGTGATTGTCAGTGCGCTATTGGTAGTGGATACGCGCCATCAGGCTCGTCAGTTGTTTTTACAACTTGAGAGTTTGGCGCAAGCCAGAGATATGGCTAATAGTGAATGGAGTCGTTTGCAGTTAGAGCAGGCCACCTTGGCAGATGCGGGGCGGGTTGAGCAAATGGCCAGCCAGAAATTGGGGATGCTAACCCCGAATGAAATTCGGATATTAATCGTAAATTAATGAAAAAGAAGGTACATAAAAATACCGCCAGAGAGAATAGAAAGGCCGGCTTTCGCCTGTTTTTTATGCTCGGCCTGCTGCTTGTGTGTACCGTAGGTCTTGCGAGCCGGGCGGTTACCCTGCAAGTTATTGATACCGAGTTCCTGCAGGGGCAGGGTGAGGCTCGATATTTGCGCGAAGTTGAAATCCCGGCTACCCGAGGTGTAATTTACGATCGCAACCAGGTGCCATTAGCCGTTAGCACACCAGTTGAGTCGCTCTGGGTCCATCCCGGTCAGCTACTGGAAACCCGGGAAAACATAGACAAACTCGCAGCAGTACTCGGTACCGATGCTGACGAACTGGAACGAAAGTTAAACACCCGTTCCGAAAAAGAATTTGTCTGGCTCAGGCGGCATTTGCCACCTTCTATAGCAGCGCAAGTGTCGGCTCTTGAACTGCCGGGGGTTAATCTTGAGCGCGAGTATCGGCGTTTTTATCCTTCCAGTGAAGTCAGCGTGCATGTGCTCGGGTTTACCAATATTGATGATGTTGGTCAGGAAGGCCTCGAGCTGGAATATAACGACTGGTTACAGGGTGTGCCCGGCTCCAAACAGGTCATCAAGGACCGCCGCGGACGAGTGGTTGAGGATGTCCGTTTGATTCGCCCAGCGCAACCCGGACGCGACTTAACCTTGACACTGGATAACCGCCTCCAGTATCTGGCATACCGTGAACTCAAGCGCACCATGCTGGAGCATAACGCGCAGTCCGGTTCTGTGGTGCTGCTCGATGTTGCCACCTCGCAGATACTGGCGATGGTTAACGCTCCTACCTATAACCCGAATCAGTCCGTTAGTCGGGAGTCGCAAGCATTGCGTAACCGGGCAGTAACCGATGTTATCGAACCCGGGTCGGTGATGAAACCCTTTGCGATAGCGGCTGCCCTAGAAACTGGCATGTATACCCCTGACTCACCCATTGATACTGAGCCGGGAAGTATTATGATTTCCGGTCACACCATTCATGATACCAACAACAACGGTATGTTGGATGTAACCGGGGTTATCACCAAATCAAGTAATGTCGGTACCTCAAAAATCGCCTTATCACTTGAGCCTGAACATCTCTGGGGCAGTTATAATCGCTTCGGTTTTGGCAAGGTGACCGGTTCGGGTTTTCCGGGAGAGTCTGCCGGAGTGCTGAGAAATTTCCAACGCTGGCATAAAGTTGAACAGGCAACCATTGCCTATGGTTATGGTATTTCGGTAACCGCACTACAGCTTGCTAGGGCCTATACAGCAATTGCCAATAGTGGGCGTATTCGTGCGCCGAGCTTTATCAAACAGATAGAAAATCCACTGGTTTCAGTGATGGACCCGGCGATTGCGGCTCAAGTTCGGGATATGCTGCTGACGGTTACCGGTCCTGAAGGCACAGGCAAAAAAGCCAGGGTGAAGAATTATCTGGTGGGTGGAAAAACAGGTACTTCAAGAAAAGCCAGCGCTGCAGGTTATGAAGAGCGTTATATCGCCACATTCGCCGGCTATGCCCCGGCCAGTGATCCGCAGCTTGTGCTGGTGGTTGTTATCGATGATCCACAAGGGAAAGGATATTATGGTGGCACTGTAGCCGGACCTTTGTTTTCAAGAGTAATGTCGGGTTCTTTACGCTTGCTGGATATTGCCCCGGATGACTTTCAGCTCGCTATGGCACAGCAGAAGTTGCAAGTACCTAGACTCGTTAAAAACCGGGCAGACAATCGTGCCCCATAATCTCAGAGAAGTGTTTTCAGGCTGGGGCGAGGGTATTGATATATCTGCAATCCCGGATATCAGCGTCAATAGCTTGTGCCTTGATTCCCGCCTTATTAATTCGGGCGATGTGTTTGTTGCGCTAGCGGGAATTCAGAGCCATGGGCTTGAGTTTGCTGCAAAGGCACAGGCTAATGGTGCGGCAGCGATTCTCTGTGATCAAGCGGAGTCAGCAGAGCACCAGAGTTTTAATTGCCCGCTGATTTTGATTCCCGGCTTGAACCGGCGGCAGGCAGAACTGGCATCCCGGTTTTATGGTGCCCCTGACGATGATATGTATCTGGTAGGGGTTACTGGTACTAATGGCAAGACTTCGGTTGCGCATTTTATAGCTCAAGCCTGGCAGCTCTGGCATGGCAAGGCCGGATTAATCGGTACCCTCGGTACTGGGCAGTTGGATGAATTATCGGTTACTGAACATACCACACCGGACATTTTTACCACATATGCGCAGCTGGCAAAGTTACGCGCCGAATATGTCGGCTTGACGGCTATGGAAGTCTCATCGCATGCACTTGATCAGAACCGGGTGGGCTTGTTGTCTTTTGATGTGGCCGTGTTTACTAATCTCAGTCAGGATCATCTTGATTATCACGGTGATATGCACAGTTACGCGGCGGCAAAACAGCGCTTGTTCACTGATCACCAACCCCATTTTGCGGTCTTGAATATTGCCGATGAGGTCGGTCCTCGCTGGTTATCTGAGTTGCCGAACAACACCCAGTGTTTAAGCTATTACGGTGACTCGGCCATATCCGGGCAGGGCAGTCACAATAAAGCACTCGCAGATGGACCTGCAGATATTCCGGCAGATATTCCGGCAGATATATATGCCAGTGATGTAAAAGCCGGGCAACAGGGCATTCGTTTCCGTCTACACAGCCCCTGGGGTGAAGCTGTCATCCAGAGCAATTTACTCGGTCGTTTTAACCTAGATAACCTGCTGGCAACAGCAGCCACACTGGGTTTGCTGGGTATGCCATTTACTCAGTTATGCCACGCTCTGGAGCTGATTCAGCCGGTGCATGGAAGAATGCAGCGGATAACTGCCGAACCCAATCAGCCATTGGTGGTGGTGGACTACGCACATACCCCTGCTGCTCTCAAGCAGGCTTTGCTCGGCCTACGCGCACACACGCGTGGTCAGCTTTTATGTGTGTTTGGCTGTGGCGGTGATCGGGATAAGAGCAAACGGCCATTAATGGCGGCAATCGCGGAAAAATACGCTGAGCGAGTATACCTTACCAGTGATAACCCCCGCTCTGAAGACCCGCTCAAAATTATTGATGAAGCAACGGCAGGCTTCAAGCATCCACAATCGGTTAGTATCGAACCTGACCGTGCTGCGGCTATTCGCTTGGCAGTCTATGCGGCCACTGGCGAAGATGTTGTGCTGATAGCAGGCAAGGGACATGAGCAGTATCAGCAACTAGGCTCGCAAACAATCGCCTTTGATGATGCCCTTGAAGCTCGCTTGGCTCTGGGGGTTGCAGCATGATTACGCTGAGCCTGGCAGAAGCCGCACAGATTGTATCTGGCCAATTGCTTGATGTAGATACAGCTGCGGCTGCCACTGATTTTTGCGGTGTCGTGATTGACTCAAGGCAAGTACGGAAAGCTCAGTTGTTTGCTGCATTGCCCGGAGAACACACCGACGGTCATGAGTATGTGGCCTTGGTATTGTCTCAAGGTGCGGCAGTTGCGCTGGTCGCTACCCCGGTAGAAAATGCGGGCGCACAAATAGTCGTGAAAGATGTGCAGCTGGCTCTGGGTGAACTCGCGGCTAGCTGGCTCGCACGCTTGCGCGCTGAAGGCAATCTTACAGTTATAGCGCTGACGGGCAGTAACGGTAAAACTACAGTCAAAGAAATGCTCGGCAGTGTGCTCAGTCTCCAGCATAAGGTATTGATGACTCAGGGTAATTTTAATAACGAACTGGGCCTTCCACTAACCCTGTTCGCGCTTGATTCTGACGATGAATATGCCATTTTAGAATTGGGCGCCAGTCGCGCAGGTGATATTGCTTACTTATGCGAAATTTGCAAGCCGGATATTGCCTTATTAAATAATGTGGGCCCTGCTCACCTTGAGGGTTTTGGCGACCTTCAGGGTGTGGCCCTGGCGAAAGGTGAGATATTTGCCGGTCTGCTAAGCGGGGGGTGCGCGATCGTTAACGCCGATGAACCCTGGATGGCGCTATGGCAAAGCCAAATTGCAAACGCGAAAACCTTTAGCTTTGGCAGTAAATCCACTGCGGATGTCTGGGCTGACCTTTCCACTGAACAATTCAATTTGAATACCGGCGTAGGCCAAATCAACGATCTAATCTTGCCACTGCCCGGCCAGCACAATCGTATGAACGCACTGGCTGCAACCGCGGTATTACAAGCGCTGACCATTTCATTAACGGAAATCCGCCAAGGTCTGGAGCGGGTGTCTGCAGCGACCGGACGCCTGCAAAGCAGTAGAGCTCCCGGTGGCTGGCAGGTCATTGATGATACCTACAATGCTAATCCGGCTTCCTTATATGCCGGGATTGCGGTTTTAACCGAAGGATTAAGCGTAGATGATACTGCCTGGTTGATTCTTGGTGATATGGCAGAGCTTGGTGAGGATGGTCCACAACTACATAAAGAAATGGGTGCAGCCGCACGCTCTGCTGGTATTTCGCGCTTGTATGCACTAGGCGAGCAAACCAAATTTAGTGTTGCAGGCTTTGGAAAAAACGCCTGTCACTATGCAAATAAGGCCGACTTACTGGATAAGCTTTTGGCAGACATTCATCCGCGCGTTACTTGTCTGGTCAAAGGATCACGGAGTATGGGTATGGAAGAAGTGGCGAATGCCTTGTTACAAGAACCAACAGCTTGGAATGCAGCAAACCACCCTAGGGAGACTGTCTGATGTTGCTTTGGTTAACGCAGTGGTTGAGTGAGTTTAATTCTGATTTTACGGTGTTTTCGTATATAACTTTGCGCAGTATTCTCAGTGCATTGACGGCCTTGGCTATTTCGTTGATCGTCGGCCCCGGATTTATCCGGCGTATGAGTCGCACCCAGGGAGGACAGCCGATTCGCAGTGACGGTCCGGAAACCCACTTTGTCAAAGCCGGCACCCCGACCATGGGCGGGGCTTTGATTTTGCTGGCGGTAGTTTTGGCTACATTGCTTTGGGGTGACTTGAGTAACCGCTTTATTTGGTTAGTTGTTCTGGTCACGCTGGCGTTCGGCGTGGTTGGTTGGATTGATGATTATAAAAAGATTGTCCGCCAAGACCCGAACGGTATGTCCTCACGCTGGAAATATTTAAGCCAATCCATAATTGGTTTGGTGGCTGCAATAATCCTTTTATACACATCAGAAACACCGGCAACAACTATGCTGATCGTGCCTTTCTTTAAGTCCGTCATGCTACCGCTTGGTGGTATAGCGTTCGTACTGCTGGCATATTTTGTGATTGTTGGTTCATCCAATGCCGTAAACCTCACCGACGGTCTTGATGGCCTTGCCATTATGCCGACGGTATTAATTGCCGGCGCACTGGGGATATTTTCCTATGTTGCCGGGCATGCAGTGTTTTCAGAATATCTCGCGGTACCGTATGTTCCGGGTGCGGGGGAGTTAGCGATTTTTTGCGGTGCACTTGCCGGGGCCGGCTTGGGTTTTCTGTGGTTCAACACCTATCCGGCTCAGGTGTTTATGGGTGATATCGGTGCGCTGGCTATGGGCGCGGCATTGGGATTGGTTGCCGTCATTATTCGTCAGGAATTAGTATTTTTCATCATGGCGGGCGTATTTGTAATGGAAACCGTATCGGTCATTCTGCAGGTTGTTTCCTTTAAGTTAACCGGTAAACGCATTTTTCGGATGGCACCGATTCATCATCATTTTGAATTGAAGGGCTGGCCGGAGCCACGGGTGATTGTGAGGTTTTGGATTATATCCGTAATTTTGGTATTGGTGGGTCTGGCGACCCTGAAAATCAGGTAAGCCTGAGAAACTGGTGTTTAGATAATGAGTAATGGCATATAACGATGGCGTATAGGCAAGCAATAGCAGCCAATCATGCAGGGGCCGGTGTCCAGGCTAGGCGTTATGCTGCCATTAAACAAAAAGTTGGTCTGGATAAGTGGGTCTTGATTCCAAGCATTATGTTGGCTGCCATTGGCCTGATTATGGTTGGCTCTGCCTCAATCTCTGTGGCGGAGGGGCAAGGGCTGGGGATTCATTACTACACCTGGAAACATGCGACTTTCCTATTCCTTGGTTTGATCTTGGCCTCGACATTTACATTGGTTTCAACTGAATTTCTGTACAAAACATCTAAACCGATGATGCTGTTGGGGGCGTTGTCCATATTAATTGTGTTTATTCCCGGCTTGGGTCATGAAGTCAATGGATCCATTCGTTGGATTAAGCTTGGGTCGATGACTTTCCAGACGGTGGAAGCGGCTAAGTTGATGCTGATTGTGTATATGGCCGGTTATCTGGTCAGGCATCAGCAGACCATTCAATCAAATTTCTTTGCCACCCTAAAACCTATAATAGTTGCCGGCGTGTATATGCTTATATTGTTAGTCCAGCCGGACTTTGGTAGCGCGGTGATTATTACCTTTATTGTTGGCGGCATGCTATTTCTTGCGGGCGCCGCCTGGACCCATATCGCAATATTGATTGCGCTGGTTTCCCCCGCATTTATTTGGGCTGCAATGGAACCGTATCGCCTGCTTCGGATTGTCAGTTTTATGGACCCCTGGGCGGATCCGTTTAATTCCGGTTTTCAGTTAACTCAGGCATTGATCGCAATTGGACGAGGTGAAATGTTTGGTGTCGGTTTAGGCGGCAGTATTCAGAAATTATTTTACTTACCGGAAGCGCATACAGACTTTATTTTTAGCGTTTATGCCGAAGAAATGGGTCTGCTAGGTGTACTACTGTTAATGCTTTTATTTATTACTCTGATTGGTCGAATTTTAATGATAGGTCTGGCATCAGTTCGCGCAGATCGCCCATTTGCTGGTTTTCTGGCATACGGAGTGGGGCTCTGGCTGAGTTTCCAGGCACTGGTTTCCATGGGCGTGAATATGGGAGTACTACCCACAAAGGGTCTAACACTGCCGCTGATATCATCCGGTGGGTCGAGTATTTTGATGACCTGTATGGCGCTTGGGCTGGTATTGCGGATTAAATATGAACTGGATCGGGAGCTGGATCCCAAATCGGTGCGCCGGCGTGAGCTGGCAGGTGGTTTCAATGACCATTAAACAGCAACGGGTGATGATTATGGCAGGCGGCACTGGCGGACATATCTTCCCAGGTTTGGCAGTTGCCGATGAACTCCGCAGCAAGGGTGTTGATGTCGCCTGGTTGGGTACTCAGGCTGGACTGGAAAGCCGGTTGGTGCCGGCACAAGGTTATCCCCTGTACACTATCAAAATTCAGGGTTTGCGTGGTAAGGGTCTAAAAGGTTGGTTGCTGGCACCTTGGAAAATCATCCAAGCCTTGCGTCAGGCGAATGCTATTGTGAAAAAACTTGCCCCTTGTGTGGTGTTGTCCATGGGTGGCTATGTAGCTGGCCCCGGAGGGCTTGCGGCCCGCCTTCGTGGTATCCCTTTGCTTATACACGAGCAGAATAGGGTTCCGGGAATGACCAATAAAATCCTTGCGCGTTGGGCAAAAATTAAATTTCAGGGTTTTCCGGACAGTTTTCCGGCATCTAATTCGGTGATTACCGTTGGTAATCCCGTGCGCGAATCCATCCTCAGTATCGATGCCCCAAGCCCGCGTATGTCACAGCGCAGTGGGCCGTTACGCCTGTTGGTGTTGGGTGGTTCTCAGGGAGCTGCTGCACTAAACCGCATGCTACCAAGGGCTTTGTCTAGATTACCTGCCCAAACGCAGCTGTTGGTGCGTCATCAAGCAGGGAAAGGGCATGCTGGGTCTACCCGGGAACGCTATCAAGCTGAAGAGCATAGTGCTGATGTGTGTGAGTTTATCGAGGATATGGCAGCAGCCTATGCTTGGGCAGATCTGGTGATTTGCCGGGCGGGTGCTTTGACAGTAGCAGAGATAGCCGCTGCTGGCCTAGCCGCTGTATTTGTGCCGTTCCCGGCAGCAGTTGATGATCACCAAACCCGGAATGCGCAATACCTTGCCAGTGCAGGTGCTGCCAGAATTCTGCAGGAAGCCAGTCTCAATGCTGAGGATTTAGCCAAAGTACTAACCAGTTTAACCTCCAGTAGGGTGAAGTTAATCCAGATGGCCGAAGCCGCCCGAGGTCTAGCGTTGCCGGATGCCGCGAAAATTGTTGCCAGCCGTTGCCAGGAGATATGCGCATGAAAACAGCAAATCTAAAAGCCGGTTCTGGTCAGATGCACAGAATATCCAGCGTGCATTTTGTAGGTATTGGTGGTGCGGGAATGAGTGGGATAGCAGAAGTTATCGCCAATTCGGGTTACCAGGTTTCTGGTTCGGATTTAAAAGCCTCGACCCTGACTGCACACTTACAAAGTGTAGGTGTCGAAATTCATATTGGCCATCGCGCAGAAAATATAAGCACAGCTGATGTAGTGGTCGCCTCCAGTGCGATTCCTGCAGACAACCCTGAGTTACAGGCGGCTAGAGAACAAAGAATTCCGGTTGTACGGCGGGCTGAAATGCTGGCGGAATTGATGCGCTTTAAAAAAGGCATTGCCGTTGCCGGCACCCACGGTAAAACCACCACCACTAGTTTGCTGGCAGCCATTCTTGCCGAGGCCGGGTTGGACCCGACATTTATTATAGGCGGCTTGGTAAATGCTTTTGGCAGCCATGCCCGCTTGGGTAAGGGCGAATATCTAGTTGCAGAAGCAGATGAAAGCGATGCATCATTTTTGCTATTACAACCGATGATGGCAGTGATTACCAATATAGATAGTGATCACTTGGAAGCCTATGCAGGTGATTTTGAAAATTTGCGCAGTGCCTTTCTGGAATTTATTCACCACCTACCTTTCTATGGTGTTTCGGTGTTGTGTATTGATGATCCTGAGGTCAGGGGTATTCTCGCCGATGTTAGTCGTACCACACTAACTTTTGGGCAGCACCCGGATGCGGATATTCGCGCCAGTAATATTCGCCAACAAGGCCGGCAGATGGACTTTGATGTGAGTTTTCCTAATCAGCAGGACATCAACCAGCAGGACAAACTGGTAGTAAGTATTAACCTGCCCGGCGTACACAATGTCAGCAATGCGCTTGGGGCAATTGCGGTGGCTTGGGAGTTAGGAGTTGAACCTGAAGCCATGCGCAAAGCTTTGGCTGAGTTTTCCGGAGTGGGTCGTCGTTTCGCCGAAGTTGGCGAACTACCTCTTAGTACGGGTAGCGTTACGGTGTTGGAGGATTACGGACATCACCCAACCGAACTTGCTGTAACCATTGAGGCTGCCCGTAAAGGCTGGCCAGAGCGCCGGCTGGTAGTGGTTTTTCAACCGCACCGTTACAGCCGTACCCGTGAGTTGTTTGATGATTTTACTCAGGTTCTGGCAGAGCCGGATGTGCTGGTTATTACTGATGTTTATCCAGCAGGAGAAGATCATATCCCCGGAGCAGATGCTCAATCACTCTGTCGTGCCGTGCGTATCCGCGGGCGGGTTGACCCGGTAATGATTTCTGATGTTCATAGCCTGCCGGATCAACTGCCAGCAATCCTTGAGGATGGTGATTTGGTATTGCTGATGGGTGCAGGTGATATAGGCTCGGTCGCAAGCAAGTTGCGTAGCGCTGCAAGCTTTACACACTGCGAGGGCAAGGCATGAACTACAGCGGCATAAATTCTGCAAAATATGGCCGCGTGGCGCTGGTTGTTGGTGGCGATAGCCCGGAACGGGAAGTATCGTTAGCTGGTGGCAAGTCTGTAGCTGCAGCGTTGGCGCGCATGAATATTGACCATGTGGTCTTCGATGGCGTACACCCGCTGTTTAAAGCTATTGAGAAAGGCACAATTAAGCGTGTGTTTAATTTAATGCACGGTACCGGTGGAGAAGACGGTAGGCTTACGGGAGCACTGGATTTACTTGAAATTCCAGTAACCGGTAGCAGTGTGTTGGGTTCGGCGTTGACCATGGATAAGGTGCGCTCCAAGCAAGTTTGGAAAAGCGCAGGTATTCCCACCACAGATTTTATCCTTACCCGTGTAGGTGATGATGACAGCGATAAAATTTTCAAGGCGTTTGAGTTGCCATTATTTGTTAAACCTGTGGATCAGGGTTCATCGCTGGGAATCAGTAAAGTGACAAAGCCAGAACAGTTGCTGGATGCTATTGCACTGGCGGCAAGTTTCAGTTCTGTGGTGATAGTGGAACCGGGCATTGCCGGGCGAGAATACTTTGCTGGAATTATTGATAGCGAATGCCTGCCGTTGATTGCTGTTGAGCCAGCCAGTGAGTTTTATGATTATAAGGCGAAATATGAATCCAATCAGACGCGCTATTTTTGTCCTTGTGGCTTGACATCTGAGCTCGAAAGTCAATTACAGCAATTAGCCAAAAGAGCATTTGATGAGGTGGACGCTAGTGGCTGGGGTCGGGTTGATTTTATTTTAGATGAGTCTGGTAAGCCCTGGTTTCTGGAAGTGAACACTATTCCGGGCATGACCGACCATTCGCTAATTCCACAAGCAGCAGCGCAAGCGGGTACGGATTTTGACCGGCTAGTGCTGCGGATACTCGAAACCAGTTTCCAAGGAGCGAACTTGTGAAGCTGAATTTCCAACAAGCTAAATTGCAACGAGGTGCCATTAAGCCTGGGCTGGTTGGTGTCGTCCTGGTCATTGCCTTAACCGCACTGGTTGTTACCTGGTTAACCTCGGGAATGTTGGGGGCCAACAAATGGCCGATTAAATGGCTGGATGTTAGTGGCCCGCTGCAACGGGTAAGTGCTGATCAAATAAGAGCAGTGCTAGAGCCTGAAATCAATGGTGGGTTTTTTACTGTTGATCTGGATCGCGTGCGTTCAATAACAGAAGAGATTCCATGGGTGTCTTCAGCCGAGGCTAGAACGCAGTGGCCGGATACAATTGAGGTTAGAGTGCTGGAATACATGGCAGTAGCACACTGGGGAAGTAGTCAACTGATTTCCGAGCAGGGTATTGCATTTACTGTTCCAGCAGCCAATAAAATTCAGGGTTTACCGCGTTTACAGGGGCCGGATAACCAGATTGATGCAGTGGTGACATTCTGGCAACAAGCCGACAAGCGTCTGAGGGAAGTCTCTCTGCAAGTAGAAGATTTGCGTTTACACAAACGCGGTTCTTGGGAGCTGTTGCTGATGAATAAAACCCGGGTAATGCTGGGGCGTGAAAATGTACTGCCCCGCCTGCAACGCCTTATAGCAAACTGGAATCAGCTCACCCAGAGTGGTGTAAATATTCCGTTTAGTGTTGATTTACGCTACACCAATGGGTTCGCAGTTCAGTGGGTAGAGAACTCATGATAAATGCCATTAATAATAAGCAAGTTCAAGGCAGTGTGCCGTTGAATGCTTTGGAGAGATAGCGCGAATGCCGAAAAAACATGCACAAACACTAGTCGTTGGGCTGGATATTGGTACCTCCAAGATAGTAGCCATAGTCGGCGAATTGAAGGAAGACGGTACGGTTGAAGTCGTCGGTATCGGCTCGCATCCCTCGCGCGGCTTAAAGCGCGGGGTTGTGGTTGATATTGAGTCAACGGAGCAGTCGATTCAACGCGCAATCGGGGAGGCTGAGTTGATGTCCGGCTGTGAGATAAATTCAGTTTATGCCGGAATAACCGGCAATCATATTCGCAGCCTTAATTCTCGTGGAGTTGTCGGCATTAAAGAGCGCGAGGTAACTGAGGGCGATGTGGATCGGGTGCTGGATTCCGCACGGGCCGTTAATGTTTCAGCCGATCAACAAATTATTCATGTGTTACCACAGGAATACATTATTGATGACCAAGATGGTATTCGGCAACCTATTGGTATGGCCGGGGTACGCATGGAAGTATTGGTGCATGTAGTTACAGCTGCAAGGGCTGCGGTGCGTAACATTACCAAATGTGTGCAACGCTGCGGTTTAGTAACAGATGATCTTATTTTGCAGCAGTTGGCTGCCAGCGAAGCGGTGTTAACTGGCGATGAAAAAGACCTCGGGGTTTGTCTGGTCGATATCGGTGCGGGCACAACCGACATAGCGGTATTCCGCCAGGGTGCTATTCGACATACCTGCTGTATACCGATTGCGGGTGATCAGGCAACCAATGATATTGCGGTAGCATTGCGTACCCCAACTCAGCATGCTGAGGATATAAAAATTCAGTATGCCTGTGCGCTTGAGTTGCTAACTAAAGCAGACGAATCAATACAGGTGCCAAGTGTCGGTGACCGGGTTTCCCGAAGACTGGCAAGACGTACATTAGCGCAGGTAGTCGAGGCCCGGTACCGCGAACTATTATCGCTAGTTCGTGATGAATTGCGCCGTAGTGGCTTTGAAAATATGATTCCAGCCGGACTGGTGTTAACCGGCGGTGGTGCAAAGATGGAAGGTGTAGTTGAACTGGCTGAGGAGATATTCCATATGCCGGTTCGCTTGGGTGCTCCGAGAAATGTAACTGGTTTATCAGATGTGGTAAATAACCATATTTACTCCTCAGGTGTTGGTCTACTGCTTTATGGCAGCAAAGAGTTAAATGATTATGAAAATGCAGGTAAGCCCTCCAGTGGTGGTTCTGTATTCAGTGCCATAAAAAACTGGTTTGACGGAAATTTATAAAGTGATAATTGTAATAAACAGGATTTTAATTTGAGTTTCTCCAGTTAGGCTAATCTGTAGAAAAAGTGTCCATAGAGGCATAGCAGTGAAGCCGCCGGAGAATATATTAGTGCGAAGCAAGGAGAAGGAAAATGGCGTTTAAAATGGTAGAGAACTACACACCGGCAGCGGTGATTAAAGTAATTGGAGTTGGCGGAGGCGGTGGTAATGCAGTCGCCCAGATGGTCGAGAGCAACATTGAAGGGGTTGAGTTTATCGCCGCTAATACCGATGCGCAGGCCTTACGCAACTATAATGGTGACTCGGTATTACAGCTGGGAACCAATGTAACAAAAGGCTTGGGTGCCGGGGCCAATCCAGAAGTTGGTAGGCAAGCAGCCCTTGAAGACCGCGAGAGGATTATAGATGCCTTGCAGGATACCGATATGGTGTTTATAACCGCCGGAATGGGTGGTGGTACAGGTACCGGAGCTGCGCCGGAGATTGCTAAAATAGCCAAAGAAATGAATATATTGACAGTTGCTGTGGTAACTAAACCGTTCGCTTTGGAAGGCCGCAAGCGGATGAAAATTGCAGAGCAGGGTCTAGATGAGCTGCGCAAACATGTGGATTCGTTAATTACCATACCGAATTCAAAACTACTTGAGGTTCTAGGAGGTGATACTACCTTTGAGGATGCTTTCCGGGAAGCTAATAATGTGCTGCAAAACGCAGTGCAGGGAATTGCCGAACTGATTACTTTGCCGGGACTAGTGAATGTTGATTTTGCTGATGTTCGCGCGATAATGTCGGAAATGGGAATGGCCATGATGGGTGCAGGCACCGGACGGGGTGAGGATCGCGCCGTTATGGCCGTGCAGCATGCTATCGGTAGCCCATTGTTGGAAGGCGTTGACTTACAGGGTGCCTATGGTGTGTTAGTTAACATTACCGGCGGGCCTAGCCTAACCATTAATGAATTCCAGGAAGTCATGACGGTGGTAGAAGACCTTGCCGCTGATGATGCCTTGATTGTTATGGGCACTGTGATAGACCCAGATTTAACAGATGAAATTCGGGTAACAGTGGTAGCAACAGGATTGGACAGCACGAAACCGGAAGTTGTGCCGGTGGAAGATGATTTCCCGATTAATGTGCGTCGGCCAACAGCAGTTGCTGCCCAGAATCCTGCACAACCGGCTACCGAAGAAGAGCCGGTATTAGCCGCGGTAATGCCACAGGTTGTAGGTGGTGATTTCATGCCTGCAGTAGCATCTGAGGATTTATTTAACCCAGAAGACATGGATGTACCCACTTTTCTCCGTCAACAGGCGGATTAAAAAATATTAACCCAATGTGCTTTTGTGTCAGTTTGATTTGTACTAAAACCGTTGCTAGGCCTGTATTTCACAGGTCTGGCTATTTTCTTTATGTGTGGCAAATATACAACATATAAAAATATTGTGGCATGTATGCAACAATAATTAGGTATAAAAGCAACATAATGATTGATTATACAGGGAACTATGATAAAATCGCTCTAGTTTTGGGACGAATAAACAACAATATGATTAAACAGCGTACCTTAAAGAATATCATTAGAGCTACTGGCGTTGGTTTACACAGTGGCGAAAAAGTGTATATGACTCTGCGCCCTGCGGCTGTCGATACCGGAATTATATTCCGTCGTATCGACCTGCAACCAATAGTCGACATTGAGGCGCGTGCAGATAATGTGGGTGACACCTCAATGTCAACTACATTAACGAAAGGTGATGTAAAAGTTGCCACCGTAGAACATCTGATGTCAGCATTTGCTGGGCTCGGTATTGATAACGCAATTGTCGACCTCAGTGCGCCTGAAGTACCCATTATGGATGGTAGTGCTGGACCGTTTGTGTTTTTACTACAGTCTGCTGGGATTACCGAACAGAAGAAAGCCAAAAAATTTATCCGCATTGTTAAACCGGTTGAAGTAAAAATGGGTGACAAGTGGGCTCGTTTCGAGCCATGGGATGGCTTTAAGGTTAATTTTCGCATTGATTTCAACCATCCGGCCTTCGAAAGCCACGCATCAACCGCAGAAGTCGATTTCTCCACAACTTCATTTCTCAAGGAAATCGCGCGCGCCAGAACCTTCGGCTTTATGCGCGACCTTGAAATGTTGCGGGAAAGAAACCTGGTACTGGGCGGCAGCATGGATAATGCAGTTGTTCTGGATGACTATAGAGTCCTCAACGAGCACGGCCTGCGCTATGAAGATGAATTCGTAAAACATAAGGTTCTCGATGCCATTGGTGATCTCTACCTGCTGGGTCATGGCCTGATTGGCGCATTCTCAGGTTTCAAGTCCGGTCACGCCCTGAATAACTTACTGGTAAGAGAATTACTTGCTGATACCTCAGCCTGGGAAGAAGTCACCTTTGGTGATAAAGCAACTGCCCCAATCTCATATACCAACCCTGCCTACTCCGGCGCACTGTAACTCCCTTTAGATAGAAATGTGTGCCCTTCGGGGCAGCCGCCTGTATACCTCAATATTGTTAACTGAAACTCCACTGCTTTCAGTAGCGCTGAAATAAGGTGCAAGGCAGAGTAAACTAAGCGAAAATACCCTTTCGTATATAAGTTTGCGGTGAACTGATGGTTGACAAACACTCGAGTAAGACACACTTCGGCTTTACCGAGGTGGCAGTTGAAGACAAGGCCCGCCTAGTCGGCGAGGTGTTCAGTTCAGTTGCCGATAGTTATGACATCATGAATGATCTGATGTCATTTGGTGTGCATCGCCTATGGAAACGCCACTTTGTGCGCCAAGTCGCCATACAGCCGGGTGCTAAAGTGCTTGATCTTGCCGGTGGGACGGGTGATATAGCCCGTTTATTATTGCCACGGGTTGGGAATGCCGGAAGCGTCATACTCTCCGATATCAATCCTGAAATGCTGGCGGTCGGACGCGCGCGGATGGAAGACCAGGGTATTGTAAAAGGCCTGGAATATGTACTCGCGAATGCCGAGGAATTACCTTTTCAAGACAGTAGTTTTGATGCAGTGACCATCGCTTTCGGATTGCGCAATGTGACCGATAAAGCGGCTGCCCTTGAAGAAATGCACCGTGTATTAAAACCCGGTGGGCAGGTCAATATACTCGAATTTTCTCAGGTGAAATCTAAAATCATGGAACGCCTGTATGAGCAGTATTCCTTTTCACTGTTGCCGAAAATAGGTGCAATTGTAGCCAAGGACGAAGATAGCTACCGCTATCTGGCTGAGTCTATTCGCAAACATCCGGATCAGGAAACTCTGGCAAATATGCTGCGGGATGCCGGTTTCAAAAAAGTAAGTTATGAAAACATGACCAACGGGGTGGTGGCAATTCATCGGGGCTATCATGTCTGAGACCACCACAGGAAAAAATTATTACACCCCATTGCCCGGCGTGTTTGCAGGTTTGTTGCAACAAACTCTCAATCGGCAACTGGAAGCAGATCCGCAAGCGCAAGAACTAATACGCGCACTGGGTGAGCGGGTGCTGGCCATTGAGCTGCAAGGCACCGGTATTGATCTGTATTTTTCCGCTGATGAGAGCCTGCAAGTTAGTGCAGAGCATTCGGCTGAGGTGGATACCTGGATACGCGGGACACCAATGGCGCTGTTTGGTATGGCAAAACCTGACCTGCCTCAAGCTAATTGGATTAACTCCGGCAGCAAAGTGATCATAGAAGGCGATGCTAGCCTGGTTCGTGATTTCGAAGCATTAATGAAAAAGCTGGACTTTAACTGGGAAGAAAAAACCAGCGAATTGCTTGGCGATGTAGTTGCCCATCAACTGGGCTTAGCGGCAAAGGCTTTCACAGGGTTTGCAAAAAACCTGAGCCAGTTCGGGCGCGAAGTCGGGCGTAGTGGTTTAAAGGATATTGTTGCGAAACAGGCTGGCAGCTTTACATCAAAGGCGGAATTTAGTGAGTTCCGCGAGTCACTTGATAATTTTACAAAAGATTTAGACAAGTTAGATAAATCTTTTACTCAAAAGGCCGGGGATTAATGTTTTCAGCTGTTACTCAGATGTTTCGCCTGTGGCGAATGAATACTATTTTAGCGCGCTATCGTCTGGACGAAATAGCCCAGGGTACACCGCTATACCGCCCCCTTCATCTGGCCGCTTTTCTGACATTTAAAAAGTCGGCTGAAATAGGCGAATTGCCGGTTGGTAAGCGTTTACGCTTGGCGTTGCAGGAAATGGGGCCGGTATATGTCAAATTTGGACAAATCCTCTCCACCCGCAGGGATTTGTTACCGGCCGAAATCGCCGATGAATTATCGCTATTACAGGATCAGGTCCCGCCATTCCCGGGGGCTGAGGCGCAAGCGATCATCGAGAAGGCCCTGGGTGCTCCTGTAGCAGAATTATTTAGTGAGTTTGAAGTCGAGCCTCTGGCATCGGCTTCCATCGCCCAGGTGCATGGAGCTGTCTTACATAGCGGTGAAAAAGTAGTGGTTAAGGTAGTTCGTCCCGGTATACGCCGGCAACTGGTGCGCGACTTGGAACCCTTAAAAGCAATTACTGGTGTTCTCGAACGATATTGGCATGGTGGCAGTCGGGTGCGCCCGCTGGAGTTGGTAAAAGAGTTTGAATCGGTCATTTATGACGAGCTGGATATGCAGCGCGAAGCTGCCAATGCCAGCTTGCTGAAACGAAATTTCAAAGACTCAAATGAAGTCTATATCCCCACAATTTACTGGCCCTTGTGTAAGGATAATATTCTGGTAATGGAACGCGTTGAGGGCATTCCGGTCGGTAATATCAAAGCCCTTAAAGCTGCCGGGGTTGATCTGCCTCGGCTGGCAGTGCGGGGTGTACGCATGTTTTATACCCAGGTTTTTCGGGATAACCTGTTCCATGCCGACCTACACCCTGGCAATATCTTAATTGATGTAACCAATCCCGCAGATGCCAGTTATATCTTGCTTGACTACGGTATTGTTGCCAGCTTGTCACCACAGGATCTTTATTATATTTCCGAAAATTTCATCGCCTTGTTTAATCAAAACTACCGCCGGGTTGCCGACTTGCATATTGAAGCTGGATGGGTGCCCGCGACTACGCGTATTGATGAGTTGGAAGCGGCGGTTCGCACTGTTGGGGAGTCTAGTTTTTCACGACCACTAAACGAAATTTCTTTCGGCCATATGCTGCTAAGTTTATTCCGGGTTGCTAGGCGTTTTCAGTTAACCGTTCAGCCACAATTGATTATGCTACAAAAAACCATGCTTAATATAGAAGGGCTGGGGCGGCAGCTGTATCCAGATCTTGATATCTGGGCGGTGGCCAAGCCTGAGCTTGAGTCGATTATGCGGGAAAAATACGGCATCGATCATACTATTACCGAGCTTCGTGAGCGCCTACCTACCTGGCTGTCAAAAGCACCGGAAATGCCAGGGTTAATACACGACTACTTGAACCTGGCAACTAGAGGTGAACTTCGTCATCGGGTAGAATCCCAGGAATTAAAGGCATTGAAAGAAACCTTTGAAAAGGAAAGCAGGCGCAATCGGCGCTATCTTTTATCGGCCAGCCTTGCAGTAGTATCGGCGGTATTTTTGGCAATGGAGACGGGTCCCTGGAGATTTGCTAATTTTTCGGTTTTGGGATTGCTAGCGGCTGTATTTGCTATCGTGCCACTACTAAAACGCAAATAAACTGAATGGCTGGGGTAGTTACATTATGGGCCCTAGGAAACCGAATAAAGAGCCAACTGCCAGTGTCAAAATCTGTCGGCGTGTCATTACTACTTCCGGAAATCTGCCAACCGAGTAATAGTTATCATAAAAAGCGGGATCCAGCGGGCTAACATCTTCAGCTCCCGGAAGAATTTGCCAGGCTGTGGTATAGGAAAACGGCCAGATATCAAATATTGGCAGCGTCGCGGATATGTCTTCAAATATACCGCCGATATCAGAGATGACAGGGGTTAAGTTATCGCGCGCTGCGATCACCCAGCTATTGGCACCGGAGATATCCCTGAGCATGTATTGGTGCAATTGCAAAGCCATGGTTTTATCTTGAATAAATACCCCGTTTTCAGTGTTAAAACCCTCTGAACGCGGGTCGAGGTTGTGTGAACCGATCATCAGCAGGCGTTTATCAATTACTATTGACTTACTATGCAGGCCGGTTCTGGGTCCCGGTCTATCGCTGGTGGGTGATACCAGCGTGGTGATAAACTGATCACTGCTGATACCGCTCGCTTTTTCAGCGATAAGGGTTTGATATCGGGGAATAAAAAGATCAATGTCTCGCGGAAATGGCATCAACTCATGAATCTCTATCCCCAGCTTGTGCACATAGCGTTTTTTCTTTTTATGATAAAGGGCATAGGCGGTCCAGGCATCAGTCGATGCCAGTGAGTTGGTCGAATAACGAATACGAATTTCCGGGTGTTGCTTGCGAAGCCGCTTATAAACCTTTTGTAGATTACGGCTCAAGACCATATAGGGCGTTTGAATAAACACTTCAGTTTCAGCCTCACGCATATGCGCAAAAATAACATCGGTAGCCCGGGTGCGGTCCTTGATTGGTGTGGATTTTTTACGCGGCAGATCCCAGAAGTACTCAATGTTTTCTACCGGCTTCAGGTTTAGTGTGAAGTTCTCACGGATATAAGTGTTATCAGCAGAGCTGCTCAGGAGCTTATCGAAGCGCGGTTCTAAAACAGGTATTTGAGCTTGCAGTGTTTGGTTGGCGAGGAGGAACTCATTAACATCGTGCAGCCGATACACAGGCTTTACCAGCTCGCTGTGCCAGTAACTTTCGAAAGATTTGGTGATTTCTGCAGCCGTTGGCCCGCTGAGTAATATATCGCGATCCTTGAAGTTGTAACTACTGTCCATATCAAAGTAGCGGTCGGAAATATTGCGACCGCCGAGTAGAGTGAGGGTATTATCGATCTGAAAAACCTTATTGTGCATGCGTTGGTTAAAGCGGAAGAAACAACAGGCTACCCCGGTTACAAACTCGGCCTTACCGGTGTTGGCCTGATGGAAAGTTGGATTGTAAAGCCGGATGTCCAGGTTGTTATGCGCCAGTACCATCGCGCCCAGATAGGTGATGTCCTGGGTGGAAAACAATTGGTCAAAAAGCACTCTGACTTTAATGCCGCGTTTGGCTGCCAGCAGTAACTCATGCATTAGTAGGCGACCGCTGGCATCGCCGCTAAATATAAAATATTGCAAATCGATACTGCGCTTGGCGGCACGGATCATATGTAAACGCAGAATCAGAGACTGCTCGCCGTTTTCGATGATTTGTGCCCGGTGGCCGGAATTTTCTGCTAGCTTCAATAAACTGGATGGCAGTGAGCAGGTTTCTTCAGCGATTTTGCAAGTTAATGCACGGCTGCGATCATGCTGAAATCGCTGTTCTATTTCCGGCGTAATTTTCGGCTGAGTAGAGCAGGCTTGCAAACCCAATAGTGTTGTTAATAAAAGCAAATAGCGGAGATATTTAGCCATCAACGCGCGCATTTCAGTTGGTACCAATTAACTGATTCCGGTAGCTGCTGAACTGCAATTGCAGCTTGAATGTCAAGGTGTTCAGGCTCCCAGTTCAGAATATTCAGATCAATCGCTTTTAGATTGTTTAGCCGCAGCGTGACAGTGTCCTGCTGTTTTACATCCGGGAAGTTATTTTGTAATTGACTTAGGCTGCATACGGTTGTTTCAAGATTACCAGCCAAGCCTGTGCCAATGCATTTCAATGCCGCTTCTTTGCGCACCCACAAACGATTAAATGCTAATTGCAGCTCGCTTTCGGCTTGTTGTTTCAACCAATCTTGTTCCTGATTGGAGAAGTAGCGCTCGGCTAAAGCCAGGGGGTTACGGCTCAGGCGTTGAAATTCAATATCGATGCCCAGTGCTTGGTCTGTAGCAATCGCAATCGCCAACCACTGGCGGCTATGAGATAGATTAAAGTGCAATGGCGGTTGTACCAGCGGTAACAGTTGCGGTTTTCCAGCGGCTGATTTATGCAGTTCAATTTCGGCGGGTGGCTGGTTTAAATATGCAGCAAGAATAAGACGAGTATAAAAGCGCCGGGCGAATCGCCGCTGATCGTTGACAGCCCGATGATTCGGCTTGCCCTGGTCAATTGTTAAAGCGAAAGCGCTGCTGTCAATATCCAGCAGCCATATATCCAGGGTTTTCGCTGCCGGCAACAGCAAATCGCCTAGGGGTAATTCGCGTGGCTGACAAACAGTGACTTGATGGATGCTCATGTTTAAGCCCTGCGCCTGAACTTTCGTAGTAGTTTTTCCAACAGGCTGTGTTTTAGCCAGGTTTTATCGACTTCGGAAGCTGCCTCATAGTCACCGTGGTATTTATGTTTAACCCAGGCATTGCGGTCCAGACGGCAGGCGAATCTGAACAGGAGATGATTGATTGGATGAAAGCCCAGCCGGAAAGTAATAGCAGTGCCGAAATCTATAACACAGGGTTTTTGATCTTCGGTGACTATAATGTTGGATTTTGATTTCAAATCCCCATGCGCCACGCCCCGTTGGTGGAAAGCCTCGATAGTTTGCTGCAATTGGGTAAACCACAGATCACGATCTTGCCAGCTGGCATAGCGATAGGGACTGCCTGGAATATATTCCATTACCAGGTATTGCTGCTTGAGAAAAGCATAAATCTCGGGGATATTATTAAGCCCCTGCATGTTTTCATAAGCACGGAACTCGCGCCGCAGTGTAGTCAGTCGGGCTTTGTAGGCAGCAGCCTTTCCCATTGGCGCCTTAACCACACAACTGTTGTCATCCTGCTGGTATAACAGCAAGGTGCCCTGATTACTGGTTGCTAGGTGATTGCTACCATCTTCCAAGCTGGTCTCGATCCAGATGAGAAAGCTTTTGCAGAAATCAGGATTGTTCAATAAGGCTTGCATGATGGAGTTATTATATCGGAAGATACCGGATGTTATCGGTAGTGCAGAGCCCATCACAGACATTTATCTCCGATAGATGTTTTAGTCTGCCAGTAGCTTGGTTAACAGCTGGGCTAACCGCTTGGTTGATGCCATTTATTCACGAAGATTTCATTCCATTTAACATCAGTGAAGTTACAGTATCAATTAGTATCCGATGATCTGTTGCTGACGGAACGGTTGCCTCTACATGTCTACCAGCAACCAATAAGGAAAGCCCGTGTATGCAGGACCAAAAAGTTAGAGCCATCAGTTCAACATCATCGCGCTTGAATGTACCCATCGATTGACCATACTCAACCAGACTTTTGAGACTGTCGAAGGCAAGATCGCCTGATTCTTTAAGACCCGGATAGGTATCGTCACAGGGGAGGAAATCGCCAAACATTAATTGTGCACTTTGAGGATTAGCCATTACCAGGTTGAAATAGCAATAACCAGCCTCCTTTATCTGAGCTGTAGGGTCTCCCGGATGCAGTGCAACCGCTTCTGACATTTTTACC
>JAKITK010000005.1 GCA_021648125.1 Lysobacterales bacterium
CCCAAGGACTTTATGCGCTGCGTGATGGATGGATTAAACTTCACCATGCTAAATGAAACGCCCTGTGCGGAGCCGCATGCAGGGTGTTGTGGAAGCTGGGGGAGAGAACCCCCCGGCTATCCGATTATCTTTTAATTTTGATGTTTTCAAATGCATGTACCGCTTGGGATATATATTTTCCTTTGTATTCTTTGAAATCTTGAGTATGTAGACTTATGATTTTGGAGTCGTAAACATAGCAGTACATAACACCTTCCAGTTCTCTTGAATATTCTGAACCAGTCCATGATATCTTTGCAGCAGGGATACCAGATATCTCAATAAACTCTATACTACTTTTTACAAACCCTTTGCGCTTCCTCTCAACGCCTTCTAGAAATTGTACCAAATATTTCTCAGCTCCTTCCCTTAATTCATTTTTCGACAGCACTGGAAATTTTCCACCAGGATCAAATACGGTTATTTGAAGTACGGCCCCTGTTTTATCATGCTTATGAGCTTTCTTGAAAACATGAACCGACCCTTTTCCGCGCATGTCATGAGATAGTGGCCCCTCAAAATATTGAGGAATTTCTATAACTCCAGCACCAAATTCAAATCCAAATGCTGGCTGGGAGATGATCATTAAGAATAAAAGAACTCTCATAACATGATGTTTCCTTATAAAGATAACGTCGCCCATAACCAGACGGCTAAAGCGTTGTTTGTTTGTGCTAGAATGTAGCGCGGCGGAATGGCGCGCAAACAAACAACGCTTTAGCCGGTCTGCGTTAATGGGCCTTGTTATATTTTTATGTGGCTTGTTGAGTTAAACTAAACCAATTACCAGAGTTATCTTTTCCTAATGCCTCAATACCATAAAATTGCTCTGTTGGAGGTTGAGTAAATTCAACGCCTTTTGCTACAAGCTCATCGTAAGTCTTTTGACAATTATCAGTTTCAAAGACACCGACACCAAATGCACCATTTGAAACTAAGCTTCTAATTTTCTCAGCTGAATCCTTATCAAACATTGGTCCTTCCTTAGGTTCAGCCAAAACTAACTCAAGTTTAGGTTGTGCTTTTGCAAACACTGTTAGCCAACGGAAACCACCGTCCATTGTCATATCCATCCCTACTTCAAATCCGAGTTTTTCAGTATAGAATTTAAGGGCTTCATCCTGATCTAATACATGTACTGTGACATGGACTATTGCTTGTATCATCTTCAACTCCTTTATTAATTTTATAATTCTAACAGAAAGGAAATTATTCTTTTCTTCTATATTGCTATCTTCTTTTCTTCATTCCGTGATTTTTAAAACCAAATAAATTCTGCGAATAACATAGAGGAATAGACTGCATTGGAAATGCTAGAGATTCATTTGATAAGCCCCAAAGTTTACGACGATATTGTGTAGGCGACATCCCTACTTGTTTTTTGAAAAGAGAAGAAAAACTACCAACACTTGTATAACCAACCCTTTCACAGATTTCTCCTATGCTAAATTTTTCAGTTATCAGCATATTTTTTGCTTTTTCAATTCTCAATCTAGCGACAAATGTATTTGGTGACTCACCAAATACATTTGTGAAAATTCTGGAAAAATGATATTGAGACATACACGAATATTTAGCTACTTTGGATAAGTTAAATGAGTCTGAGAAGTGCTCTTGAAGGTAGTCTCTTCCTAAACATATTTTTTTGTATTGAAAGTGCCTAATCATAAACTGGTAGCTCACCTTGGTTTAAATATAACGCCCGCATCACTTGCCACAAAAAGGGGCGTGTTTTTTTGCTTCGCAAAAAACATGACGCTTTTTGTGGTCAAGTGGATGCGATTGTTAGGCTTTTTAATTGTATTTAATTTAGTTGAATAACACTCTATGATATAGCTGTCATCTTTTTAAGCTTGGTGCATAAATTTTATCGTTTAACTCTATCTCAGATGATGGGCACATTAATCTTAAAACTTCTGATTACCTTATTTTTTTTCTTCACCTCACCATTTTTCCACGAATCAGGGATTGCTTTACCGCTGCCCATTGTTTCTTGCCGCCCTGAGGCTAAACAAAGCCCACTCCTAATAGCCCATTCCCCAACGTTATACCAAATTTCTGGACCAGGGCAGTTTTTATTAGCTGATTGACTATGTGCTAATACATATTTGAAGTTAGGTAGCTCCTCTTTCAAATAGAAAATAAGCTTACGACCACTCTTCAGTTGAGCAGGTGTCGGTTTATTTTTTCCTACTTCTCCATTTTTTTTATCATGCCTAAATTTACCTTCAAACTCAACAGAGACACTTCTTTGATTGAAACCACTTGAACCATTGCATCTCACTTCATTATCATAGAGACGATAGATTGTGCCATCAGGTACAATAATGAAGTGAACACTAATCTTAAAATATTTTTCTATATCATTTGGTTCCTTACGTAAAACGCCTGTCTGGTGTAAAACCAACGAGTCAATTGTTGCCAAATCTCTAGTTCTTCTATTGCTCAGCGATCTTTTTCTTTTACCCGTACCGAAGTTATCTTCTACTATATTGGGAGTAGCAGGGTTATCACCAAGAACTTCCTTTTTGAGAAATATTTTTCTACTTGCTTTTAGTGTCGAAGTAACATTGTCATTCTTGTCAAAATCTCTAATACCTTCATTCACTTTTTCTGTTTTATCCACAATTGCAGCATTCCCGTACACTTCAGAACTCCAGCATAGTTCCTCTATAAAACTCCAGCATGGTTCTTCCATTAAAATAGTAGGATAGCCTAAAATACCAGGAGGATACGTACATGATCGAACTAACGTTCCTTGATCAATATCATCTGTCTCAGTGGAACACATTATACCTGGCAATCTTCTGCTCATCTCTTCACCTTTTTTTTAGTTTATCATGGTAATAAAAATAGTTTTTCATCTCAATAAATATTTCCACATCCTTTTTTTTGAAGGTAAAAATAGAAAAACTTGGATGTTTTTAGCCTAACTTTGATTTATACAGCCAAACCCGAATATCAAGCCATAGTTCTGTATAAGAATTTTCATTAGTCATATCGTGCTATCAATCTTATTGATTTGCAAGTGAAAATTTTAATTGCTAACTAGAGATAAATAAATAGGCAGAAATATCCCTAGATAAAAGCGGGATATTCCTATTTAAACGAGGGTAAGTCGTTGATATTATGTTTTCTGAAAGTGGTTTAATCTGGATATACAGAATAGGGGCGGGATATGTCAAAACTATTAAATGAAGTCAGAAATACGCTGCGTGTACATCACTATGCAATAAAAACAGAGAAGGTTTATGTGCAGTGGATTAAGCGATATATATTTTTTCATAACATGACGCACCCGCTTGAGATGGGTAAAAATGAGCTTAAATTGGCTTTGTTTTCCTTGCGGGGTCAGTACAGTCTGATTGGGCGGCTATTGTATGGTAGTGGCTTGCGCTTAGTAGAATGTCTGAGATTACGGGTGATGATGGTCGACTCTTACCGATTAACTTTGACTGTCTATTCTGGTAAAGGGGTAAAGACAGAGTAACGGTTTTACCCGAAACCGCCTGTGCGTTAAGCTTGCGAACGCACCGCCGTTTTCTAGGCCTCGTTAGCGATAATTTCCAGCGCAAATGTTGCCAGGGGTTTGACCATCGCCCCAATCTTTTCAGCCTGAGCATTGGACGCATTTCCTATTTCAGCACGCTTGGCGACGCCCTGGCAGATGGCTGCCAGACGGAAGAAGCTAAAGGCTAGATAAAATGCCCAATTTGGAATGCGTTCAAAACCAAGCTCCATCTGCTGACAGTAGGCGGCGACGAAATCTTTTTCGGAGGGAATATTCAGGGCGGCGCGATCCTTGCCCAGTAAACCCGACATGCCACCGGCCGCCTGAGGCATGCGCAGACACATACAGGTGTAGGCCAGATCAGCCCAGGGATGCCCCAGCGTTGACAACTCCCAGTCTAATACCGCAATGATTTCAGGCTTTTTCGGGTGGAACATCAGGTTATCCAGACGGTAATCACCGTGCACCAGCCCAAGGCGGCCATCGTCTGCGGGCAGGGCGTTTTCCAACCAATCGATCAACTGGTTCATGGCGTCAATGTTTTGGGTTTCAGATGCCCAATACTGCCCACACCAGCGACCCAATTGGCGGTCAAAGTAGTTGCCAGGTTTGCCATAATCGGCCAGTCCCGCCGCTTTTATGTCTACGCAGTGTAAGGTTGTCAGTGTGTGATTCATGCTCCGGTAAAATGCCGGGCGTTCTGTTTCTGAGAGTTCCGGCAGGGCGGCGTCCCAGTATATTCTTCCCTGTTTGAACTCCATCAGGTAAAACATGCTGCCAATAATCGTCGGGTCTTCACATAGGTGGATCATCTTGGCGACCGCAACTGGCGTTGCCTCTAAGGCTTTCTGTATGCGGTACTCCCGGTCAACCGCATGTGCAGACTTTAGTAATTTTCCCGGTGGTTGCCGGCGCAGCACATAAGTGCCATCAGCGCTGGTGAGTTTAAAAGTAGGGTTGGACTGACCATTGTAGAATTTTTCTGCGCGAATAGGTCCTTTAAAACCCTCAATGCAGGATGATAGATATTTTTCCAGAGCAGCTAGCTTGAGTTCATTCACAGCAGTCATTGTTTAGTCCTCGTAGCGTCGTCCTAATAATCGTCCCAGTTGCATCATATGTACCTGGTCTGGGCCATCGGCAAGCCGCAGGCTGCGTTGGCCGGCATACATATGCGCGAGAAAGGTGTCCTGGCCAACCCCGGCTGCACCATAAATCTGGATTGCACGATCAATTACATCCAGCGCCATCGACGGTGCCACAATTTTGATCATGGAAATTAAATCCTGAGCTTCTTTGTTACCTACTGTATCCATTTTTTCTGCAGCTTTCAGGGTTAGCAGTCTGGCTTGTTCTATCTGGCAAACGGAACGCGCGATATCTTCACGCACAGACTGATTTTTAATCAGTGGCCGCCCAAAGACTACCCGTGTATTGGCGCGTCTACACATCATTTCCACGGCTCGTTGGGCAGCACCTACCGAACGCATACAGTGATGAATACGCCCAGGTCCAAGGCGACCCTGAGCAATTTCAAAACCGCGACCTTCACCGCCGATAATGTTGCTAAGTGGTACGCGTACATTCTTAAAAGTAATTTCCGCGTGACCTTCAGGTGCATCGTCATAGCCCATCACGGTCATCGGCCGAATAACCGTTACCCCGGGCTGATTCATGGGTATCAGTACCATTGATTGCTGAATATGCCGATTGGGGTTGTTGGCATCGGTTTTACCCATAACAATCATAATTTCACAAGTTTTACGGCAGGCCCCGCTAATATAAAACTTATGCCCGTTAATCACATATTCATCGCCATCGCGGACAATACTGGTTTCTATGTTGGTGGCATCGCTAGAGGCGGTATTGGGTTCGGTCATGGCAAATGCAGAACGAATATCACCGGATAACAAAGGCTCTAGCCACTGTTTTTGCTGATCCGCAGTAGCGTAACGAGCCAGCACTTCCATATTGCCAGTATCAGGGGCAGAGCAGTTAAAAACCTCGGGCGCCCAATGTACCCGGCCCATTAATTCAGCCAGAGGTGCGTACTCTAAATTACTCAGGCCGGGGCTGTAGTCAGCATAGATTGGTGGCAGAAACAGATTCCAAAGGCCTTGAGCCTTCGCAATGATTTTCAATTCATTCATGATGGCAGGTGTTTGCCAGCGATTATTTTCAATCTGCTGATGGAAAGTAGCTTCGTTTGGATAAATGTATTCATCCATAAAGTCGCTGAGCTGGGAGCGTAATTTTTTAACTTTGTCAGTGTATTCAAAATGCATGAGTAGACCTGCTATTGGTGGTTAATGTGTATTGCCGTTATTCTCAGTCAATCTTCACCGACATTCCCGGTTTATCTTCACCGACATTCTCGCTTTATATCAGCGTCATTCCCGTTTTTTCCTCAGCGTCATTCCCGCGAAGGCGGGAACCCAGCACCACAGTAAAAAAACCTCCGGTTTCCCGCCTTCGCGGTAATCACGATTCTATGGAGGTACTGGCATTTAACGACTGACTATTATGCTAACACTAATGAGGTTGATTCGGCATCCATTCCCCAAGCACAAGATTGAAACACGGATGCTGTCGACAGCATAATAAACTCAAAAATAAGCTCTGGAACAACTTTGTGGGTATTGAATAATACGTTTAGTGCTGCAAGTATTCCACCAGACCACAAGGTGAGTTATAGTATGCGCTGGTTTTGATGATCTATACAAGAGCAGTAGTTAATGGAATCTAATCCCACCCAAACATACCGACATTCGACTCGGTATTCGGCGTTTTTAGCGCTGAATGAACCGTTTTGTGCCGATGCAATCAGTTAAGCGCGTTAGTTGGGTTAGTGTTTTATTCTTAGCGCTGCTATTGGTTGTAGCCTGGCTGCTATGGTCGGGCATGTTCAAGCCGTTATTGCTTGGCTTGGGTGTGTTTTCTTGTGTAATCAGTTTATGGGTGGCTAAACGGATTGGCTTTTTTGAGGAATCCTACGCCCTTGGTGTAATCCCGGGTTTGCTGCGTTATTGGCTTTGGCTATTGTGGGAAATAGTCAAAACCAGTGTTGATGTAGCGCGCATAATTTTGCATCCTAAGTTACCAATAAGCCCGACTATTGTTGAATTTAAAGCATTGCCCAAGGGGCCGGTCGGGCAGGTGATTTTGGCCAACTCGATTACCCTGACCCCAGGTACTGTAACTCTCGATGTTTATGAAGACACTCTGCGGGTACACTGCCTGACCAAGGCCGGTGCAGAACAATTGCTGCTGGGAGAATTTAACTCGCGTGCGGCAAAATTAACCAGGGACTGAATATGTTTTATGTAGTCTCAATTGCAATAATGCTTACTATGGCTTTGGCTTTGGTACGCGCCTTTCTTGGCCCCAGCGTGTATGACCGCGTATTGTCGGTTAATGTCTTTGGTACCAAAACCACCTTGTTGCTTGCAGTAATCGCCTTTTTGTATGGTCGTCCGGACTTCCTTGATCTGGCGCTGGCTTATGCAATGATTAACTTTATTGGTATTTTGGCAGTGTTGAAGTTTTTTCAGGTGCGCTCAAACCAACAACAAAAAAATCAGTTGCCGGGAGATGACTTAAATGACAACCGTGATTGATATTCTTAGCTGGGTACTGCTGTTGGCGGGTAGTATATTTGTTTTTATTGGTGGCATAGGAACATTGCGTTTTCCGACTTTCTACACCCGCTTGCACGCAGCAAGTTTAACCGACGGAATAGGTACCATTCTGATTCTAGGCGGGCTTGTCTTACAGGCTGGTTGGACTCTCGCTGCCTTTAAGTTATTGGCAATCTTGGTTTTTCTGCTGTTAACGGGGCCTACTGCCGCATATGCCTTGGCAAACGCTGCAGATATGTCAGGAATGAAGCCTGAGGAGAATGAAGTCAGCGAGGTTGAGAAATGAAGCAATGGTGACCTTATTCGCAGTTTTTTTATTAACCCTGCTGGTGCTTACAGCAATTGCTGTAGTGCAAACAAAAAACCTGTTTGTCGCAGTCATGCTTATGGGCATATTCAGCTTGCTGATGGCAACCGTATTTTTTATTCTCGATGCTGCCGATGTGGCGCTTACAGAAGCTGCGGTGGGCGCTGGTATTTCTACAATGTTGTTTTTGGCAACCTTAGCTTTAACCGGAGAGCACGAAAAACCGAGTAAGAAAGGGCCGTGGATATCAGGCCTAGTAGTTGCAATTACCTCATTAATTTTGATTGACGCGACATTTGAGCAGCCGTACCTAGGTGACCCAATGGCCCCGGTACAGCAGCATGTTGCACCATGGTATTTGGAGATGACTCCCGAGTTAATGGATTTCCCGAATGTGGTGACAGCGGTTTTGGCTAGTTTTCGTGGTTATGATACTCTCGGCGAGGTTTTTGTTGTGCTCACCGCATGTATCGGCGTGTTATTTATCTTGTCGGCAGGGCCGGGTGCTCCGAACCCAAAATCCCCACGCATACCAACGGCACCTTCTGTGGGCTTAAGGCATCACTTAATTCCCAGAGTGGTCGGTAAATTATTAATTCCGTTTATTGTTCTTTTTGGCTTGTATGTGCAGTTTCATGGCGAATACAGTCCCGGTGGTGGGTTTCAGGCAGGCGCGATTATTGCGGCTGGAATGATTCTTTATGCTTTGTTAGAGGGTGAGAAACAAGCATTAAAAGTGTTGCCACAATCTGTGCTTATTGGGATGGTGGTTGGCGGGGCAATGCTCTACGGCATGGTGGGTGTTGTCGGCATGTTAATGGGTGGGAATTTTCTTGACTACTCGGTGCTTTCAAGCAATCCGGTTAGTGGTCAGCAAATCGGAATCTTGATTATTGAAATAGGCGTCGGGCTGGCCGTATGCGGAGCATTGCTAGCTATTTTTCACGCATTTGCCGCGCGTAGGAGCGTTGGCTAATGGAAATATTGGGGCTATATAATTATTGGGCTTATGTTGCCGTACTGATGATCGGGTTTTATGCGGTAATCGCCAAAAGCAACCTGATTAAAAAACTGATTGGCTTGTCGATTTTTCAATCGGCTGTATTCTTGCTTTACATCACTATGGGTAAGGTAGATGGTGGCACTGCACCGATTATCCAGGCCGGAGTAAGCGACCAAATATTCTCAAATCCACTACCACAGGTGTTAATTCTTACCGCCATTGTTGTTGGCGTATCCACCTTGGCTCTGGGGCTTGCCATTGTTGTTCGTATCAAAGAAAGTTACGGCACAATTGAAGAAGACCAAATTCACTTACTGGATCACAAAAGTTGAGTATTTATCAGCACCTCCCGGCACTACAGGTTGTAGTGCCAATGCTTATAGCGCCACTGGTTGTGTTAATGCGAGGCCGTGGTTTGGCATGGGCAATGGCCACAGCCACCAGCATGATGGCCTTCATTATTGCGGTATCCCTGACCAATATTGTCCTTGAGACGGGTGCAGTCAGTTACGCCATGGGTTCGTGGCAGGCGCCTTATGGCATTGAACTGCGGGTAACGGCGTTCAGTGCTTTATTGCTCTTAATCGTAACGGCTGCATCAACTATTACCTTATTGTTTGGTAAACAAAGTATAGATTCTCAGCTTGAGGAACACCGCCAACCGATGTTTTATGCGGCCTGGCTGTTGGTATTGGCCGGTTTGGTGGGCATTGTTGTGGCGGGTGATGCCTTCAATATCTTCGTATTTATGGAAGTATCCTCACTGGCAAGCTATATTCTAATTGCCGCCGGCCCGAACCGCAAAGCTATGCCATCAGTGTTTAAGTACCTCATTATGGGTACTATCGGTGCGACTTTTTACTTGATCGGTGTCGGCCTCATTTACATGATGACCGGCACCCTGAACTTGGCAGATATGGAAGTTCGCTTGCAAGAGGTTCAAGACATAAAGCCTATTATTGTTGCCGCTGGCTTTATCACGGTCGGTTTGGCACTAAAGGCCGCGGTCTTTCCGTTGCATGTGTGGTTACCCAATAGTTATACCTATGCACCACATATGGTGACCGCATTTTTTGCAGCATGCGCGACAAAAGTATCACTTTTTGTACTGCTGCGGTTTGAGTTTTTGGTGTTTCATCAAAACCTGGTAGAGCATGTTGGGCATTTTTCAACATTTTTAATCCCGCTCGCTGTTATCGGAATTCTTCTGGCATCAGGTGTGGCTCTGTTTGAGAGTCACTTAAAACGACTTTTGGCTTATTCTTCGATAGCTCAAGTGGGTTACATATTGTTAGGTGCAAGTATGGCCACGGCTAGTGGTTTGACGGCCGGAATAATCCATATGTTTAATCATGCATTAGCAAAAGGCGCCTTGTTTTTCGCCATTGCGTGTTTGGCTACACAAGTTTCAAGTTTGCGCCTGGAAAACTTAGGTGGGGTAGCCCGGAAGATGCCATGGACTATGGCGGCGTTCGTAATAGGGGGTTTGAGCCTGGTGGGAATTCCGGGTACCGCTGGGTTTATTAGCAAGTGGTTGCTAATTTCAGCTGTACTTGAAAAAGGTACGCTGGGTATCTTCCTGGTGGTTGCGGTATTGGTAAGCTCCTTAATGGCGGCAGTTTACTTCTGGCGGATAGTGGAGGTGGCATATTTTGGTGATGCACCTAAGCAAAGCGCTGAACTGCACGAAGCCCCCAAGTGGATGCTTCTTGGTACTTGGTTTGTAGCCCTAGCCAATATCTATTACGGCCTCAACCCGTCTCTACCATTGTTGCTTTCAAACCAGGCAGCGGCTAGCTTGTTGGGGCAACTGCCATGACCAGCGGTATGCAAATTATAGCGGCCTTATTGGTGCCATTAATCGGTGCCATCGGAATTGCCTTGGTCGGGCGTAAAAGTCCCAACTTGAGAGAAGCCGTTACCTTTATAACCGCTATTGCATTGTTGGTTATTGTTTGGACAATGCTACCAGGCTTGTTCGCTGGCGAAAGGCCAGAAATAACCTTAACAGAACTACTGCCAGGCCTTAGTATAAAATTTCAGGTCGAACCCTTGGGGATGATGTTTGCGGCCTTAGCATCGTTGCTGTGGATTGTTAACTCGATTTATTCCCTTGGTTATATGCGCGGCAATAAAGAGCAGCATCAGACCCGTTTTTATGTCTTATTTGCGGTCGCACTATCAGCGGTTATGGGTATTGCTTTCGCCGGTAATTTATTAACTTTATTTATTTTCTACGAAATTCTTACGCTATCAACCTATCCATTAGTGGCGCATAAAGGTGATGGAAAAACAGTAGCCTCGGCACGGGTTTATATGGGGATTTTGCTGGCCACATCTATCGGCTTGTTTTTACCGGCAATAATCTGGACCTATATGGCTACCGGTACATTGGATTTTGTTCCCGGCGGTATTCTTGAAGGGCATGTAGCCGGGCCTGCGGTCGGTCTGTTACTGGTGTTGTTTGTGTTTGGGGTGGGTAAGGCAGCCTTAATGCCGGTACACCGCTGGTTACCGGCAGCAATGGTGGCACCGACGCCAGTCAGTGCCTTGCTGCACGCTGTAGCTGTGGTTAAAGCGGGTGTCTTTACCATTACCAAAATTATTATCTATATCTTTGGTGTAGACTTTTTAGCGGTTGAGCCGAGTACAGACTGGTTGTTGTATGCGGCAATTTTTACCGTGATTGCAGCCAGCATAGTGGCCTTACGCCAAACCAACTTAAAACGCTTGTTAGCCTATTCAACCATTGCCCAGTTGTCATACATCATCATGGCGGCAGCGCTGCTTACACCGATGGCAGAAATTGGTGCATCTTTGCATATTGTCGCCCATGCTTTTGGTAAAATCACATTGTTTTTTGCCGCAGGTTGTATTTATGTGGCCTCGAAAAAAACCGAGATTGCGCAACTAGCGGGCATTGGCAGGCGAATGCCCTGGACCATGGCGGCATTTACCATCGGTGCCTTGAGCATGATCGGGGTTCCACCCACTGCGGGTTTTGTATCTAAGTGGTATATTCTCGGCGGTGCTTTTCAGGCAGATAGCTATATAGTTATAGCAACACTTGTGCTTAGTACCGTGCTTAACGCCGCTTATTTTTTACCCATCCTGTACATTGCCTGGTTTCGTAATGACGAGACTACACCGGCCAATAATCACGGCGAGGCACCCAAGGCAATGGTTATAGCCGTAACCATCACCGCCGCACTAACCTTGCTGTTTATGGCGTTTAATCAACCAGTGCTGGATTTGGAATCACAGCTGGTAGGGATAACTAGATGAATTCAAAACCTGATTCCGATCACTGGCTGGTGCGCGCCTCAACTATCCGCGGGTTCTGGATTGGCGGCATTGCTGTGCTGGTGCTGACTGTAGTTGCCCAGCTGTTTATTCCTATAAAAGGATATTTTGTAGTGGATGGCTGGCTTGGTTTTGCGGCTATTTTTGGTTTTGTTAGCTGTGTGTTGATGGTTATAGTGGCAAAAATAATGGGTAAATTGCTCAAGCGCGAGGAGCATTACTACGATGATTGATGTGTTCTTGCCACCGGCCTTTATTTTGATATTTGCGGCTATCTTAATCGGCCTTTTGCGCGGGCATTTACGCACGGCGGTTATATTTTTAGCCCCTGTGCTAGCCTTATGGGCTGTCTGGCAAGTCCCTGATGGTGTCGTTACTTCTATGGGGTTTCTCGGTTATACCATCGAGCCTGTTGAGGGCAGTCCAGTCCGCCGATTGTTTGCAACCATCTTTTTAATCATGGCCTTTGTAGGCAGCTTATTTGCTTATCGTCAGGCACGCACAGTTGAAATGATGGCGGCATTTGTATACGCGGCAGGCGCCATAGGAACCGCTTTTGCTGGTGACCTGATCACATTGTTTGTGTTCTGGGAGTTGATGGCGATATTTTCAACTGTAATTGTCTGGTGCGGCGGCACAGAAGCTGCCCGCAAGGCTGGCATTCGCTACGCAATACTGCATTTGATAGGCGGGGTGATTCTAAAAATTGGCATCGTTGGGGTGGTGATACAAACCGGTTCAGTTGATGTACAGCCGATGCTAGCCAACAGCTTTGCTACCTGGATGATATTAATCGGTCTGCTGATCAATGCCGCTGCACCACCGTTTTCGGCCTGGTTGTCAGATGCATACCCTGAGGCGACCCCAACAGGTGCTGTTTTCCTCTCGGCATTTACCACTAAAACAGCGGTGTTGGCACTAATATTACTCTACCCAGGCGAACCCATATTAATCGGGGTTGGCCTGTTTATGGTGTTTTACGGCATTATTTATGCGCTGCTTGAAAATAATGCCCGGCGGATTCTTTCCTACTCGATTGTAAATCAGGTGGGCTTTATGGTAGTTGCTATCGGTATCGGTAGCGAGCTGGCAATTAACGGCGCTGCGGCCCATGCCGTTGCCCATATTATTTACAAAGGCTTGCTGTTTATGGCGGCAGGGGTGGTGGTTTACCGCACCGGACTGCACAAATGCACAGATCTTGGAGGTCTTTTCCGCACCATGCCGCTGACTTGTATTTGCGGCATTATCGGCGCACTGGCTATTTCAAGCTTCCCGCTAACTTCAGGGTTCACTACCAAGGCGCTTATATCGCAAGCCGCAGTTGCTGACGGACTGGTAGTGATTTATTTCCTCTTGGCAGCAGCATCAGCAGGCGTATTTCTACATGCAGGCATTAAGTTTCCCTGGTTTGTATTCTTCCAGAAGGACTCCGGCTTACGCCCCAAAGACGCACCGTGGAATATGGGCTTGGCGATGGTGATTTTCGCAAGTTTCTGCATTATTTTAGGTGTCTTCCCACAGTTGCTGTACCAGTTACTACCATACCCGCTGGAGTACCAAGCCTATACACCGAGCAAGGTGGTTTTTTACCTGCAATTGTTGTTATTCTCAGGACTGGCGTTTTTCCTCCTGCTACCAGCAATGAAGCGTACGCTAACCATTACCCTCGATACAGATTGGCTATGGCGGGTGTTGTTCGTGCGCATGGGTAACGGCGTGTATGCCTTGATTGAATCCACCGGAGATGCGCTTGGAAATCAAGCTAAATCCCGACTCAACGCTATCCAACAGCGGGCGCGGCGCTTATGGGGTAATCAGGGCGTTTTTGCTCGATCCTGGCTTATAGGCAGCACAGCGATTTGGATAGCGGTGTTATTGAGTGGCTATGTTTTGATTTATTATCTCTAAAGCGACGTGTTTGAGTTATCACGGTGGGCTTAGATGAAACTGGGTCAGGCTATAACCAAAACCCCGTGATCTTTGTCGGAATTAAAGATTTCGAATGCGGCCCGGTGTCGGGTTTTGAAAACCCTGTCCGCTTTACCAGGTTCTGTCACCAGCAGCTGGCACTTGGCGATCTTAGTGTTCAGGCAGGTGCGCGAGCCACCATCAGGTTTGTAATAATTAAAGCCGATAAAGCTTTCCAAAGGTGCTTCAATTGAACCCTGGACTCGCAGGCCATTTTTGCTTATATCAAAATCCCAGTTAAAACTTTTATAGGCAGCCTTTGCTCTATAGGCACGCCAGAAGCTACTGATTTTGATTTCCCGGTCATCAAACCGCAGTATCAGGGTTGTTAGCCACGGTGTCTGGAATGGACCCAGCTTGACTCTGGCAGTAGCACATTCCAAAAATACATCAGGGTCGTTGTCAAAACCGGCTACTTGCCCCCAGGCGTATTCATCTATAAGTCGGCGTCCCCAATTATGGTTTTGTGATCCTATCCAGTTGTCAATTTCATAAGTTTCACCATTGACCTCAAGCTGGCCTGTAAAAACCGCCATCGGGTTGGGCACAGCTGTCTTAGCTGTGGGGAATTTACCTTTATATAGGTATTCCGGTAATAGTCGCATAGGTATTTGACCAGCGGTATATTTCAAGTCCCAACGGATATTACTGCCATCTTTGGATATATTTCCGCAAGCCATGTCCGGCAGCAGGTATCCCTGGTCGGCAATAGTCACATCCAGCCCGCTAGCTGAAAAACTGCATTTGTCTAATTGAAATTCTTCTTTGACAGCCGTCATACGGTTGGTTTCACGATTGAAAACAACCGCCCAGAGTTCACCTATGTCAACTCTTGTGTTTGATCGTGTTGATTCGCTGGGTGAGAAAATTGAGTAGCGGAACCAGAAGGCCAATGGTTTTTTCGGATGATTAGCACGCAGAAAATAGCTTTCATAATGACCCGTTTTACTAGCTTGCTGATAACGGGCAGCGTTTAACGCCTGGCGTAATGTTAGCTGGGTATCCAAGATCGAATTTGAGTTTTTTAGGTGCATAGTTTGAGGTATTCCATATCTGTTTAATCATAACACCAGAGAGTGTAAAGCGCGCGCCCGCCGTTGGCGGATATTCGTCATTCCAAGGAAGAAAGGGAGCAGGTTTTGGGCCTGCAAGGACAGGTGCCTAGTTCGACTTTAGCAGGGAAAAGGTCGTTAAATCTTGAGCAGATAAAAAAGATTAGTAATAGGTTTCATGTTTCACCATTGGTGTTTATTGAAGAGTGAGATAAGAGGGGGTTGGTTGAATCTCACCCTTCGAACCCCTAGTGCTGCACACTGGGTTCTCATCCTGACTGCTCTTCGTCAAATAACAAAGCCCCGCCTTTGGCGGAGGCTAACATGCGCTATGATTTTGGAACCTCGGTAACGTGACCATTAGGAGAGAGAGGGATTATTCGGCACATCCTTGTGCCTCTCCCTTCGGGCTCGCTGCGCTCGTGAAAATTCGTTCCAGACGAATTTTTCGAACCCTTGGTGCTGCGCACGGGGTTCTAATCCTGACTCTCGCTCAGTCAAATAAAAAAGGCCCCGCCATTGGCGGAGCCTTTTTTATTTGGCGGAGAGAGAGGGATTCGAACCCTCGATACGCTATTAACGTATACACGCTTTCCAAGCGTGCGCCTTCAGCCACTCGGCCACCTCTCCGTATCCTATGTTCCGTATTCTATGTATTGAATCAGCTATTGTTTTTTTTGCTTAAACTAAACAGCAGCACGCGCTTAACGCGGGGATGCGCATTTTACGCTGTCAGCGGCTAGCAATCAATCATATTGGGGTTTTGAGTGTGTTTTTGTTGAAAATTGATAAAGAAGTCTAAATACTGGGAATTATCCTGAAAAACTATTGACATATAAGGTAGTGGAAAGGATAATTCACGCCCCTTGTATAGACATGGAGTTTATCTGTGTTTTACTATAAGGAAGTAACCGAAATGGTTATTAATTGTTAAAAGTTTAAGTGCGCGCCCGTAGCTCAGCTGGATAGAGTATCTGGCTACGAACCAGAGGGTCGGAGGTTCGAATCCTTCCGGGCGCGCCATTTAAACATGGTTACTGAAATAGTGGCCATTTTTAAATACCTGAATGTAATTCTTTGGAGTTTATTCTGGCAGTTTGTTAAACTATGCGGATAGTTTTCGTCGGGGTGTAGCGCAGCCTGGTAGCGCAACTGCTTTGGGAGCAGTGGGTCGGGAGTTCGAATCTCTCCACCCCGACCATTTTTTTAAACAGGATTTCGATTGCGCCCGTAGCTCAACCGGATAGAGCATCGGCCTTCTAAGCCGAGGGTTGCAGGTTCGAGTCCTGCCGGGCGCGCCACTATTTGGTTGCTGACCCTGAAAGTTTAAGTGTGGTGAGCGTAGCTCAGTTGGTAGAGCTCCGGATTGTGATTCCGGCGGTCGCGGGTTCGAGCCCCGTCGTTCACCCCAATTTCAGAGTGGGGCGGCAGCACAGCACCGATGCGGGCCATTAGCTCAATTGGTAGAGCAGTAGACTCTTAATCTATTGGTTGAAGGTTCAAGTCCTTCATGGCCCACCAATTAAGATAGTCTAGCTTAACCAAACATATTCAAGGGACGGAGCCTGAAGAATCAACCTGCGAAAGTGGCGGAATTGGTAGACGCGCCAGATTTAGGATCTGGTTGGGTAACCAGTGGGAGTTCGAGTCTCCCCTTTCGCACCATTTGATTCTACTTGCATCCCTCCTTGAACTTTATAAAACAGAGAATTAACGGATAAAAAAACATGCAAGTATCAGTTGAAAACACCGGCACACTGGGCCGCTTGATGAAAATTCATGTTCCAGCCGAACAAATTGATAACAAGATTTCTGCACGACTTAAAAAAATGAGTCGTGAAGTTCACCTCAAGGGTTTTCGCCCGGGTCGAGTGCCGATATCTGTAGTTAAACAGCGTTTTGGTCAGCAGGTTCGTCAAGAAATTATTGGTCAAACGATACAGGAAAGTCTGGGCGAAGCTTTTCGTCAGGAAAATCTAGCACCTGTTGGGCGACCTAAAGTAGAGCCAATCAACGACAGCTTTGAAGCCGGAGACTTGGAATACACTGCTGAGTTTGAAGTGTTTCCGGATATGGGTGAGACCGATATTAGTGCTCTGGAAATTGCAAAGCCAAATGCCAAGGTTAGTGACAAAGATGTCAGCGGCATGATTACTACATTGCAGCAACAACGAGCTGTCTGGGGCGCGGTTAAAAGTAAAACAAAGAAAGGTAACCGGGTTGCACTTGAATTTGTTGCCGAAGCGGGCGATATAAGACATCCGGCGATTGGTAAAGAACGCATCATGGTGATGCCCGATGGCGGCGGTATGCCCGAGGCCTTCGAAAATGCTACTCTGGGACATAAAGCCGGAGATACAGTGGAAGTTGATGTTGATTTTCCGGAAGGTTTCAGAATAGCAGAATTAGCCGGTAAAACCGCGAAAGTCAGCATGGAAATTAATGTTGTTGAAGCCGCTGTAATGCCGGATATTGATGCGGAATTTGTTAAGTTATTCGGTATTGACTCAGGTGAAGTGGATGAGCTTCAAGTCGAGATTCGCAATAACCTCGAACGCGAACTGGCAACGGCCACAACTTCACTGTTAAAGCTTGAGGTAACCAATAAGTTACTGGAAGCGCGCAAAGACCTTGAAGTTCCCGCGACATTAATTCAAGAAGAAGCGGCTAATTTGCAAAAAGCTGATGTTCAGCGTTTACAGCAAAATGGTATTGAAAACCCGCAGGAACAGCCATTGGAATTATACTTGGATGCTGCCCAGCAACGGGTTATGGCCGGTTTGTTGTTCTCAGAAATTGCCCGTGCCAATGCAATTCAGATAGATGGTGAACGCGTACGCGATGCAATTGAAAGCATCGCCCAGACTTTTGAGCAACCGGCACAGGTTGTCGAGCTGTACTACAATAATCAAAATCTGCTCGCGGGCGTTGAAAACTCTGTGCTCGAAGAGCAGGTGGTTGACTGGGTGCTGACTCAAGCGCAGGTTAAGAAAACTAAGATGAACTTCCAGGAAGTCATTCAGACAGCCTCGCGCGGTCGTTAAACGCAATTTGAGGGAATAATCATGGCATTAGTACCAATCGTAGTTGAACAAACCGCTCGTGGCGAACGCCAGTTTGATATTTATTCTCGTTTGTTAAAAGAACGGGTTATCTTTATTGTTGGTCAAATCGAAGACCACATGGCAAATTTAATCGTGGCCCAACTGCTGTTTCTGGAATCGGAAAACCCGGATAAAGATATCCACTTGTATATCAACAGTCCCGGTGGTTCGGTTTCTGCCGGTATGGCAATCTATGACACCATGCAGTTTATTAAACCTGATGTCAGCACCATGTGTATTGGCCAAGCCGCTAGCATGGGCGCCTTCCTGCTGACAGCTGGTGCGAAAGACAAACGCTTCGCACTGCCACACTCCCGGATGATGATTCATCAACCCCTTGGTGGTTTTCAGGGGCAGGCATCGGATATCGATATCCACGCGCGTGAAATCCTTTCAATTCGCGAGCGCCTGAATAAAATCATGGCACAACATACTGGTCAGTCGATAAAACAGATTAGTAAAGATACCGACCGAGATAATTTCATGAGTGCAGATGAAGCCGTTAGCTACGGTTTGATCGATGAAGTTATTAACCGCCGCTCTAGCAAATAACCCCGGCCAATTTCAGCAGCTAATATCAAAATTTGCACATTTTCCGTTGCTCGTGCGACAATGACGGCTATTGCAATGCAAGCTCGGGCAACACAAGCGGACAGTTCAATATATGAGTGATCAGGAAAACAACAGCAGCGAAAGCAATAAAATTCTTTATTGTTCATTCTGTGGCAAGAGCCAGCATGAAGTTCGTAAGCTGATTGCCGGACCTAGTGTTTATATCTGCGATGAATGTGTAGAGCTGTGTAATGACATTATTCGCGAAGAACTGGATGAAACAAATTCCAGTGAGACCGAAAAATTACCCATTCCCCGCGAAATTCATGACTTTCTCAATGAGTTTGTAATCGGCCAGAAGAAAGCTAAAAAAGTCCTCTCGGTTGCTGTCTACAACCACTACAAACGCATGAGCCATAATGGCCCTGATGACGGTGTCGAACTGGCAAAAAGTAATATTCTGCTGATTGGCCCCACCGGTTCAGGCAAAACCCTACTGGCTGAAACGCTCGCAAGAATGCTGGATGTACCATTCACTATCGCCGATGCAACGACGCTTACCGAAGCCGGCTATGTAGGCGAGGATGTTGAAAACATCATTCAGAAATTGTTGCAAAAATGTGATTATGATGTTGAAAAAGCAGAAACCGGTATTGTTTATATCGATGAAATCGACAAAGTTTCCCGTAAAGCGGAAAACCCGTCGATTACACGCGATGTTTCTGGCGAAGGTGTACAGCAGGCACTGTTGAAACTGATTGAAGGCACTATCGCCTCAGTACCGCCTCAGGGTGGGCGCAAGCACCCACAGCAGGAGTTTTTACAGGTCAATACTGGTAATATCTTGTTTATTTGTGGTGGTGCTTTTTCTGGTCTTGAAAAAATCATTCAACAGCGTACAGAGTCAGCTGGAATTGGCTTTGCTGCCAATGTTCATAGTAAGGATGAAAAAGACGAGGCCCTCAAGTTACTGCAAGATGTGCAGGCAGAAGACTTGGTTAAATATGGTTTAATCCCTGAATTCATCGGTCGTTTGCCAGTGCTGGCTACCCTTGAAGAACTCGACCAGGAATCATTAGTTAGAATCCTTATCGAGCCCAAAAACGCGTTGGTTAAGCAGTATCAAAAACTGTTTGCCATGGAAGATTGCGAACTAGAAATTCGTGAAGATGCACTCTACGCGATTGCGCGCAAAGCCATGAGCTACAAAACCGGTGCCCGTGGCCTACGAACTATTCTGGAAAATGTGCTGCTCGATATCATGTATGAGTTGCCTTCAAAAGAGAATGTTTCCAAGGTGGTTATTGATGAAGGCGTTATCGAAGGCGATGCTGAGCCTTATTTGATTTATGTCTCTAGCGGAAAGACTGCATCTGCGGGCTAAGTTTTACCCGCTGGCAGAAACACGCCAGCTCTTTCCTGAAACACGATTTCCTCTCCTCCGGACTTGAATCCTAACTTCCAGTTCCCATATAGTAGATGCATAAGCGCTGTAGGATAGAACCCCCGCAAAGACAGCGTAATCTGCTATTCTCATAATATAGGGTATAAAAAATACCAATGTACCTCGCCTGTAGTGGCCGGGTTGAACTCGAGGAAATTATGTCTGAGTCTGTAACTACTAAAGTTGTCATCGATCAACAAATGATACCCGTACTCTCTCTCCGAGATGTTGTGGTTTACCCGTTTATGGTAATCCCTTTGTTTGTCGGTCGGGAGCGCTCTGAGCGTGCGCTGCAGCAGGCAATGAACATCGATAAACGCATTCTGTTGGTGACCCAACGCAGTGCGGATACCGACGAGCCCACGGCCGAAGACTTATATAGCATCGGCACCCTGGCCAATGTTTTGCAGCTGGTTAAGCTTCCTGATGGCACCACTAAGGTGCTAGTTGAGGGGGGAGAGCGGGTCAAATTATTTGACTTCTCAAATACCGATGGTTTTATGTCAGCACGCTGGGAGGCGATTTCTGAAGCGGATGATAGCTCCGAAAAAGAACTCGATGTTGTCACCCGTTCTCTGGTTTCGATGTTTGAGCAGTATTTAAAATTAAATCGCAAAATTCCACCTGAATTACTGACAACACTAGCCGGGATTGATGATCCTGGGCGCCTAGCGGATTCCATTGCTTCACATATTATGGTGAGGATTGAAGAGAAACAGAACTTACTGGAAATCGGACCAGCGCGTGCGCGTATGGAACAGCTGATGGCCTTGATCGAAGGTGAGATCGATGTCCTGCAGCTGGAAAAAAGAATCCGTGGTCGGGTTAAAACACAGATGGAAAAGTCCCAGCGCGAATACTATCTGAATGAACAAATGAAGGCGATCCAGAAAGAACTGGGTGACCTGGAAGATGCCCCCAATGACCTCGAGAATTTAGCCCGCAAGATAGAAGCTGCCGGAATGTCAAAAGAGGTCAAGAAAAAAGCCACTTCCGAGCTCAACAAACTAAAAATGATGTCGCCAATGTCAGCTGAGGCAACCGTTGTACGAAACTATCTGGATTGGTTGTTAGGCGTGCCGTGGAAAAAACGCAGCCGTATTAACAAAGACCTTGCCGGAGCTGCTGAAATTCTGGATGCCGACCATTATGGTCTGGAGAAGGTCAAAGAGCGCATTCTCGAGTACTTGGCCGTGCAGCAACGAGTCAAGCAGATGAGAGGCCCGATTCTGTGCCTGGTAGGGCCACCAGGCGTTGGTAAAACATCTCTTGGTCGCTCCATTGCCCGGTCTACCGGTCGCAAGTTCACCCGGATGTCTCTCGGAGGTGTTCGTGATGAAGCGGAAATCCGTGGGCACCGGCGTACTTATATTGGTTCTATGCCGGGCCGGATAGTGCAGAATATGAGCAAAGTAGGCACTCGAAACCCACTGTTTATGCTCGATGAACTAGATAAAATGACCACAGATTTTCGTGGTGATCCATCCTCAGCGTTATTGGAAGTATTAGATCCAGAGCAAAATTTTGCTTTCGCAGACCACTACTTGGAAGTGGATTTAGACCTCAGCGAAGTCATGTTTGTTGCCACCGCCAATTCGTTAAATATTCCGGGGCCTTTACTAGACCGGATGGAAGTTATTCGTCTGGCGGGTTATACCGAAGATGAAAAGCTGAATATTGGTCGTCGTTATCTGGCGCCTAAGCAAATGGATCAGCACGGCCTGAATATTGAAGAGCTCAACATCCCTGACACAGTAATAGTTGATATTATCCGTTATTACACCCGTGAGTCGGGCGTGCGCTCACTGGAGCGCACGCTGGCAAAACTCTGCCGCAAAGCAGTTAAAGAGCTGGCGCTCAATAAACGTCGTAAAAAAGTTCGTATCGATAGCAAAAATCTTGAAAAATACTTGGGTGTACGCCAGTTCCGTTACGGTATGGCAGAAGACAAAGACGAGGTTGGTCAGGTAACAGGGCTTGCCTGGACCGAAGTTGGTGGTGAGTTACTGACCATTGAGTCTAGTCTGGTGCCGGGCAAAGGTCGGTTAATCCATACCGGACGACTGGGTGATGTTATGCAGGAGTCTATTCAAGCGGCGCTTACAGTGGTTCGCAGCCGGGCTGCGCATCTGGGTATTGCCAGCGATTATTTCTTCAAACATGATGTGCATGTGCATGTACCGGAAGGCGCTACACCCAAAGATGGGCCGAGTGCAGGTGTTGGCATGTGTACGGCGGTGGTTTCAGCCTTGACCGGAATTCCAGTACGCGCGGATGTAGCGATGACGGGCGAGATAACTCTGCGCGGCAAGATCTTACCCATTGGTGGCTTAAAGGAAAAATTGCTGGCCGCGCACCGGGGTGGAATCCGCCTGGTATTAATTCCTGCTGAAAACGAAAAAGATCTGGTAGATATTCCTAAAAACATTCTCAAGAAGTTGAAAGTTCAGCCAGTAGAGTGGGTAGATGAAGTACTCGAATATGCACTGACCCGCCAGCCAAGCCCGCTGATCAGCGAAGAAAAGCCGGTTTCAAAAGGTCCCGATGAAAAAAAAGGTAAATCGATACGAGCTCACTAAACAGGAGAAAGTTCAAGAAAATATCATGTTGAAAAATATGATTTTCCTTTGACAATAACCACTTGCAATCGCAATCTCTAAACAGATTCACAGGCCGGGTAAGAGCGTATTGCTAGTGCCCGTGAAATTAATCTGAGATTGTTATTGCCAAGACTGCTGATGCGTTATAACATTCATCTCTTGAGCCCTTGTAGACCTTTAATACCAAGGGTTTCAGACTGGGGAGTAGAATTTTAAATTCCTGTGGTAAGCATGCTAAGCAGAGGGAGTTTTCTGTTATTCAATTATAATAATTGAGCTTGTGGCATGCTTTTTCAACATAATCTTAGACGATAAATACGGAGTGCAGAATGAATAAATCTGATTTAATTGATGCAATTGCTAAAAAAACTGAAACGAGCAAAGTAGATGCAGGCAAGGCAGTTGATGCTTTTGTTGCTGCGGTAACTGGTGCCCTGATGGAAGAAGATACCGTTTCGCTGATTGGTTTTGGTACTTTCTCTGTGAAGCACCGTGCTGCGCGCATGGGTCGTAACCCACGCACCGGTGAAGCTATTCAAATTAAAGCTTCAAAAAATCCTACATTTAAGGCTGGTAAAGCCCTGAAGGATGCCGTAAACTAGCGCACCGCGTTAGGGAACCTATGATCTATTCGTGAATGAGTATCTTGAGCCTATAATTCCCAATAGCTGCGTTGGTAAGTACTAGCACAATAGCGTTGCTATTACGAGCACTTACCGCCTTGCTCTTGAAAATTATAGATCTCAATCTGCTTCACCCAGAATAAATCAGAGGCCCCGTAGGGTAAGAAATACCAAAGCTTTGGTATGAGCTTGGGTGCATAGCTCAGCTGGGAGAGCATCGCCCTTACAAGGCGAGGGTCGGCGGTTCGATCCCGTCTGCACCCACCAAAACACGGAGCGGTAGTTCAGTTGGTTAGAATACCGGCCTGTCACGCCGGGGGTCGCGGGTTCGAGTCCCGTCCGCTCCGCCAGTACCACCAGAGGGCACCTAATTAGGTGTCCTTTGTTTTATACAACACATTAAATTGAACAATAGCGGAATCAGCACACCGATAACGGCTAGGTAATTGATAGGCAACTGACAGGGGTGAACCCTATGCCTCAGACTAGTTTATAATCAGCGGCTGACAGATAGCTTATTTTTATCATTTATTAAAAACACAGGTAGTAGAGTTCAACATGCTGCAATATTTTCGAGATCGCCTCACTGGGGCATTGGCCTTCGTTTTTTTCGGGATACTGATTATTCCTTTCGCGTTTGTTGGGATCGACAGTTATTTCACAACCATTCCTGACAATGCCATTGCCAAGGTCAATGATACTGAAATTACAATTAGTGATTTCCAGAGTTCCTGGCAGCGTTATCAACAGCAGTTGCGGGCGTCAGTAGGTGAAGCCTTTGATCCAGATGTTTTTGATACTGTGGTAGCCCGTCGCGGCCACCTCGAAGGATTGATTAACCGTGAATTGATGCGTCAATATGCGATGGAAATGGGCCTAGCGGTTTCTGAAGAAGAGTTAGGCAAGCGTATCCGTGCAATGCAAGCATTCCATATTGACGGCCAGTTTAATGCTGACCTCTATCAACGCATGCTCGCAGCTGAGTCGATGTCTCCGCGAGGTTTCGAACGTGAGTTGGCCCGGGATCTGGTCGTTCAGCAAATACCAGCCGCCGTTATGTCATCAAGTATCGGCCTTGATAGAGAGGTTGAGGCACTAGCTGCTATACAAAACCAACAACGCAGCTTTGAGAGTGCCATCGTTTCTGCCAGCATGTTTACTGAAGATACTGATGTAAGTGATGAGGCGGTGAGCGAGTGGTACAAAGCCAACCCGAACAGCTTCTTGAGTGAAGAACAGGTCGTTATAGAATATATTGAGCTTGATATTGCTGCGTTTAAGGCGACGGTTGAGTTCGATGATGAAATGCTTGAGAAGCATTTTGAAGATCAAAAAGCTCGTTTTATCACCACTGAAGAGCGCCTTACATCCCACATCTTGTTTAGCATCGATAAGGATGCGGATAAAGCTACCAGTGAAAATATAAAACAAAAAGCCGCCGCTTTGGTCGAACGAATACGCGCGGGTGAAGATTTTACCGAGCTGGCAAAAGAATACTCGGATGATACAGGCTCCGCAGCAGATGGTGGCGACCTAGGTTGGATTGAACCTGGGGTCATGGTTCAGGCTTTTGAAGATACGCTTTATGAGCTGGAAGCTGGAGCAGTTTCTGATCCGGTAAAAACCGGCTTTGGTTATCATCTGATTTTATTACGCGAAATTAAACCATCCCAGGGCATGACCTTTGCGGAAGCTAAGTCTCAGTTAGAAAGTGAATATGCAACGGAACAAGCGGAAAGCCTCTATCTCGAACAGGCTAATCGTTTGGTAGATCTCATCTATGAAGACCCAACTACACTGGGAGCTGCGGCTGAAGAGTTAGGCCTGGAAATAAAAACCGAGGGTCCATTCGGTCGGGCAGGCGGCAGTGGTATCGCTGCTAATACCGAGGTCGCAAAAGTAGCCTTTTCGGAATTGGTTCTCCAGGAAGGTGCCAGTAGCGAACCGGTAGAACTGGAACTGAACCATGTCGTGGTACTTCGGGTAAATGAACATATGCCCTCAAGCCCGCGAGCGTTTGCTGATGTTGAAGTCGAAATTGCTGCACAATTGAAACTGGTAGCCGCTTCAGAAAAAGCCGCCGCCAAAGCTGAAGAAATTCTCGCGGCAGTAGCTAACGGCGAAAGTCTGGAGGCAATTGCTGAGGCAGAAGGCCTAGAATACCAGAAAGTTGAAAAAGCCCAGCGCGGAGATATCCAGTACGGCATCAGCTTAATCAGCGAAGTGTTTAAGCTGTCTGCGAGCGATAAAGGCTATCGCACGCTGCCGGTTGATAATGATTATGCTGTGGTCCAGCAAGGCGAAGTCTTGGCGGGCGCGACAACAAGTCCGGGCGAGGCCACGCAATATAAACAAATGATCGCCAATTCAGCGGCAGTGGTTGAAAATTCCGGAGTTTTGATTTGGTTGCGCGAGCAAGCTAAAGTTCATATTAATGAGGAAAAGCTGGCAGGTAATTTATATTAAGCCAGCCCTAACTTGATTTTTGTCAATAAAAAACCCCGGGTATCCGGGGTTTTTTATGCCTGTATTTATGTGTTTGTCCGGGTAGCTTAACCCTGTTCCGCCGACAATTCCGACATCGCCAAAATACTGTAGCCTGCATCCACATAGGTTATTTCGCCGGTAATTCCCGCCGCTAGGTCAGAGCATAGAAAGGCGGCAGCATTACCGACATCTTCGGTGGATACTGTCCGTCGCAGGGGTGTTGTGCGGGTTACATGGTCCAGCATTTTGCGCATATTTCCAATGCCGGCGGCGGCCAAGGTTTTAATCGGGCCTGCAGAGATAGCGTTTACTCGAGTGCCTTCCGGACCCAAGCTTTGAGCGAGGTAGCGGACATTCGCCTCAAGACTGGCTTTAGCCAGCCCCATAACATTATAGTTAGGCATGGCTCGAATTGCCCCTAGGTAACTCAGGGTTAAAATTGCGCCATTACGGCCCTGCATCATGGGGCGGGCGGCTTTAGCCAGCCCGGCCAGACTGTAGCTACTGATCTCATGGGCAATTTTGAAACCTTCCCGGGTCACAGCATCGATATAATCACCGCTGAGCTCTTCCCGAGGCGCAAAGCCTACAGAGTGAATCAAAATATCAAACTTATCCCAGTGTTTACCCAGCTCTGAGAAAGTATTATCAATTTGCTCATCGGTAGCCACATCGCAAGGGATGACGATATCGGAATCGCACTGTGCTGCAATTTTTTCTACTCGGGACTTTAAGCGATCATTTTGATAAGTGAATGCAAGTTCTGCACCTTGTTTGTGCATGGCTTCTGCAATGCCCCAGGCGATAGAACGGGGTGATGCTACGCCGATAATCAGTGCGCGTTTGCCTTCAAGAAAGCCCATATTTTTTATCCTCAGTCTGCGGAGTTTCCGCGTTAGCAGTTAAATCGATCGTCTAATGTTATCAAATACCATGGAATTAGTAACCCTAATTTTAAGGCACTGGGTCGTGGCCACCCTTGCACAGGGGTTGGCAACGCAACAGTCGTTTTATGGCCAACCAACTACCTTTAATAGCCCCGTAACGCTCAATGGCCTCGCTTGCATATTGCGAACAACTAGGGGTAAATCGACAATGCGGGCCAAGCATAGGGCTGATCCAGCGCTGATAACCGCGAATCAGGCCTTGTAACATGCGCTTTATCATGCGAGATCCAACATTTTCGAAATTTCCTGTCGATATATAAAGTGAATAATTCGGGAATTTTACTCCAAAAGCAGGCTTTCGAGTGAAAAATACCTTGCGCCTTTCCGCTAGTTAAGTTATAACAGCCTGCGATTTTAATATTATCTTAAGCGCAAAATTATAATTGCAATTAAAACCCCAATCCCTAGACAGAAGCACGGATGCTGCACATGCTATCGATTCCACAGCAGAACAAAAAATAACCGCCGAACCTACGGGTGCGACTCATATTTTTTATTTCACTGTGAAACCTAATATGATACACATCATATCGCGCCTCTATCTGGGGATTGGGGTAAAACAACAAGATAGATTTTGTGGATATATTTTCAGCAGATGAATTGCTGTGGAGAGCCTTACTAGAATGAATGAAGATAAAGTAACCTTGCCGGCCGGTTATAAACCTAAAGCAAGTGAAGAGTATATGGGTGCTGAACAGCTGGAGTATTTTCGCCAGAAACTGTGTCAGTGGCGGAATGAACTCGAAGAAGAGTCCCTACAGACGATCAACAACCTTAAAGGCGAAGTTCGGGATGTTGGCGATGAGGCGGAGCGGGCAACTCGCGAAACGGAAAATAGCCTGGAATTACGCACGCGTGACCGTTATCGTAAGTTGTTAAATAAAATCAGCAAGGCGCTTGATCGTGTTGATGATAGTAGTTACGGCTACTGCGATGAAACCGGTGAAGAAATCGGCCTGGCCCGTTTACAGGCCCGACCAATTGCAACTTTATGCTTGGATGCGCAGGAGCGCTGGGAAATCCGCCAGAAACAGATGGGCTAAATAGCAATAGATAGCGTTTACCCACTGATTGTCAGGCATTTTTCAGTTTTTAGCGGTTGTATGCCCGAAAATTCATAAATTAATGACTAATTTGCAGAAAAACGGTTGGGTAATTGTTAAAAATTTGCTAAACTGCACTTTGTGAAGCTGATGTATCCGTTATTAGAGGGGGACTTCGGTAAGCGCCCTGAAAATTATATCCTTAAAAAGTGAGAAAAATTGTGAAAACAAAAACCCTTTTAACATTATCTGTACTTGCACTGATGGCAAGTCCTGTTCAGGCCGGTGAATATACCGACGGTCGTATTTATGCTGGCGTATCCGGTGGGGTTCAATTCCTCGATAGTGATCGTCGCACCAACGATGATGGGATTATTTATGGCTTCAACCTCGGTCGTTTCTTTACTGAAAACTTGAGTTTTGATCTCGAAGTCACACGGTTCCTGAATGACCCTCAGTTTGATCAGTCTGTCATTCTAGAAAACAACCTGCTTGGTGCAAGCACAAGATATACATTGCGCGATACATCGATAGTTGGTCGTTACCACTTTGGCGAAGATGACGGTTTCCGCCCTTTTGTTGCCTTCGGTGTTGGCGCAGCCAAACATGACAATTCTCTCGATCGTGCTACCGATTTAAGCGCTCTCATAGGTATAGGTTTCCAGAGTGATTGGAGTGCGCGCGGACATTGGTTTGCCCGTGTAGAAGCCGATTATCGCTATGTTGCAGATGAAACATCTTTGATGTCACAAAGCAGCTATGGTGATGTACTCCTCAGAGCTAGCCTGAACTATAAGTTCGGCGCAGATCCTCGTCCAGCAGTAGTTGTAGCTGAGCCTGTTGCAGCAGTAGACGGCGATGCGGATGGCGATGGCGTACCAGATAGCCGTGATCGTTGCCCTAACACCCCCGCCGGTGTTGCGGTTGACCAGTATGGTTGTTCACTCGATAGCGACGGTGACGGCGTACCAAATTCACGCGACAAGTGCCCTGACACTCGTGCCGGAGCAGTAGTTGACCTGGATGGTTGTGAAATTGAAGCAGTTATCGACCTACAGGGCGTTCACTTCGAATTTGACAGTGCCAAACTGAAAGCTAGCGCAACAGCTAAACTGGACCAAGCATCTGAATTGCTGGCTTCTAACGGCTCAGTAGTCGTTGAAGTTGCCGGACACACAGATAGTGTTGGTTCCGATAGCTACAACCAAGGATTGTCTGAGCGTCGTGCTAACAGCGTTCGTGATTACCTGGTTTCTAAAGGTATCAGCTCAGATCGCATGAGTGCTAAAGGTTATGGTGAGTCTCGTCCAGTCGCTACAAACGACACAGACGAAGGCCGTCATCAGAACCGTCGTGTAGAACTGATTGTTCTTGATCGTTAAGCACTAGCAGTATCTTGCAAGACAAAAAGCCCCGCCAAACGGCGGGGCTTTTTTTTGCCTATACAAAAGTAAATTGTTGGTGGTAGTAGCAAGGGAGTGCTTAGCGGTTAAGGTTTTTTAATTGGTTCTCGCAGAGACGCAGAGAACGCAAAGGAAACCCCACATAGATTTGTTTTTGATCTTCTCTGCGTTCCCTGCGCCTTGGCGAGAGCAAGGTTTTTCTTTAACCAACAAGACTCTAATATTTTCTCAGGTTTGTGAGTTAGCCTTGTACGCATGTTGCTGGATTTTTGCCAGCATACTTGCCAGACCATTTGCTCTGGTCAGCGACAGATGCTCGGAAAGACCGATTTTTTCAACAAACCAAGGACTTGACTCGAGGATTTCAGTGGCACTGCGCCCAGAATAAATTTGCAGTAACAAGGCAATTAAACCGGAAACAATAGCGGCATCGCTATTGGCGCGAAAACTAAGGGAATCCCGGCTACCAGACGCTACCAACCAAACTTGTGACTGACAACCGCTAACCAGGTTATCGCTGATCATTTCATCACTGCTGAGTTGCGGTAATTGTTTACCCAAATCAATCAGGTATTGATAGCGATCCATCCAGTCGTCAAACAAGGCGAAGTTATCGACAATTTCCTGCTGCGCGCTATCAATACTCATATGCGCCAACGGGTTCCGTCAGGACTGTCTTCAAGGCTTATGCCCATTTCCAGGAGCACATCTCTGAGGCGGTCTGCTTCGGCAAAATCACGGCTTGCGCGGGCAGCGTCACGGGCTTCCACCATGGTTTGGATGGCGTTAGCATCTACGTTACTAGTTTTAGCCGAGCCGGCGTTAAGCCACTCACTGGGGTCTGCCTGTAGCAGTCCAAGGAGAGCACCGGCTGCGAGTAAATCCGCAGCTGCCGCTTGTTTTTCGATAGCTGTGTCCAACTTACCTATACGCCGCGCCAGTGCATTGAGTTCTGCCAGTGCTCTTGGCGTGTTGATATCATCATTCAGAGCCGTCAGGAAGTCTGCAGGTATCTCTGCAGCGATTTTTAGATCCAGACCCTGTTCTTTAACCGAGCGTAAAATAGTATATAAGCGCTCTAGAGTTTTTTGGCAACGCTGAACTTCGCCCGCCGACCAGTCTAATGGCTGGCGATAATGGGCAGACAATAACAGGTAGCGAAGTGTTTCACCCTGCCACTGTTTCAGGAGTTCATGAACGGTTAGCGTATTACCTAAGGATTTTGACATTTTGCGCTTTTCAACAGTAATAAAACCATTGTGCAGCCAGTAGTTTGCCATGGCCTTACCGCCGTGCGCACAGACACTCTGAGCAATCTCGTTTTCGTGATGTGGAAAAACCAAATCCTGGCCGCCGCCATGTATATCAATAGTATTGCCCAGATGTTTTTCTGCCATTGCCGAGCATTCAATATGCCAGCCCGGTCGCCCCCAACCCCAGGGGCTGTCCCAGCCGGGCAGGGGATTAACGGAAGGTTTCCAGAGTACAAAGTCTGCCGGATGGCGCTTGAAGGGGGCAACCTCTACTCGTGCGCCAGCAATCATATCCTTGATTTTACGACCGGAAAGCTTGCCGTAGTCGCTAAAACTTTCAGTCGAAAAAAGCACATGCCCTTCGGCGGCATAGGCATGCCCGCTGCTGATAAGTTGTTTAATCATGTTGATGATTTCAGCAATGTGATCGGTGGCATGCGGTTCAATATTCGGGGCTTGAACCCCCAATGCTGCCATATCCTTGCGGTAGGCATCGGCATATTGTGAGGATATTTCGGCGATAGCTACGCCCTGGTCTGCTGCGGCTTGATTTATTTTGTCGTCAACATCGGTGATGTTACGGGCATAGACTACCTGTGGGTGCTGCAACTGCAGCAGCTGGCGTAACAGGTCGAAGATGACCGCCGGCCGGGCATTGCCGATATGCGCATAGTTATAGACAGTTGGGCCACAGACATACATGGTCACCCGCTGCGGGTCTATGGGGGTAAAAACCTCCTTGTTTCGGCTGCGAGTATTGTAGAGGACAATGGACATGGATAAACTGCCTGTTATACGCGGTTCAATAAGCATTTTACTGAACCCTTAGCTATAGTTAGAATATAGCAATATTCTAACAGTAAACCCCAATCCCCAGATAGAGGCGCGATATGATGTGTATGATATTGGATTCATAGTGAAATAAAAAATATGAGTCGCACCCGTAGGTTCGGCGGTTATTTTTTGTTTTGCTGTGGAGTCAATAGCATGTGCAGCATCCGTGTTTCTATCTGGAGATTGGGGTTAATAGACTTGGAGAAACCGAATGATTAGCAATGCGCAGGCATTATTTGCCGACCATATTTCCAATCGCCAGCAGCAACTGGAAACAGCACTAGAGGCTTGTCACTACGATGAGCTACTGATTTTCTCAGGTACCGAAACCACCGCCTTTCTGGATGATTATCATTATCCCTTTAAACCCAACCCACACTTTATGGCGTGGTTGCCTTTAACCCACCATGCCGACTGTTGGCTGCAATTGCGTAGTGGAAAAAAGCCCGTGCTTTACTACTATCAGCCGAGCGACTATTGGCATGCACCACCGGCGACACCAGAGAGTTGGTGGGCCGATCATTTTGAAATAAAACTGATAAACCAGCCGCTACCGGCGCAGCAGATTGTCAGCGGTTCTCATGCTGTAATGATTGGCGAAATTGAAGATCGTCGTGGGGTTGGTGATGTCAGCCTTAATCCACAGACATTATTAAATCATCTACACTTGGATCGAACCCGGAAAACCGACTGGGAGCTTGCCTGTATTAGCGATGCCAACCGGATTGCAGCACGCGCACATAATACCGCCCGAGATGCATTTTTTTCCGGTGAGTCTGAATTTGAAATTGATATGCGCTATTGCCGTGCGGCAGGGTTGCAAGAACATGAAATGCCTTATGGCAGTATTGTCGCCATTAATGAGCACGCCTCGACATTACATTATCAGGGTAAAGATCGTGCAAGGTCCCGGCAGCGGAACGCCTTTTTGATTGATGCCGGGGCTACTTGCTATGGCTATGCAGCTGATATTACCCGTACTTACTGCACTGATTCCAGTTTGTTTGCCGACCTGCTCGCGGGTATGGATGCACTTGAGTTGCGCCTTGCAGAAGCCGCAGTCAGCGGAGTTGATTACCGTCAGTTGCATCTGCGTACACATCATGAAATTGCCGAATTACTGGCCCATTTTGGAATTCTGAAAGTCACTGCAGAAGCCGCCGTTGCCAAAGGTATCACCAGCACCTTTCTGCCACATGGTTTAGGTCACTACCTGGGTCTGCAAACCCACGATGTTGCCGGCTTGATTGATAACCAGGGTGAGGACTTACCACGCCCGGACGGGCATCCGTTCTTGCGTTTAACCCGGGTTCTGGAAAGCTCTAATGTATTAACAATAGAGCCGGGACTGTATTTTATCGACAGTCTGTTGGCGAAACTGAAAGCCTCGGGAAATGCCGGAGCAGTGAACTGGGAACTAATAGATCAGCTCAGACCCTATGGCGGAATTCGTATTGAAGACAATATCGTAGTGGCCGAAAAAGACAGCCGGAACCTAACCCGGGAAGCATTCGCCAAGCTTTAATGCTTGTAGCGTGACGCGTGGGCATAAATGCCCACCCTTGTATGATCACCACACAGTCGCTGGACATTTGTTTCCATAGACTGTATCTACAACAAGCCGATGGATTTTAGGGATGGGATGTCAATGGCTTCGGCCGAATCGTGGCTCCAAATGGTGCCCTGCATATCGAAGTAGAGCTGTTTTTCCTGATCAGCCAGAGCTTTTACTGCTTCCATAACCGCAGCTTCATGCAGCGTGGTGAAAATAAAGCGGTCAAGTTCGGCGGCATACGGGTCGCCAATAATTTCCCGCATTGCCTGATTGGCGGTGGTGAGGTCGGCCGGAAACATAAATTTCCCAGTTTGCAGGCGGTAATGGTCGGAAACCGATTGCAGCAGTGACAGCGAACAATAGGCATCGTCCATTAGGCCGATAACCCCCATATGGTCGGGGATAACATCGTTGTCATTATCCCAATAGGAAATAACCGCCGCTAAAATACAGTTGATTTCTTTTTCGAGGCCTACATTTATAGCGGAGGTAATCGCAATTTTGATCATATAAGGAACTTGCTCAATATAATCACAGATAAAACGGGCACCGGTTTCAAGGTCTTTTTTAGTAGGCTGTTGCTGCTGGCGCGCAGCTACCGCATCAAGCAGTTCCATCAAATCGCCTTTTACTGTGGCAAAGTCACAGCTTTCACGAATTTGTTTTTCTATGGCGTCTGTTTGCATGATGTTATAAGAAAGCCAGTATAATTGGGATTATGGACCGTTTTTATTCTTTAACGAGTATTTTACACCTCTAGCTGGGATATTTCATACAGTATTCTGAGCGCAGAAATTACAAAGGCTTTGAAGATGCATCAGCAAAAACTGATAAGGCATAAGTTTACAGGAATAAAATTTTGCTAATCACACTGGCAGTGTTGATTATGTTGCTGGGTCCGCTGCTTTACTTGCGGGCGCAAAAAATTCCCGGCTGGGCGCATAAACTCGAACGCGGCCTTATTATTCTATTGTTAGTGATGGTGGCTTTTGTGCTGTTGCCGGAAGTATACAGAGAAGTAGGGGTTGCCGGACTAGCACTGGTAGTGGTTGGTATCGGTTTACCCAGTCTGCTGGAACACAGTCTGCACCGGCTGGCGCATACGACGCATATCATTACCCTGGTAATTGCAACAGCGGGACTGGCTTTTCATTCCATGCTGGACGGTGCGGCGTTATCCCAGGCTTTGGCACAATCGGCGAATACGGGCAATACCTTTGTTATGGCAGTGCTATTACACCGTTTGCTTGCGGGCATGGTGATTTGGTTGATTTTGCAACCTGTCAGCGGTAACCGGCTGGCATTTATTATGATTTTGATCGTTGCAGTATCCGCGCTACCCGGCTATTTTCTGGCGCCGCAGTTGCTCGGTATGCATGAGGGCCAGGCTAGCGCTCTGTTTCAGGCACTGGTAGTCGGCACTATCATTCACGGTCTCATGCACCGTAGTCAGAAACACCAGCACTCGCATTAATTGCAGCCGGGATGGCCGAGAAATCAACCGTCTGTGTGAATAATTTTTAGCACCCACCGGAACAACGCCGTCGCCTGAATCGGTCCACCGATAAAATCATGGCCACGGATATTTGAGTGGTTGAGGGGTTTGAAATACCGCCTATGCGTTGTCTTCCCGGCCTTCGAGCCGGGATATCATTGGGAGCCGTGTTATTTAGATACCGGCTCGTTGCCCAGAGCTGTACCCCAGGGCAGGTCTTTTTTATCATCGTGGCTTCTGCACTGGGCAAATTACATCACCATAAGCGGCATAAGTCTTAGTGGTAGGTACTTCCTCTGGGCAATGTATTATTCAAACCCACCGCTGAAAAGCGGGTCGTAATCAAAGTCATAAACCGGTGATAGACCAGTGCCAGCAATAACCCCTAATTCTGTATAGTCAGTGTAACCAGGAAATATATAGCCCAGGAAGCGGTTGTGCAGGCGTTTTAACATGATTTCACTGACCACATCACGGTAGTCTACAGTGGCATTAACATCTTGACCTTGGAGTAATTGATTGGGCAATAATCCAGGGAATTGACCGTGAAAGCCACCAACAACACTATCACCAATGATAAACATTGGGTTGCCATAACCATGATCGGTGCTATTAGCACTATTTTGGTAAGCTCTTCTACCAAATTCACTTTGTACTATTATGGTGAATTTGCCTGCGTGGGTGGCACTCAGGTCTTGATAGAGAGCATTTAATCCTTCCGACAGGGCAAGGGTCAAATTGGCAAATAGTCCAGTATCGCCAGTGCCCTGGTTGGTATGCGTGTCCCAACCACCAGTAGCTACATAGGCAACCTCCAGTCCGATATTTTCTTTGCGAAGCTGTGCGACAGCTTTTAGTTGATTACCAAAATTTCCAGTCGGATAAACTGCAGAATTTCCAGGTATGTAGCTATCCCAGTCTATAGCCTGAACTACTGTTGAGGCGAGTAATGTTTGGTTAGCCACTACTTTTTCAGTAGTGTTTGGGTTCTGGTTTAACTCTCCAAGCATCATTTGCATTTCACCTTCCCAGGCCCAAAAACCTAGACCCAGGCTGAAATTATTTGGATTATTCATCACCAGCGCAGATGGATCACCTAAAATTGCAGTGGTAGTGTTATATGAGGGTACAAATACAGGAATCAATGCGTTGGCAGGCCTGTTTAACGATGAGTTCTGATATCTGGTTATTAGCAATGTATTATTATAGTAAGCACCAATTCCCAGCATGTGTGTTTCTATCTGGGGATTGGAGCCACCTGAACTCACATCATCATGTGTCTATTCAGACCATGCGTTGTATGGTCTTCGCACTTGAATCTGAATGTTTTTCTTCTCAAACTGTCTTGTCCAAAATAAACCAGGATCCCTTAGTTTTTAGATGCCATTTCTCGTAATTCCCGCCTGAGTATCTTGCCTACATTGGTTTTTGGTAATTCCTCGAAGAACTCGACTTGGTAGGCTTGATCTCCCACCGAACCTTATTGCGCTTGCTGGCTCAGGGGAAACTATCACCGGAGAATAAAACCCCGGTTGAGTCGGTTATGCAAACCGAGATTCATACAGTTTCACCCGATACCAAAACCGTACAGGCAATTGGCACCATGCGGGATAATAATATCGCCTGCCTGCCAGTTGTTGAAGATGGCAAGCTGGTGGGTTTGTTAACTGAGCATGATTTGATTGTGGTAGCTTCAAGATTGTTGGAAGAGAGTTTGCTGTCAGCCTCGGAAGAGGCTCCCTAAAGCTCCATTTCTAAAACATCCATCAAGTTATAAGCCCAGATATCTGCTTTTATTGGGAATGCTTGATCAATTTGTGCAATAACCAGTACTTTATCAGGGTTGATGACTTTTAAAGCCTCAAAAAAACCTTTGCCAAGGGATGGTGCTGCTGATGACTTTATTTCTATTGCGATTGTTTTATTGCCTTTTTGTAGGATCAGATCAATTTCAGCACCTCCTGATGAGCGATAAAAGCGTGCTTCAAATCTTGGGAATTTTTCCAACACGCTGGCAATAACAAAGGCTTCGTAGGAGTTTCCTAAGGCGGGGTGTCCAAGCAGATCATTGTATGTTTCGATACCAAGTAGACAGTGAATAAGTCCAGTGTCCCTAATATATATTTTTGGTGATTTTATTAATCTTTTTTTGGTGTTGCTGTAAAAAGGTGGTAACTGTCTAATAACAAATGTGCCCTCCAGAATATCCAGATAGTTTTTAATTGTCGGTACACTCACCCCCATAGAGGATGCAAGTTTTGATGCATTTAAAAGTGAGCCGTTTAGGTGAGCCAGCATGGTCCAGAATCGTCTCAGTGTTGCTGCAGGAATACCAATACCGAGTGCAGGGATATCTCTTTCAAGAAAAGTCCTTATATAATTAACTCTCCAGTCGAAGCTCATATCATCATCAAGTTGATAACTGATAGGATAACCACCTCTCAGCCACAAATTGCTTAACTCTTTAACCTCGCTTGCCACAAAAGGGTTGATTTCTATATATGAAATCCTGCCAGCTAGTGATTCGGAGCTTTGTCTTATCAGGTCTCTTGATGCTGACCCAAGCAAAAGTAACTGTCCTGGGCGATTGTTTTGGTCCAGATAAGTTCTAAATATCTGAAATATTTCTGGATATCGTTGAACCTCATCAATACAGATTAGTAGCTCTCTATTTGCTTCAAGAAACGCCAATGGGTCTTGCAGCTTGGCAAAGTCTCGTGGATCCTCAAGATCAAGGTATAGTGAAGCTGGAATGACACCAAGAATTCTTTTTGCGAGTGTAGACTTCCCCACTTGCCTGGCACCTAAAAGGACAACACAGGGAAAAGTATCCAAATGCTTGCTAATAAGTGCTTCTTTTAACCTAGTCTTGTAAGTCTGCATATTTAAAGTATAGGTTTAAATATACATGGTTGTCAATTTCTAGCAGCTTTACCGAGAACCACAAACTTGATAACGATAAGGGGATTGGGGGGTGTAGTTATTATTGACAAGTAATATATTTTGCTTATAATGCAAATATAGCAAATATATTCTAAGGATGAAATATGGCGCAATTACATTTCTATATCCCCGACGCTGTCGCCGAAAAAATAAAGAATAAGGCTGAAAAAGCACACTTATCAGTTTCTAAATATATGGCTGAGCTAGCCATGAGAGAGGTTGAGAATGAATGGCCTGAAGGTTATTTTGAGCTTTTCGGACAATGGCAAGGCGGTACATTAGAGCGCCCAGAGCAATTGCCGCTTGAACAGCGAGAAGCGTTTAACTAAGGAGACTCTGATCTATTCGTGAATGAGCATCTTGAGCCTATAATTTCCAATAGCTCGATAATTGCTCCTGCATTATCCTACTACCGTCCATCCATGGACATATGCGTTGGCAAGCACTAGCAATAGCGTTGCTATTACAAGCACTTACCGCCTTGCTCTTAAAAATTATAAATCTCAATCTGCTTCACTCAGAATAAATCAGAGGCTCCTTAATGTTCTTACTTGATACCAATGTTTGTATTAACCTGCTGAATGATAGCCATACTCAAATTCTGGTTCATTTTAGAGAGGCTTCTCCATCTCAAATAGTGCTGTGTAGCGTGGTAAAAGCAGAGCTAATTTATGGAGCAAGGCACAGTGCAAAGGTGGAAGAAAACCTGCAATTACTCAATCACTTTTTTGCCCCGTTAAACAGTTTACCATTCGATGACAGAGCTGCTGAAGAGTATGGTGTTATAAGAGCAGACTTGAGCCGGCAAGGTAAAGTAATTGGGCCGAATGATTTGTTAATAGCATCAATAGCAAAAGCTTATGATGTTGTGCTTGTCACACATAACATTAAAGAGTTTTCACGCATTACCGGGTTAAGGCTAGTTGATTGGCAAGCGTAAGCCTTTTCTACCCCGGTAGCTTGCGCCGAGAGTTTCTCGCGCAAGCAACCAAGGGGTAGTTTCCAGCTAGCCTTATTGGTTTACAAGTTGCCTCAATACATAATTCAAAATACCACCATGCCGGTAATATTCGGCTTCTTTTGGTGTATCAATACGAACCTTAGCCTGAAAAACCGTCTCGCTACCATCTGTAGCGGTGGCAGTCACTGTTACTTCGCTGGCATTGCCATTATCCAGACCCGTGATATCAAAGCTCTCGGTACCATCAAGGCCCAGTGAGGTGGTGCTATCGCCCGGCAGGAAGTTCAACGGCAATACGCCCATACCAATGAGGTTGGAACGATGGATGCGCTCGAAGCTTTCAGTAAGCACTGCTTTAATGCCCAGTAAGGTGGTGCCTTTAGCAGCCCAGTCACGGGAAGAACCCGTGCCATATTCTTTACCCGCGAGCACTACCAACGGGGTGTTGCTTTGCTGGTACTTCATTGCCGCATCGTATAAAGGCATAACTTCATTATCGGGCCAGTAAGTAGTCCAGCCGCCTTCGGTGCCAGGAGCAATTAGATTCCGCAGGCGAACATTGGCGAAAGTTCCGCGCATCATAACTTCATGGTTGCCACGGCGGGAGCCATAAGAGTTAAATTGCGCCTTGTCGATACCATGCTCAATTAGATATTTAGCAGCGGGTGAATCAGCAGCAATAGCCCCAGCAGGGGAGATATGATCGGTGGTAATAGAATCGCCTAGCAGGGCAACACAGCGTGCGCCGTGGATATCAGTTACCGCTTCAGGCTCGGCACCCATGCCCTGGAAGTAGGGCGGGTTGCGAATATAGGTTGAATCATCTGCCCAGGTGAACATTTCGCCTTCTGGGGATTGCATTGACTGCCAGGTTTCATCGCCCTCGAAAACACCGGCATAGCTATCGCGGAACATTTGCGGGTTAATATTGGCAGCGACACATTCTTGAATCTCATGACTGCTGGGCCAAATATCGCGCAAGTAAACCGGCTGTCCATCGGTATCATGACCCAGCGGGTCATTGATTAAATCGGTGTTTAAAGTTCCCGCAATTGCATAGGCAACTACCAGCGGTGGTGAAGCCAGGTAATTCATCTGGATATCAGCGTGAATACGGCCTTCGAAATTACGATTGCCGGAAAGTACCGAACAAGCGACTAAATCATTTTCCCGGATTGCCTCACCTACAGGGCCGGGTAATGGGCCGGTGTTACCAATACAAGTGGTACAGCCATAACCAACCACATCAAAGCCAAGTTTTTCCAGATCATCCAGTAAACCCGCGTGTTGCAGATACTCGGTAACCACCCGCGAACCAGGTGCCAGCGAGGTTTTAACCCAAGGTTTTACTTGCAAACCACGGGCAGCAGCATTACGAGCCATTAAACCAGCACCCAGCATTACCGCCGGATTGGAGGTATTGGTACAACTGGTAATAGCAGCTACCACTACCGCACCATCGGTTAGCTCAAAGGATTGTTCTTTGTAGTTAACTACAGGGGTAGGGGTAGCATCGCTACGGTCTGCAATCAACGGTTGCATATCGCGCAAATAATCGTGTTGGGCTTCACTTAGCAGCACTCTATCTTGGGGGCGTTTAGGGCCAGCCATTGAGGGTACTATCGTGTTCATATCCAGTTCCAGCGTGTCGCTGTACTCGGCATTAACTGAGTCAACGGTATGGAACATACCCTGAGCGCGGGCATAAGCTTCTACCAGGGCTATTTGGTCTTCATCACGGCCAGATAAGCGCAGGTAGTTTAGACTTTCCTGATCAATCGGGAAAATACCACAGGTCGCGCCATATTCTGGCGCCATATTAGCAATAGTTGCACGATCAGCCAGTGGCAGGTGTTGCAGGCCATCACCAAAGAACTCAACAAATTTTCCAACTACACCAAGCTCGCGTAACATTTGTACGATAGTTAATACCAAATCAGTCGCCGTTGCGCCTTCTGGTAATTTACCCGTGAGTTTGAAGCCTACAACTTGTGGAATCAGCATGGAAATCGCTTGCCCCAGCATGGCAGCTTCAGCTTCAATTCCGCCTACACCCCAGCCAAGTACGCCAATGCCGTTAATCATAGTAGTATGCGAATCGGTACCGACTACGGTATCTGGATAAGCCACAGTAACGCCATCTTTTTCAGTGGCAAATACTACCCGCGCCAAGTACTCCAGGTTAACTTGATGGACTATGCCGTTACCCGGAGGAACAACACTAAAATTAGAAAACGCATTTTGCCCCCAACGCAAGAAGCCATAGCGTTCCCGGTTGCGTTCATACTCCATTTTGGTATTGGCCTCAAGCGCCGAGGCACTACCGTAATAATCCACCTGTATAGAGTGATCAATAACCAGCTCTGCCGGTGACAAGGGATTAATCTTATTCGGATCACCGCCCAGGTCACGCATCGCATCACGCATCGCCGCCAGGTCAACAACCGCTGGTACGCCGGTGAAATCCTGTAACACCACCCGCGAAGGAGTAAACGCAATCTCGGTAGTAGGCTCAGCCTTTGCATCCCAATTTAATAAAGCCTCGATATCATCCTTGGTAACATCAACCCCGTTTTCATTGCGGAGCAGGTTTTCCAGCAGAATTTTTAAGGCAAATGGCAAACGCTTGATATCGCCAATGCCCTCAAGTGCCGGCAGGCTGAAATAATCCATCTCGCGTCCATTGATGTTCAGTTTGCTACGGGTAGAAAAAGAATTGGCCATGCTGCTGCTCCTGCTGTGATTCGTTGCGAAAATTAGCCTGTAATTATGCTCGATTTTGCCGCATTTTGATAGTTGGACAGGGTTCTATTGGTGGAATTCTGGTTTATAGGACTGAATTGTGCTGAAAGTTGCTGGAATTTGGTGTTTTGGTTGTTGTATTTTTTTGTGACTCGGAATCGTTCTGCTAGGGGTAGGGCGCAGGAGCTTTGACTCATGAGTGATGTTTATGTGTGATAGGATCGTGGCGTGGTGTGTTGAATTAGGTTCTGTTTGGTCGGTGATGGTACTGACCCAGTATTCTGTATATCATACCGTTAGGCTCAAAAGAGGAATCATGGAAAATACAATAATTAATTGGTTGTCACAGGCTCTAATAATATTAATGTTTGTGGGCGTAGTCGTAATATACGGTGAACGCCTGTATTCAAGAAGGGGAGTTGGTGCTCGTGCTATTCAAATAACAGGTGTCGTACTAATCATACCTTTAATAGGTATTCTTTCATTACATGACATACTTGAAAAACAAACAACGGCTACCTTGATAGGTGCACTAACTGGTTATTTGCTTTCAGGTGTTGGATCATTTGAGGTAACTAATAAGAAAGAGAATGGTAGTAAATAAAAAATCTTAAGAGAATGATACATAGCAGGCACCCAGTGAACAAACTACTGCGCACTGGGCCTGTACTTCTTAAAACAGAAAACGCTGGACAAGCACGCCATGGCCGCTTCAGCGACGCACTTCAATTTATTTTAGATCATGAACTACATCGGGCTTTTGTGTTATTGAACCCAATCCTATACTCTGATGAGAGCTTTAGATCGTCGTGGGTTGAGAAGTAAATGACAAGGATAAATGATTGTAATGATGTGCTGCAAAACCCCCATCTTAAAGACAACAAATAAAATGAAATCAGAACAACTCAAACAAAAAGATAATGGAATTGGATGCACAAGTACTGCAAAACGAACTTGATGCTCTGCGACTTCAATCTATTATTTCCAAAGGTGTGATAACGATAAATAAAAAATCGTCAGCTGGGAAGCAGCAGTACCAAGTGAATAATAAAACCTTTGCTGATCATGCTCAAGCTCAAGAGTATCTTGAGCAAATGGAAAAAACCATTGAACAGCTAAATGAACACTCTGTGGATTGTATTCGTGAAATGATGGGGGTTAATAAAAGCCTCGAGCAAAAAGCCACTTTAGAAACGCCAAGTAATCAATAGAAACATGCAACAATGGGTGACTAGACATCACTATGCCAACCAGTATTTAAGGGCGGCGAATTAGCCAAATCCGGAATCTGGGTGGCGGTACTAATTTCGAAAATGCCGTTTATATATCCGGGATGAGGAGATGGCCATTTCGGGTGACGAGCTTACCTTCGAGATACAAAAGTGACGCTTTATATATAAAAAATCAGCAGGCTTGTATTCCGAAAATATGTGCGCTAATATGCACACATGAGTACAGAGCGTGCAGTGGCAAAAATTCTAAATGGGTTAGATACCGATTTCGTCAAAGCGTTTAGCGAACCGGCGCGCGTGGAAATACTCAAGCACCTTATCGCCTACGGCCCCAGTGATGTCAAAACTTTGGCCCAGAGAATGCCGCAAGATCGTTCAGTTATCTCTCGACATCTGTCGGTTATGCATAAAGCTGGTCTACTCAATCACAGAAAGGAGGGCAGACACGCCGTTTACACAGTAGACGGTAAGGAGACACTTAGGATGGTCGAGAGCTTAACCCAAACTATTCGGAAATGCTTAGCGTTGGAATGCTGTTAAGTTATATTTTTTATGTACAATTAGTGCGTTTATGTGCATAAATGCATATTGATAATTATTGGAGATTTTAATGGAACATCTTGACACCGTTATCGTAGTCGGATTATTCGCCGTGTTTTTGCTGGCCGAACACTTGGCCGGTATCAGCCGCCATCAATCGCGGGCAAAGGAGGAGCATCTCATTGACTTTGTAAGTCTGATGCAACTAGGGCTGATTAAACCAGCGGTGCTGATTATTGCTTTCTTACTGACCGGCTTGCTATTCCCAGAGAGTCGCAACAGTCTTGCCGAAATCCCGTTCTGGCTGGGCTTCCTGCTGGTGTTCTTACCGGATGACTTTTTGCATTACTGGATACACCGCTTGGCGCACCGCTGGCCGCGCCTGTGGCCGCTTCATCGCACCCATCACACGCCGACTGTATATCAGGTATCTATAGCCTTTCGTGAAAATTGGCTCTGGTTCTGGGTAATGCCGGGGTTCTGGTGGATGGGAGCTATGACCTATTTCGGACTATTTGAGCAGGTGGTACTGTCAGCGACCGTTATAGGAGTCCACAATGTCCTCCTGCATACCGGTTTTAAAGCCGATAGATCCCTGTACCAAAACGGCCCAACAAAACGCCTAGTTCGTGGCTTCGAATACCTGGTGAATACACCTTCTTTGCATCGTGGCCATCACGGTCTTGGTAACAACGGAGTACCTTCAGGAAATTTCGCGCAGACCTTATTTATCTGGGATGTTCTATTCGGAACTGCGGTCTTCCAGGACTCAAGGGTTCCGGAACGATACGGCACCGTAAATCCGGATTCAATGCGCCAGCCTTGGTACTACCAGCTTTGGTGGCCGCTAGCTAGGAAGCGGAAAATGGAGTCGTAGCGATCAAAACCACTTGAGCACTACCGGGGGGGATTGAGGTATTAACCTAGACTTCAAATAGGCGATTCGCCTGTATTTTGAAGGCATGAGTCGGCAAGCTATTTCTCGAATAGTTGGCATCCACCCTTCGACGCTCGGTTTTTGCATGCCGCGCATGCCGCTTCCGAGTTTCTATATTGTACACTTGGAAATTGGGAACAGGGAACAGGGAAGAGCTAAACCCAGAGCACAAGCCGTAGCCTTGATTATGATGGTATCGGTAATTTCCGGATACCCATGATGCTCTGGTTTGCGCAAATGTTAGTTCAGCAATCGATTTTCGTTAAAAAATTGTAATCAAATGTGTGTGAAATCCTGATATAATCATGCGGGTCGGCTGTTAAGTTGACTTAGAGAGGGATGTTAAAAATCAATAGGATAGATGGGATTGTTTGAGAATTCATAGAGATGCAAAGGTTTGTTAAAGTGTTTTGTCTTCATTGTCTGCTAAGAAAACCGTAAGAAATTTGTTTTTACACCCTGTAAGTTTTAATTGATATAAGTTTTTTAAAGAATAAAAGCTATTTAACCTTTATAAAATAAGATTTAACCCAGAGGAGATATCCATGCACACAAAGACCCGAATTTGGTTTTCGGTACTAGCACTGATACTAATGGTGGCTATTTCACCTGCAGTAATTGCGCAGGTAACGACTTCAACAATTAAAGGCTATGTTTACGATGAGGGCGGTGATTTACTCAGCGGAGCCTCCGTTGTTGTTAAAGACATGCGTACCGGTAAAGAGCGTACCTACCTAACCAACTCCAGTGGCGTTTTTCTTGCCACCAGACTAGCGGTTGGTGGGCCTTATCAGGTCGTGGTTAACAACACCAAGTCGGTACTCGTGAATTCTGTTTCACTCGGTGATATCTACAACCTACAAATTAACCTGCAAGAAGAAATGACCATGGAAGAAGTTGTGGTCGTAGGTCAGTCTGCAACAATGGTAGATGTTGCCGCTGGTCCTTCCGCAGTTTTCTCCTTTGAAGATATCAGCAAATCAGTTGCCTTCAATCGTGATATTATTGATGTATATAGTATTGACCCACGAGTGAATGTGGATGACGCAAATGGTGGTGCCGCAGTCAACTGTGCAGGTAAAAACCCTCGCTTTAATAGCGTAACCCTCGATGGTGTTAGCCAGAATGACCGCTTTGGTCTGAACTCCAACGGTTACTCAACCGCTGTGGGCATGCCATTTCCTTTTGATGCTATTCAGCAAATTGCGGTAGAACTAGCACCTTTTGATGTAACTTATGGCGGTTTTTCTGCTTGTAGCATTAATGCGGTAACCAAAACCGGTACTAACGAATGGTCCGGTGGCGCTTTCTATGAATACACCAGTGACGAACTACGCGGTGACTCACTGACTGTTAAGGGCGAAAAAATTGGCCTCGGTGGCCCTGGTTTTAGTGAAGGCAAATATGGCTTCCATATTGGTGGCCCCATCATTGCAGACAAGTTGTTTATTTTTGGCGCTTATGAAAAATCAGATGCGCCTGTCTTTCTGGCTCGTGGTCCTGCTGGATCCGGTATCGGTGAAGTTCGTGATTGGTTAAGCCAAGAAGACTTTGACCGGATAGATGCTATTGCCCGGGATGTATATGGTTATGAAACAGGTGGTGCGCCTGGTGATGGTGCTCAGGAAACTGAAAAGTACATGTTGCGCCTAGACTGGAATATCAACGACGACCATACCGCATCATTTATCTATAACTACTTTGATGGTTTCCAAGATCGTAGTGCAGATGGTGATGATGACGAATTTGAATTTGCGGGTCATTTTTATGTAAAAGGCGCGGAGTCTGAAACCTTTACTGCGAAATTAGCTTCTCAGTGGACGGATGCATTCTCAACTGAGTTCTTTTTCAGCAACAACACAATGAATGATTCGCAGATAACCGTTGGTGATCCTGGTTTTGCTGATATGCAAATTAATATTAACCGAGATACTATATATCTGGGCGCAGATGATTCCCGCCAGGCCAATAATTTAAACACCGAGTCGCAATTCTTCAAAATTACTGGCCAGTATTTGGTGGGCAACCATGTAATTACTGCCGGCTTTGAACAAGAGTCGCTGGATATATTTAATATTTTTGTACAACAATCAAGAGGTGGTGAATACGATTTCTTCGATGATACTTCCAATACTCCTAATCCTCCGCATTGTGCAGCCTTATCTGCTCAAGGCCGTTTCGATGATTCTGAATGTAATATGACGGGTATTGATCGCTTCGAGTTAGGTCGCCCAAGCCGTATTTATTACGGTAGCGCCGGTGGTACCAATGTTGCCACTGACGCAGCTGCATCATTCACTAATACACAGAACAGCGTATACATCCAGGATGAGCTTTACTTCCCGTCGCAAGACCTCTCTATTGTTTTCGGCCTGCGTTATGACTGGTTTCAAACCGACGATGCACCCAATTACAATGCAGCCTTTAGTGAGGCCAACGGGATTCGCAATGATGCAACCGTTGATGGCATAGATTTGCTGCAACCTCGTTTCGGCTTTACTTGGGGTGCGGCAGATGATATTTCGGTCCGTGGTGGTTTTGGTCTGTATTCAGGCGGCAACCCGAATGTTTGGATATCTAATTCATATAGCAACGATGGCCTGACAAATGTTCAGTTACAACTGCGTAACTTCGATGGCTCAGGCTCTATACTTGACGGTAGTATTCCGTTGGTTGGTAATGGTTTGCCTGGTTATGCCGTACCGCAAATACTATTTGATGAGGTAGGCGCTGTAACACCTGCGAATGGTAGCACCAGTCGTTTGGCTTTGATTGACCCTAACTTCAAGCAACCGGCTGAATGGAAAGTCGCGTTAGGTGTTACTTGGGATATGCCATGGTATGACATTCAGGTAGATTTCGATTACCTGCATACCCGCACTGTTGATGCAGCGATTTATGTTGATCTGTCGCAGTCTATTGTAGGTGAAACTATTATCGGTCAGCCGATTTATGCCTACAGCAATCATGGGCGCGATAACTTTATGCTGACTAATTCAAGTCGTACTGCAGTTAGCAATATATTCTCCACGGTTCTGCGCAAAGAGTTTGAAAATGGACTTGATTTGATGTTTGGTTATGCCTTTACACAGGCAGAAGATGTTTCACCAATGACCAGTTCAACAGCCGGTTCAAATTTCTCTAATGTAGCCCTGAATGATATTAACGATCCAATGCCTGCGACATCCAACTACGAAGTACCGCATCGTTTCACCCTGCGTACTACTTGGGGTCACTACTTCTTCAAAGATCTGGAAACCCGAGTTTCCATGTTCGCCTTCACTAAATCAGGACAGCCGCAGAGCTATGTAATGGGTAGTGGCGACCTTGAAGGTAATGGTCGCTTCGGACGGCATCTGTTGTATGTACCAACCGGGCTTAATGACAGCAATGTTGTCTTCGCAGATACCTTTGATGTGAACGCGTTCTTCGCTTTTGTTGAGAAAGAAGGTCTGAGCAGTGGTCTAACCGATCGCAACGGTCAGTATGCCAGTTGGTCAACTCGCTTTGACTTGCGTATAGATCAGGAAGTACCACTCTTTGGTAATACTAAAGGTCGTGTGTTTGTGAAGGTATATAACCTGGGCAATCTTATTGATGACAGCTGGGGGCTGGTGAATGATGCACAGTTCTTCTCCGTGCAGGTTGTAAACTCCAGTGTTAACGATGCTGGCCAGTATGTGTTCGAACGCTTTAATGACCGCAGCATCAATAATTTGCTAGAGAATCGTTCATTGTGGACAATTCGCATGGGTTTAGAAGTTAACTTCTAAACTAGAGTTATTTAGATAAAAAACCAGCCCTCGTATACGGGGGTTGGTTTTTTTTTTGCGATAAATATAGTCATTATCTACTGTGCGGGCAAATAAATTGGAGTATGCTTTGCCATCGATAAAGTTATATATAAATAGAGAATAATTAATGGAAGCTGTAACCACCCAAGTTTATCCCGCCGGTCTACTCAACACCCTTTCCTACATAGAAGTAAAACGACTGCAACATGCCAGTGCCGGAGAGCAAAAAGATTTGCTACGCCGTTGTGCACTTGCCGTTTTGACCAGCGGTAGCTCTTCTGATGATGCCGAAGCTATGCTGGCTTTGTACCGCGAATTTGAACTCGATGTTATTCACACCAATCGTGGTATACGCCTGGACATGAAAAATGCCCCCGGCATTGCTTTTGTCGATGGCAAAATAATTGAGGGTGTCCGCGAGCTTTTATCTGCAGTTTTGCGTGATATTGTCTATCACGATATTGAAATGTGTGAAGGTGGGCGTTATCAAGAAACCGACTCTGAAAGCATTACCAGCGCAGTGTTTGAAATACTTCGCAATGCCGGTGCAATGATTCCTAATACCGACCCGAATCTTGTGGTTTGCTGGGGTGGTCATTCGATTAAACGGGTGGAATACGACTACACCAAGATCTGTGGTTATGAAATGGGTTTGCGCGGTTTGAATATTTGTACCGGCTGTGGACCCGGGGCAATGAAAGGACCGATGAAAGGTGCGACTATCTCGCACGGTAAGCAACGCCTCGCACCGGGCCGTTATATTGGTATTACCGAACCGGGCATTATTGCCGCAGAAAGCCCAAACCCAACCGTTAACGAACTCATTATTATGCCCGATATTGAAAAGCGACTGGAAGCTTTTGTGCGCCTCGGTCACGGTATTGTGGTATTTCCCGGAGGGGTGGGCACAGCGGAAGAAATACTCTATTTATTGGGAATTTTAATGCACCCTGATAATGAGGGTATTCCCTTTCCGTTAGTTTTTTCTGGCCCGGCTTCAGCCGCAGCCTACTTTGAACAAATTGATGAATTTATTGTGCACGCACTCGGTGAGGAAACCCGTGAGTATTATCAAATTATTATTGACGACCCGCAGGCGACTGCGGTGGCGATGTCAACTGGTATCGAAAAAGTAAAGGCTTATCGGAAAAAACGTGGTGGCGCTTATTATTTCAATTGGGGCTTACATATCGATATCGATTTCCAACAGCCGTTCATACCCGATCATGAGCACATGGCTGCACTGAATCTGTTCCGCGACCAGGCGCCACATCTGTTGGCAGGGAATTTACGCAAGGCATTTTCTGGGATTGTTGCCGGCAATGTTAAGCCGGTAGGTATTGCTTCTATTCGCGAACATGGAAAATTTGAAATTAGTGGTGAGCCGGCACTAATGAAATTACTGGACACCTTGCTGCAGGCATTTGTGGCTCAAGATAGGATGAAAATGCCCGGCACAATGCCCTACGAGCCGTGTTACAAAGTAATAGCGTAGGGTGGGAAAAATGCCCGCCTTACGGTTTTTTAATGTAGGCGCGCACGGCTGATATTGGGATACCACGCGTATAAACCAGTGATTCTCCTTCATCTTTCATTTTTCGCTCGCGAATCATCCGAGCTTTTTCTTCGCTAAAAAGTTCGCTGCTATCTATTCTTGAACCGCTATCGGTGAAATGGTAGTTTTGTGCGAGCGCTAGTAGCTCAGCTGGCATTTGCACATTATCTATCGGCAGGCGTAAGACATACTGATTATCACTGCTGACGGAAACCGGCAAGTAACAAACCGGGGTGAGCCCCCGGTAACGGATGAATTCTTCATGTTTTAAAAAAACTAAAAACCGGTTACCTTCCTGCCATAAATCGGTGTCGGGAAAATAACAGCGCTCGCCCTTAATGCCTTCATCATAAACCGTGAATTGCTCAAGTTCGCGATTACCTTTATATGTCATCAGCGGACGCATCCATGCAACACCTTTATTGGGAAATCCCCGTAGATATTCATAGCGGGTGTGGTTGAGCTGGGCTACCGCAACCATTTCGGCGTTGTGGATTAGCTCTTTAAACAGAGGGGCTGGACTAAGCTCTGTGGCAGCGCCTGACTCTTCAACAACAGCGGTTTTTAGAGGTTCCAGTGCATAGCAGTTGAATGTGCTGAGAAATAGTACCGGAAGAAAGGTTTTCAATAAGTTATTCATGTCTACCCGGGTGTTATTAAGTATTACAAGAATAGCCTTTAATTAGCAGTGCGTCAGCTATTTGTCGGTTTAAATTTCAGATGGTTACTGTAAACCGGTTGTAATCCCATATCATTACATCTCAATCCTTGTTGCAGGGAAAATAAAATCGCTTTCTGCTAAACTAAATCGTTATTTTTTGCGTGTTACAGCGTAGGCATGAATTCTATTCACAGCGTATAGGAAAAAACCATGAAAAAGATCCAACAATTGTTGCTCGCAAGCTCGCTCAGCTTGTGGTTATGGGCCCCGAATGCTTTAGCTGAGGAACAAGCTGCAGCGACCGCAGAAGAAGCGAAAGCCTTTATTATCGCGGCTGAAAAAAAGCTGAGTCAACTTTTTATTGAAGTTAGTCAGGCCGAGTGGGTGTATCAGAACTTCATCACCCAAGATTCCGAAGCCCTGTCCGCCCGGGCCAGTGAAAACCTAACCGGTGAAATGGTGCGGCTGGCGAACGAGGCAGCTCGCTATAATGATCTTAAACTGGATTACGATATCCGCCGTAAGCTGGATGCCTTGCGCCAGGGTCTTGTCCTGCCAGCACCGAATGATGCGGCTAAAAATGCTGAACTTGCGGCTGTTTCAACTAAAATGAACGGTATGTACGGCAAAGGTAAATATTGTCCTGAAAAAGGTGAGTGTCAGGATCTTGGTGCTTTGGAAAAAATTATTAGCGGATCCCGAAATGAAGCCGAACTAAGAACGGCTTGGGAAGGCTGGCGAACCATTTCTCCGCCGATGCGGGACTTATTTGCCCGTCAGACCGAATTAAGCAATGAGGGTGCACAGGAACTAGGCTATGCAGACCTCGGGCAAATGTGGCGTTCAGGTTACGATATGGAAGCGGATGCTTTCGCGGATGAGTTAGATCGTCTCTGGGGACAGGTAGGGCCTTTGTATAATGCGCTGCATTGCCATGTGCGCGCTAAGCTGGGCGAGGAATATGGTACCGATGTGGTGCCTCAGGATGGCCCGATTCCGGCCCATCTGCTCGGAAATATGTGGGCGCAGAGCTGGGACAATATTTATGATCTTGTCGCACCAAAATCTAATGCCAAAGGTGTTGACCTCACAGCGCTGCTGAATGAACACGATTATGATGCAATTAAAATGGTCAAAGTGGGCGAGCAATTCTTTAGTTCACTGGGTTTTGAGGAATTACCGGAAACTTTCTGGGATCGTTCGTTATTCGTAAAACCCGCTGACCGTGATGTAGTTTGCCATGCATCTGCGTGGAATTTGGATAGTAAGGACGATATTCGTATCAAGATGTGCATTAAGGTCGATGGAGAAGACTTCAATACCGTACATCATGAACTAGGACACAATTACTATCAACGGGCTTATAACGGGCTACCTACCTTGTATCAAGGTTCGGCCAATGATGGTTTCCATGAAGCGGTTGGCGATACCATTTCATTATCCATAACGCCCGCCTATCTCAAGCAGATTGAATTACTGGATGAAATACCATCCACGGAAGGCGACCTGGGTTTGTTGATGAAGACAGCGTTGCAAAAAATTGCTTTCCTACCTTTCAGTTTAGTTGTTGATCAGTGGCGCTGGCAGGTTTTTGCGGGTAAAGCAGATCCAGCTGGCTACAATGATTTGTGGTGGGAGTTGCGAACCAAATACCAAGGTGTTGCAGCACCTAGCGAGCGTCCGCAAAATGCATTTGATCCCGGAGCAAAATACCATATTCCGGGCAATACTCCGTATACCCGTTATTTCCTTGCACACATTTTACAATTTCAGTTCCACCGTTCTTTATGTGAAATTGCCGGCGACAAAGGCGATATCCACCGTTGTTCTATTTACAACAACAAAGAAGCTGGTGCGCGCTTGAATGCCATGCTGGAAATGGGCTCATCCCGTCCATGGCCTGAAGCACTGGCAGCACTTACGGGCAAAGAAACCATGGATGCCACAGCGATTTTAGACTACTTCGCACCCCTGAAAGTATGGCTGGATGAGCAGAACAAAGACCGCTCCTGCGGTTGGTAGTAAACCGGAATGCACCCGGGGACGGTACCTTAAGGTACCGTCCCCAATGACTTTATAGGGTACAGTTGGGTAAACTGCTGATCAGCTTCATTCAAGCTGCTGGGTTTGGCACTCACCAGTGGAGTTAACAGGAATAACAGGGCGAAAAAAATCTTAATCATTATCAGTCACTACATACGGTCCAAAAGATTGTGTGGTTGAACCGGTGGCGCGTCCGGTTATCGGATCGACCTTTTCGAACTCCACATTTTTATGTACTTCTGTGGTTAATACTTTTTTACCGTCACGATAGAGAATAAAATAAAGATCCGGCGTGCGTTCGCCCGGAGAATCTAACGAGGAAATATCGCTTACAGAAATTAACAGACCAGCACTACCATCTTTTTCTAATAAACCTTCCGCTAGAGTTGCATCCCGCAATGGATCCTGGTCTTTTACCTTCACTGTCCACCGACCTGATGACAATGCTGAGCCATCTGCCCCTGTAAAACTGACGATAACTCTGAATAAACCGCTACTGTTATTGCTCATAGAAAATATCCTTGTTAGTGTATTATTAAGCCTTAGAATATAGCATTATAGATGTTCAATCCTTAGTTGTGTGCAAGATGGAATAATCAATGGACCAGAATTCACAATACCCGCATTTACTCGAACCCTTGGACCTAGGTTTCACTCAATTAAGAAACCGAGTGTTGATGGGCTCGATCCATACCGGGCTTGAAGACCGCAAGAAAGACTTCCCCCGATTAGCAGAGTATTTCAGGCAGCGGGCCGAAGGCGAGGTTGGTTTGATTGTTACCGGCGGCTTTGCACCGAATATTAGAGGCTGGCTTACACCCTTTGGTGGTACTTTGATGAGTTCCTGGCAAGTGCCCCGGCATAAATTGGTAACCTCTGCAGTACATGCAGAAGGTGGGCATATCTGCATGCAAATCCTGCACTCGGGCCGCTACGGCTATCACCCGCTACAAGTAGCACCATCTGCAATTCGTTCACCTATCTCGAAATTTACTCCTAAAGGGTTGAGTGCTAAAGGCGTAGAAAAACAAATTAATGCTTATGTGCGCGCCGCCAGTTTGGCGCGCGATGCCGGCTATGATGGTGTTGAGGTGATGGGCTCTGAGGGTTATCTTATCAATGAATTTATTGCCCCGCGAGTGAATAAGCGCGAGGATGACTGGGGTGGTAGTGCGGCTAAGCGTATGCGTTTTGCGGTTGAAATTGTTCGCCGCACTAGAGCAGCACTCGGCCCTGACTTTATCATTATTTACCGTTTGTCGATGCTTGACCTAGTGCCGGATGGTAGCAACTGGGAAGAAATCGTGCAGCAGGCTCATGCGATAGAAGCTGCTGGAGCTAGCATTATTAATACCGGGATTGGCTGGCATGAGGCGCGTATCCCAACTATCGCAACCATGGTTCCGCGCGCGGCATTTGTAGGTGTTACAGCTAAACTCAAGGGTGAAACTAAACTACCTCTGATTGCTGTTAACCGGATTAATACCCCCAGCGTTGCTGAAGATATTATAGCCAGTGGCAAGGCCGATATGGTTTCGATGGCGCGGCCACTGCTCGCTGATGCTCACTTTGTGCAAAAAGCCAGGGCTGGTAAGGCGGCAATGATTAATACTTGTATTGCTTGTAACCAAGCTTGTCTGGATCATGTATTTGTTGGTAAATCGGTAAGTTGCTTAGTCAATCCGCGTGCCTGTGAAGAAACCGAAATAAAGTCAGAAAATACCAAGATCGCAGCTAATATTGCTGTAGTTGGTGCGGGTCCTGCGGGCATGGCTTGTGCCTTGGAAACTGCGAAACGCGGCCATAAAGTCATTTTATTCGACGCCGCTGACCGTCTCGGTGGGCAGTTTAATCTTGCGGCGAAAATACCCGGTAAATATGAATTTCTGGAAACCATTCGTTATTTCGATAACGCCATGCGTGCAGCAGGCGTAAATATCCAGCTGGGTATGCGTGTAACCGCGGATGATCTAGGTGAGTTTGATCAAGTAGTGCTTGCCACCGGTGTCGTTCCAAGAACCCCGCCAATTACCGGAATTGAACATTCAAAAGTACTTTCTTATCTTGATGTAATTAACAACCCAGAAGCGGTTGGTAAAAGCGTTGCAATTATCGGTGCCGGTGGCATTGGTTTTGATGTTGCGGAGTTGCTGTTGGCAGATCCGACTTTAGAAACAGGAAAACAAAAAGAGGCCTTTTTTAAGGAGTGGGGTATAGACCCACAATTTAGTGCGCGTGGCGGGGTGGAGAATATCAAACCTGTTATTGCAGAAGCTAAACGCAAGTTGTGGTTGTTGCAGCGAAAAAATTCTAAACCAGGTAAAGGATTAGGCAAAACCACTGGTTGGGTGCACCGGATTAGCTTACGCAAGCACAAAGTTAAAATGCTCGCGGGAGTAGAATATCTGAAAATTGACGACCAGGGACTGCATATTCGGCGACAGGATAAAGACGAAATTTTAGCCGTTGAGCATGTAGTTATTTGCACAGGCCAACTACCGCAACGGCAATTGGAAGAAGGGTTAATTGCTAACGACAAATCATTTTTCCGCATCGGTGGAGCAGAAAAAGCCGGCGAACTTGATGCCAAGCGCGCGATTCGAGAAGGTACATTGTTGGGTCTGCGCATATAGCCAAATTAACCATCGTTCCCTCCGCGCAGGGGCCGCCTGATGAATAGTGCTATGCCCAAGATCCCGGATCAAGCCCGGGAGGACGAGTGTTTTTAAAAGCTAATGCCATCCCGGTCTCTGCGCCGGTGCCTCATGTGGTATGATGCATACAAGCTCTTTATCTCTCTTGTCCTATAGGGTAATCTACCCACTAGAGCAGTGGAAGAGCCTTAATAATAAGGGGTAGTAAATGAAAAGCTTGATAAAGAAGTTCATGCCAATGGTAGATGTTTTACTAGCGCCGTTTGTTTATGTCGCTGCGCGGGTTTTAAGAGTCGTTAGAAGATTTGGTGTTAAAAGGGTTCCCTTGTGTAAAAGCATCCTATTCAAAGTCGGAATATTTCCTATAATAAACCATTACTACGAACCGCAATTTAATTTCACGGAAAAAGAACATTCATTTTCTGATGAAAGAGAATTGCCGGGAATTGATTGGAATGTTAAGGGACAACTGGAACTTTTGGAGAGCCTTTCTTTTTCGCAGGAGCTTGAAAATACTCCAATATCAAAAGTTGACGACTTGCATTTCTATTTTGACAATCCCACATTTGGTTCAGGTGATGCAGAATATTGGTATCAACTTATAAGGCTCAAAAAGCCAAAAAATATAATTGAAATTGGGAGTGGCCACTCGACCCTCATGGCAATAAATGCCATATGTAAAAATGAGGACGAGAATTCGGAGTATAAGTGTCAGCATATATGTATAGAACCTTATGAAATGCCTTGGCTGGAAAAGACAAAAGTAACTGTTGTTAGAAAAAAGGTTGAAGATGTTAATGTTTCTTTTTTCTCAAAATTAGATGAAGGAGATGTTTTATTTATAGATTCTTCTCACATGATTAGGCCTGATGGAGATGTGGTTTTCGAGTATTTGCAGCTACTTCCTACCCTTAAAAAAGGTGTAATTGTTCATGTCCATGATATTTTTTCCCCTAGAAATTATCCAGATGCATGGTTAAGGGATGATATTAGGTTTTGGAATGAGCAATATTTATTGGAGGCATTTTTGACCCATAATTCATCCTGGAAAATAATTGCTTCGTTAAATTATTTACAGCATAATCATTATGAGAAATTAAAAGAAATATGTCCATTTTTAAATGAAAGTAGGGAGCCCGGCTCATTCTATCTTCAGAAAACCGCCTAACAAAGCGAATCCAGCGGATTAGATTCCTCCACTTACACCACCCCCAATCCCCAGATAGAAACACGGATGTTGCACATGCTATTGATTCCACAGCAAAACAAAAAATAACCGCCGAACCTACGGGTGCGACTCATATTTTTTATTTCACTGTGAAACCAATATCCTACACATCATATCGTGCCTCTATCTGGGGGTTGGAGAATACCTATCTCATATCAAAAAAGTGCAATATGTGGTGGGCGCATCACGGCTAATTTATCCTGTGATTAATTTGAATTAAAAACAATAAGATACTAGCCAATACTGAACAATCGTCCATTTTTCAGGCAATATAGTCCCATCACTTAAATTAATGAGAGACTAATTGTCCAATTCATCGCTCAGGCTCGTCTTAGTCGAGCCGTCAGAAGAGACTCGGTTTCAATCACTGATGCAGGCTCATCATTACCTTGGCTCCCTGCGTAAAATTGGAAACACGCTTTGGTATGTCGCGGTTCTCAAAGACGAATGGGTGGCACTACTGAGTTTCTCGGCAGCGGCTCTGAAATGTGCTGCTCGCGATCAATGGATCGGCTGGCCGTATCGTCATCAATCCGATCGATTGAATTTGGTGGCGAATAATTCTCGCTTTCTGATCCTTCCCGATCATCATCAAGCCAATTTGGCTTCTCAGATCTTATCCCAATGTAAACATCGCCTTCAGAAAGACCGGCAAGAAGGGTTTGGTTTTCCACTTCTTTTAATTGAAACCTTCGTTGATCCTGAACGCTATCATGGCACAATCTATCGTGCTTCTAATTGGCATTTAGTAGGGAAAACAAAAGGTTTTCGGCGAACTCGTGAAGGCTATAGCCAACGAACGAGTTCCCCAAAATTAGTTTTCGTGCAACCGCTCCAACGTAATACGCGCAAAATACTGTCACAACCCCTCCTACATAAGCGTTATAAAACAGGAAAAACAAGAATGAAATTAACCGCCACTCAAATGTTTTCATTATTTGATTATTTTCAGACGATTGATGATCCCAGAAGAGCACAGGGCAAAAAACATCACATGCCCGTGATCTTATCGCTCGCCGTTGCAGCCATCCTTTGCGGCATGCGGGGATATAAAGATATTTCTATATGGGTTCAATCTTTAGGACAAAAAGCGCGTAGTCGGTTTCGGTGTCGAAAAAGAAATGGGTTATATGAAGTCCCCAGTTTATCGGTGATCCGAGCGGCTTTAATTAACATTAAACCCGCGCAACTCGATGAGGCACTTTCCCATTGGAACGCCCAATATGGACAGATTGATGAAAGCCTTGCCATTGATGGAAAAATCATGTGCGGTGCAATGGATGAAGACGGAAGACAAACCCATATCATGAGTGCTATCGGCCATCAAAGCGGTCATTGCTACACCCAAAAAAAGTCGGTAAATTAAAACAAAAAGGCAGCGGCAAAGAAAAACAAACCAATGAAATAAAAACAGCGGCTCCCATGCTGGATAGTATTGATATTACAGGAAGAACCATTACAGCCGATGCGTTACTCACTCAAAAAGCGTTTGCCCATTACCTAGTAAAAGAGCGCAGTGCTCATTATCATTTCACCGTAAAAGCCAATCAAAAAAATCTCTTATCGGACATACAGTTTCATTTTCAAGATGATGAGAAAGAACCTGATTTTATTGATACGGGTACTGGAGAAAATGGTCGAATTGAGATCAGAAAAATTTGGTGCACGCGCCAACTAAACCATTACCTCAAATTTCCTTTTGTTGAGCAAGCCTTTAAGATCTATCGAGAAAGTATTTGCAAAAAAACGGGAACCATCAGCCAAGAAACGATTTATGGGATCACCAGTAAAACAACTGAGCAGGCAACTCCCAAGCAGGTTTTAACGGACAATCGAGGACATTGGTGTATTGAAAGTTGCCATTATATAATTGATTGGAACTATGATGAAGATCGCAGTCAAATCCGAGCTGGAGCGGGGCCAGAAAATATCACTCGACTAAGACGATTTGCTATAGGCATATTAAAAAGCAGGCAAAAAAAGGATCAAACAATCTCTGAAATGATGAAAAAACTCATGTTAAACACTCGGGCTGTCTTCGATTATTTAAAGATGACCAAGAATTCTAATATAAGAACTCCTAAAATGGCGCTTAGCGTAAATTAGCCGTGGTGGGCGCATACATTAGGATGATATATGAAGAAAACTTCGTTATAATGTAAATATCATATAGCCATGAGGGTAACGCCATGAGTTCTTGGGAACTGTTCAGTAGTCACGGGTTGGTGTTAATTTATTTCTCCCGTCACCCGCGCGCTCGTCTTAGGGATGCAGCTGAGGCTATCGGTTTAACCGAACGCGCGGTGCAGAATAACATTCGTGACCTCGCCGCATCGGGGCATCTATTGATCGAAAAAGTCGGACGGCGTAATCGTTATCGCGTAGTCGGGCGTAAGCATCTGACCCACCCAACCACTCGTTCGGTATCGCTGAGTCAGTTACTACAGTTGTTTAAACTTAGTGAACGACAAGACTCATCGCTGGTAACAACAGTAGTGAAAAAAACAAAAAGTTTACAAAGCCCTACCAGAGCAGTTGAAGACACCCCTCAGATTGTAGCGGAACCGGCATCGAATACAGCGAAAGAAATACCTATTCAAGCTAAAGCTGAACCCAAGTCTGAATCCAAGTCAGAACCTAAACATGCGGTGGAGACTGCCCTAAATTCGGACACAGAGCAAAAGCCCGAAGTTACTTCATCATCACCTGTTAAAACAGAAAAACTAACCAAATCGAAAAAATCAAAAGCTGAAAAAGACGATAGTCTGCCACAACAAGACCTGCTTTTTTAAATCACAATTATAGAAGTTTCAAGCGGAAAAAAATTAATGACTGACTATACAAATACGATTGCTATAACAGGTGCGGGTAGTGGCTTTGGTGCCGCGATAGCCCGGCATTATGCTGCTTGTGGATGGCGAGTTGCTATTAGTGATATTGACCTAGCAAGAGCGGAAAACACGCTTAAATCGTTGGCCAGAGAATTCCCCGGTTTTAAAGGTTTTGCTTTCCGGTTAGATGTGACCTCAAATGAAGAGTGGTCTGGGTTCTCAGATAGAATTGCTGAAGAATGGGGTGGGCTAACAGTATTAGTGAATAATGCAGGAGTAGCTACCGGTGGTAATTTAGAAGACACGCCATTGGAAGACTGGGACTGGGTAATCAATATTGACCTGATGGGCGTGGTTCGCGGTTGCAAACAGTTTATTTCACTGTTTAAACATCAAGGCGATGGTCATATTGTGAATATTTCTTCATTTGCAGGAATTGCCGGTGCCCCGGATATTGTTTCTTATGGTGTTGCAAAGGCTGGAGTTATTGCCCTGAGTGAAGCATTGCGTGCAGAGTTGACTGCTTTCGGGGTAGGTGTCACTGTGGTTTGTCCAGCCTTTGTTAAAACGGACTTGCTCAGTACTTTTCGGTCACCTGAAGCTGCAGATAAAGCGCGGGTCACCCGTTGGATGGAAAACTCAAAGGTAACTGTTGAGGATGTTGCCCGTCAGATCAGCGTTGCTGTTGAAACCAACAAGTTTTTGCTATTAACCCATAAAAACACCCGTCGCTATTGGTGGTTAAAGCGTTGGTTGCCGGAAACATATTTTAAGATAATGCAGAAAGCCATAGTGAAAAAAGAGCAACGCCTTGCGGCGAAAGAGGATGAAAAATGAATTCAAATTGGATGATTTACGGAGCCTATGGATATACTGGCGAATTAATTTCCCGTTTAGCGGTAGAGCGAGGCATGCAACCGATACTGGCTGGACGAAATGAAGCGCGCACCCAGGAATTAGCAGAATCATTGGGTCTAAGCTGGCGCAGTTTTTCGCTTGAAGATAATGAGGATATTAAAGCCGGGTTAGCGAACTGTAAACTGGTACTGCATTGTGCCGGACCGTTTTCTGCGACATCCGCCCCCATGCTCAGTGCGTGTTTGGAAGTAGGTGCGCATTATTTAGATATCACCGGCGAAATTGATGTTTTTGCAGCAGCTCACAAACATCACGAGCAAGCACGTAAAAAGGATATAGTAATTCTTCCTGGCGCTGGTTTTGATGTGGTTCCAACAGATTGCCTTGCTGCAACACTGGTGCAAAAATTACCCTCTGCTACTCATCTAACGCTGGCGTTCGAGGCAGGTGGTGGCCCGAGCACAGGTACTGCAAAGTCTGCGATTGAGGGAATGGGGAAAGGCGGGCGAATTCGCAAGGATGGTAAATTGACAACGGTGCCTCTCGCATGGAAAACCCGCCAGATTCCTTTTGTCGAGGGCGAGCGCCTGGGTATGACGATTCCTTGGGGTGATGTTTTTACTTCTTATATTAGTACGGGTATCCCCAATGTAGAGGTCTTTTTGAGTGTGCCACCAGCTGCGGTCAAAAGAATGCGCGGCATGCGAAAATTCAAATGGTTGCTGGGCTTGGATCCAGTGCAATCGTTTCTTAAAAGTCGAATTGAGAATAAAGTATCCGGCCCAGATACTACTTTGCGTGGAAATACTCAAGCGCGGGTTTGGGGTGAAGTCAGGAGCTCAGATGGTCGCAGTGTGAGCGGACAGGTAAATGCCCCGAATGGTTACACTCTTACTGCAGATGCAGCGCTAGGTATTAGCGCATATTTAATGGAACACCATCCCGAAGGTGGGTTCTATACCCCATCGCTATTAATGGGAGCAGATTATGTAACAAGCTTGCAAGGTGTGGAAATGAAAATCGCCGATATTATCAGTAATGAGTAAAGTAATGTTTTGTGATCAATTGTTTCAGGGAAATCTTGTGGGGTAAAGGGCTGGGCGATAGCTTAGGTCTGGTTTAAAGACGCTGATTTACTGGACTGTCACTTTTTTGTCAGGTTTATGTCGTGGTCAATTGGGTGCTGGCCCTGGCTGAGAAAAAAAACAAGTTGAGAAAAGGCTTGGAAGGGACCTTTGATACGGCTAATGAATTCATCGGGTTCCCAATGAGATCCCGGCTCATAGGCCGGGAAGACAATCCTTGTTTTATAAGGTGTGGCTCGTAGGTCGGGAAGGGAATTCTTATTTTGTAAGGATTGGTTGGTGGACTGTGAAGTCAGTTGAGCTGTTCAAGCCAACGGTCGTAATGAGGCCGTACCCCGGCTGTTGTTTTTAAGGTGTTCGGCTAATTTTGACCATTCAGCCGTAGCAATTTCTATACTAATCACCAGACCTTCAGCATCATGTTTTTCCTTTAGTCGAACTGCGCCAAGCTCTGCTAGGGCTTGATGAATAGCGCCGGTATAACTGAAAGGCGCGCGTATAATGCCGCGAGAACTGGCAATAATAGTTTCACTTTGCGCCTGTTGTAAACAGCGGGATGTGCTGCCACCATAGGCTCTTATAAGTCCACCAACCCCAAGCTTTGTGCCGCCGTAGTAACGGGTAACTACCACCATCGCGCGGTCAAAACCCTGGCCATCAATTGCCGCAAGAATGGGCTTGCCTGCGGTACTGGCAGGTTCGCCATCATCGGCAAAACGGTAGCTTTGACCCAATCGGTAAGCCCAGCAGTTATGCGTTGCAGCGCTGTCTTTCACCTGCTCAAAAAATTCTAGCGTGTCAGCCAGGTTTTCAACACACCCCGCATGAACCAGAAAACGGCTGTGTTTAATTTCTACCTCATAGCGAGCATTTTGCAGTAGTTTTAGTAGTGGTTTATTAGTAGGGGTTGGCACTAGGATGCGGCTTTATTCGGCTTGATTTCAGTCACGGTTGAATTCACTTCCCCACTGGCAAATGTACTGCTAAGAGTGTCGCCCTGAACTAGTTGCTCAGCACTCACAATCACTTTTCCGGTCATGCTATGCCGGGTAATTGAATAGCCGCGTTCAAGTGTTGTCAACGGGCTGAGGGCGTGTAATGTTCGGGCGCTAGAATTGAGCAGGTTTTGCTGGGTCTGTAATTGCAGTAGTATGCCTCGCTGTAGTCGTTGGCGCTGGGTTTGGATATTAGCTAATTTGTCGTTGATTTTCGCAGCAGGATGCAGATGTACCAGTCGTTGTTGCCATTGTTGCAATTGAACTTGTGCATCCCGACGGCAGCGTGATAAAGCTTTTGCCATGCGTTTTTGTAAACTGGATAATTGTTGTCGTTGTTGGGCTAACTGTTTTTCTGGATGACGCGAAAATAACCGTCGTTCAAAATTATCCACTTGCTGGCAGCGTGTACGGAATGAGCTTTCCACGGTGTTGGTCAAACTGCGTAAGTGTTCTCGTAATCGGGTTTGATATAAGCGTTGGTCAGGTACCACTAGTTCGGCCGCAGCCGAGGGTGTTGCGGCGCGCAAATCAGCCACAAAGTCGCTGATAACAGTGTCAATTTCATGTCCGACGGCGGAAACTACCGGAATGTCACTGGCAAACACCGCACGCGCTACTGTTTCTTCATTAAATGCCCACAGGTCTTCCAGTGAACCCCCGCCGCGACCGAGAATAATAACATCGGCCCAGTTATGCTGATTGGCAGCTTTTAGAGCAGTAACAATTGCAGGTGCAGCATCATTGCCCTGAACGGGAACTGGGTACAGGCGTACATTTGCCAACGGCCAGCGCCGTCCCAGAATAGTTATTATATCGCGAATGGCTGCACCGCTAGCGGAGGTGATTACAGCAATATTATGATTATTTTGCGCTAAGGCTTGCTTAGCTTCCGCTGCAAACAAGCCTTCCTGGGCAAGTTGTTTTTTTAATTCTTCAAAACGCTGCTGCAGTTCACCGGCACCGGCGGGTTCCATTCGGTTGGCAATTAATTGGTAATTGCCACGGGGTTCATACAGGCTGGTTTTCCCGCGAACTCGGACCAATATACCGTTTTCCGGTTTTACGCTAAGCCCAGAGCGGCTGCCTTTAAAAAGAGCACAGTTAATCTGGGCTTTATTATCTTTCAGGCTAAAGTACAGGTGCCCAGAACCGGGTTGCGAAAGATTGGAAATCTCCCCCTCAATCCAGATGGACGGAAAAGTCATTTCCAGTTCGTTTTTGACCAGTCGGTTGAGCTGGCTGGGTGTGAATATATTTTTTTGCATCAATCAGCGCAGGTCGGTAACGGGGAGTGAAAAACAGATGTTATCACGATGGTGCCTGCGGGTTTAAGTTCTTTTGTTTGTCAGTCAACAGGCGTATAATCATCAAGGATTAGCAGAATGCCCGATTTGCCCTGTTTAAATAGGCGCAAGCCGGGCGTTTCCTTATACGCGCACAGCGCGAATGCGCCACAGGAGCTTTACGCCATGCGAATCCAACCCGTCGCTCTGACATTTGATGATGTCACCCTGATTCCCGCACACTCTACGGTTTTACCCCATGAGGTTTCCCTCAGAACCCAGCTGACCCGGGGAATATTTCTAAATACCCCGTTGATTTCAGCGGCAATGGATACCGTTACAGAAGCCCGCTTGGCGATTGCCATGGCCCAAGAAGGCGGTATTGGTGTTATCCATAAAAACATGAGCATTGCGGAACAAGCACAACAAGTTCGGATAGTGAAGAACTTCGAAGCCGGGGTAATTAGTAACCCAATTACAGTTGACCCGCAAACCACTATTCAAGATGTCATTAACCTAACCCGTGCAAATAATATTTCCGGGGTCCCTGTGGTTGGTGGAACTGAGCTGGTCGGTATTGTGACGGCCCGGGATTTACGCTTTGAGAAAAAACTCGGTGACCCGGTACGCAACATCATGACCCGCAAAGAAAAGCTGGTGACTGTACGCGAGGGTGCATCACAAGATGAAGTTCTGAGCCTCCTACATACTCACCGGATTGAAAAAGTGCTGGTGGTAAACGATGAATTCCAGTTACGGGGCCTGATTACTGTTAAAGATATACAAAAATCCAGCGATTACCCACTAGCTGCCAAAGATAGCGAAGAACGCCTGCTGGTAGCGGCCGCTGTTAGTGCCGGAGGCGATACCCCAGAGCGGATTGCAGCACTGGTGGAAGCCAATGTTGATGTGGTGATTATTGATACTGCCCACGGCCATTCCCAAGGCGTACTCGACCGGGTTCGCTGGACCCGTAAAAACTTTCCTGATATTCAAATTATCGGTGGCAATATTACTACCGGTGAAGGCGCTTTGGCATTGGTTGATGCCGGTGTTGATGCGGTTAAAGTTGGGCAGGGCCCGGGCTCTATCTGTACTACCCGAATTGTTGCCGGAGTTGGCGTGCCACAAATTACAGCGATTGATTCGGTAGCCGAGGCACTAAAAGGTACCGGCGTGCCTTTAATTGGTGATGGTGGCATTCGTTTTTCAGGTGATTTTGCCAAGGCTATTGTTGCTGGAGCGCATACCATCATGATTGGTAGTTTGCTTGCAGGTACTGAAGAAGCGCCCGGAGAAGTGGAATTGTTTCAGGGGCGCTCTTACAAATCGTATCGCGGTATGGGTTCGCTTGGAGCGATGCAGAAAGGTTCCAAAGATCGTTATTTCCAGTCGGAAGTCGCCACCGATAAGTTAGTGCCGGAAGGCATCGAAGGCCGGGTTCCTTACAAAGGTTCGCTATCTGGTGTTATCCATCAATTGGTCGGCGGCCTTCGATCCTCTATGGGTTATGTCGGCTGTGCCAATATTGAAGAGATGCGCACTCGGCCGGTGTTTGCACAAATTACAACAGCCGGCATGCGCGAATCGCACGCCCATGATATTACCATTACCAAAGAAGCCCCAAATTATAAACTGGGCTAATTTTATTCAGGTTAATTTATGAGTCAGGGTTCCGAAAATATTCACGCTGAAAAAATCCTGATTCTGGATTTTGGATCACAGTACACCCAATTAATTGCCCGCAGAATTCGTGAAATTGGCGTTTATTGTGAAATCTGGTCTTGGGATGTCAAGGCTCAGCTTATAGCTGATTTTAAGCCTGCCGGTATTATTCTTTCTGGCGGCCCGGAAACGGTAACCGCTAGTGATACACCCAAAGCGGCTGAAAACATCTGGGCAATGGGAATTCCGGTGCTCGGAATCTGTTATGGAATGCAGACCATGGCCCAGCAATTGGGCGGGCAGGTCGAAGCCCACGATGAAAAAGAATTTGGTTATGCCAAGGTCAATATTGAAAATGCCGGTGGCTTGTTAAGCAGTATTACAGATGCCTCAAGCGAACAGGAAGCTGCGGTGCTTGATGTGTGGATGAGCCATGGCGACCGGGTAACAAAGTTACCACAAGGATTTTCTTTACTGTGTTCATCTGATGCCGCGCCGATTGCAGGAATGGCAGATGAAAGCCGGCATTTTTACGGCCTGCAGTTTCACCCTGAAGTTACCCATACCAAACAGGGCGATGTCATATTGCGACGTTTTCTGCTGGAAATTTGTGGCCTTAATGGGCTTTGGACTACAGCCAATATTATTACCGATGACATTCAACGAATCCGCGATCAAGTGGGTAAGCAGAAAGTCTTATTGGGTTTATCCGGTGGTGTCGACTCATCAGTAGTTGCCGCCCTTTTACATGAAGCCATCGGTGATCAGCTGATCTGTGTTTTTGTAGATACCGGTTTGTTGCGTTATAAAGAACCGGAACAGGTGATGGCCACTTTTGCCGAGCATATGGGTGTCAAAGTCATTAAAGTTGAGGCCCGGCAGCGTTATTTAGATGCTCTAGTAGGTGTTTGTGACCCAGAAGCCAAACGCAAAATAATCGGCAATCTGTTTATCGAAATTTTTGAGGAACAAGCTGAAGCTCTCAGTGATGTGAGTTTTCTAGCGCAAGGTACCATTTACCCCGATGTTATCGAGTCGGCTGCAGCAGCAACTGGCAAGGCACACCTGATTAAATCCCACCATAATGTTGGCGGATTACCTGAAGAAATGAAGCTGGAACTGGTCGAGCCACTCAGGGAATTATTCAAAGATGAAGTCCGTCGGGTTGGACTAGAAATGGGTTTGCCATCCGAAATGGTTTACCGCCATCCGTTCCCGGGTCCCGGTCTGGGCATACGGATTTTGGGTGAGGTAAAAGAAGAATATCTGCAGCCCTTAGCAAAAGCTGACAATATATTTCTCGAAGAACTACGCAAACACGACCTTTATGATCGGGTAAGTCAGGCGTTTGCCGTGTTTCTCCCGGTCAAGTCGGTGGGTGTAGTGGGTGATGCACGGCGTTATGAATGGGTAATTGCTCTGCGCGCAGTAGAAACAGTCGACTTTATGACTGCTCGCTGGGCCGATTTGCCCTACGATTTCCTCGACCATGTATCGCGTCGAATTATCAATGAAATAGCTGATGTTTCCAGAGTGGTATACGATATTTCTGGTAAGCCACCGGCCACCATTGAATGGGAATGATTTAATTAATGCCAAATATTTCTTGCGCTGACATTGACTGGATGGAACATGCCTTGATATTGGCTAGCAAAGCTGAATCAAAAGGCGAAGTTCCGGTAGGCGCGGTATTGGTACGAGATCAAAAATTGCTGGCAGAAGGTCACAATAGAGTCATTACTGACTCAGACCCTAGTGCCCATGCTGAAGTGGTAGCCTTACGCAATGCAGGCAAGGCCGCGGGCAATTATCGATTGCCGGGAACCACACTGTATGTAACTTTAGAGCCCTGTTGTATGTGTGCCGGTGCCATAATCCATAGCCGAGTAGATAGAGTGGTTTATGCCGCCACTGATCCTAAAACTGGTGCTGCCGGAAGTCGTTTTAATGTACTTAACTCAGATAAACATAACCACCAACCAATTATTGAAGGCGGTTTGTTGGCCGATGATGCAAGCGCCCAATTAAAAAGATTTTTTGCCACACGCCGTAAAACCCGACAGCTTGAGAGGAATAGTTAATGTCAGATAAAGGCGCAGAAACAGGGCATCTGCAAGAGCTGCTCTCTCGGGTAGGTGAGGGGCTGGATGAATATCTGAAATTCGAGCACCAGGATGCCCTACATACCGATAAAAACTGGCGTCAACAGTTGGATGTTCCATTGCCGGAAAAGGGCGAGGGTATTGATGCAGTAACCCGTGAATTGATTGAGCAGGTTATTCCCAATGGTAGCGCAATTCCCAACCCTGGCTTTAGTTCGTTTATTACCACAGGTGCTACTACTGCCGCTACGCTGGCTGCAACCGCTGCTAATATTGCCTCGCCGCAGCGCTATATGCTCACCGCCTTTAATTTTCTGGAAGAGCTTTCGCTCAAATGGCTGGCAGAAATGTGCGGTATTGGCAAGTTGAAAGGGGTGTATAGCAGTGGTGGTTCGGTGGCTAACCTTATTGCCCTGGGGGGTGCGCGCCAGTATGCTTTTGAGCAAATCGGCATTGACCCGGCGGCCGATGGTGTAGACCGCCCGGTAAGAATTTATGCCAGCGAAGAATGCCATCATACGATCCAACGGTCCGTAGGGGTGCTAGGGGTGGGCAGACGAGCTGTGCGGGCAATTGCCTGTGATCAAACAGGCAGAATGTTGATCAGCGCACTACGCAGCGCAATTATTGAGGATAAAGCGCATGGTATTTTGCCAATGGCAATTGTTGCTAATGCCGGGACTACTAATACCGGCGCTATTGATCCTCTACAGGCGATAGCTGAGGTAGCACAAGAGCACAAAATTTGGTTTCATGTTGATGGTGCCTATGGTCTTCCCGGTATCTTAGATGAACGCATTAGCCATCATTATGAAGGATTAGAGAAGGCGGATTCAGTGATCGTCGATCCACATAAATGGCTAGGTGCATCGGTTGGGGTCGCGGCAACATTTATCCGTGATCGTGAATTGCTGCAACGCGCATTTACCCAAGAACCCGCTGATTATCTGGAGGGCTCCGTTGATCCAAGCGCTGGGGTGATTGAGCACTCGATGGACGATTTCGGTATTCCTTACTTTGATTATGGGGTAGAGCTGAGTGCCCCTTGCCGCGGGGTTGTGGTTTGGGCTTTGATAAAAGAAATTGGGGTTGAGGGAATGCGCCATCGGGTGAAACAACATAACGACATGGCCAAAACTATTGCCGAGCGTGCCCGTAACCATCCGAATCTTGAACTGTTAATTGAGCCCAGTTTGTCAATTTGTTGTTTTCGCTATGTGGATTCACAAATTGATGATCTTGACCAGCTCAATCAGCGTTTACATCGCCAACTAGTGCGAGAGAATACCTATATGCCGAGCACCACCCGGGTCAAGGGTACACTCGCCCTGCGCCCCTGTTATATCGGCGCTCGGCATCAACCGCCGCAGGCAGAAGAGCTGGTAGAAGCGGTGCTCAGAATTGGCAGGGAGATAGCTAGAAACTAGGGGGCGGTAGCTTTCAGCATTTGAATGCTCTCACTGTCTTCTGGCTCTACCTTTTTGTTTATACGCTTTTACCCTACATTGCATTTGGGTCTGTTTCTTTAAACGATTGTCGTTGTAACATTTCCTGATACCACGCATACAGCTCAGGATAGTTCTCTTGCCATTTAATCTCAGGTGTACGAAATTTCAAATAACCTAATGCACAGCACATCGCAATTGTGCCGATAGTTAGCTGCCCCGTCTGCATATGGTCAGGCTTGAAGAATTCATCCAAACCGCGATTTATCGAGTTTAACCAGCGTTTTTTCCAAAATTCTGACTGCTGTTCGGGTTTTCGTTTTCGCTCCATTACAAGGGAAAAAGTGGCATCCATTACCCCATCTGCCAGAGCTTGTTGCTTTTGAATCGAGAAATAATCCTTTCCTTCACCAGCAAAAACGCTCAATCCATTTAGATTTTTTTCTTCTGCAATTGATATGAGGTACTCACAAATAAGCGGGCTGTCATATAAAACAAAACCATTATCTTGCACCAGCGTTGGCACCTTAGCTAAGGGGTTATGTGCTATCAGTTCAGGATTATCTAGTAACGGATTTACGGATACCATCTCCACTTCACTATCTAATTTCAGCTCTTTAATCACAACTAGCACTTTTCTCGCATAAGGTGAAGTTGGTGAGTAAAATAGTTTTATATGCATCTTTTTTCCCTATTCGCTTGAAAAACAAAAATAACTAGAATCATTATCAATACAGCTCCTAAACCTAAAAATACTGCCCCAACCCCAATCCCCATAAATGTCGATAGTGGAGTCCTAGCAATTTGACTTTCTGTGCCAACACTAATGGCAACAATAGGCCCGGCGACCATCAGACAACCGCCTGCGAGGCCGTAAAGACCCCTGGTGAACAGCCATAGTGGCAAGCTCGGTGTAATTAACTCTAACAACTGGCAGCCAAGCGCCAATACTAAGCTAAATCGGATTAAGTTAAGACTGCCGAAGCGTTGCAGTAAGCCACCAGAAAAACACGCTCCTAGCGCGTATGTTGTCATCAGCATAGCGCCTACCTGCACCGTAGTGGTTATTGGTACCAAGCCTTCGTAGGTCGCACTTGCTGACAAAGGAGTGAAAGCCATTCGGGCAAATCCAACCCCGACTAAAGTGCTGCAAAACCCAACAAATCGTACATTCACTATTTCCATTTTAGTTTAACTTATCTTCGCCAGACGCTTGATATAGAAGCAGCATCTCAATTAAGTTGTATGCGCAACTATTATCATAAAAAAATACTATTTAATTTCTCTTGCACTTTCTCGAAACTGATTCACCAACATGGTTAGCTGCTCTTTACCAAGACTTGAAACCATTTCCTGATATAAAGTTTCTCCAAGATCCTCTAGGGAAGTATGTAATTTTTTTGCTTTCTTCGTTGGAAAAATGTTCTGCTCGCGACCATCAATACCCGTTAATCTTTTTCTTCTCACCAAGCCTTTTTTTTGCAAGGCATCAACAAACCTGGTGATAGTCGATTTTTCAAGTTTCAATTCTGCACCAAGTTCTTTTTGGCTAATTCCTGGCATAGATAAAACAACACGCAGCATATACCCATGCGCTGGGGATAAATCAAACACCTCAAATGCCTTCGCCCATTTTTTATTGACCACACGGGTTAAAGCATTAATATTAAAATAAAAACATCTATCGAACATGGTGCGTATAATACGCATATATGGTTGCATGTGCAACTAATATTTCAATTTATGCCCTTATCAACTTCAGTATTTTAATAACTGTATTCCCAGCTCTTGAGGCTTGGTTGTGTGAAACAGAACTCTAAGTACATACCTGGATCCGTAGGTTCTGGTACTTAGTCATGTAAAACTACTCAAAACTATAATAGCCAAATATAATTGTGCTAACCAGCCAACAAAATAAGCCAGCGTTCTTAAATACGGTACGCCGAAAGTGTACAACAAGACATGAGCCACTCTGGCATAGAAGTAAATCATTGCTGCTGTAATGGTCGCGCTTGTAGACAAATCAAGATACAGAACCAAGATTACCAGAGGTGCAAATAACACCATGTTTTCAACAGCATTTTCATGTGCATACATCAGTCTGTTGGCCCACTGACTCTTAGGCCTTGAATCTCTGTTGGGATTCCTTAATGCAGGGATTAATTTATGCTCGAAAATTCTGTCTAAAATATATGGCACCCAAAAAAGGCTGCTTACAATAATTGTAGATACCAGCCAAAAAATTTCATTTTTCATAATAAATCCTCAATACTTTTTAAATAATAACCTTGCTTGTATCCATTATACATATATAAGTTGTATCTACAACTAAATAATTCATTTGTAAAACTTTCTCAATAAAACGGGCACATTAAATTATGCTAAAAATTTATCTTTAGAATCCTGCAGATCGAAATAACCAAATGCAGAGTATGTGCTCAACTTATTGGTTACATACCAATTAAGAAAAGAGTCAGAGAGTTAGTAGGTGTAAAGGGTATAGGTGTTTGGTTTTAAGCGGGTATCTTTCTACGCGATTTTGAGAATGAATTTAAAGGCTAATGAAAACACCAGAAAAGATAGAAAAAATGTAAACATCCATCCGTGCATCCAGCTTGGGCCCATTTCTTGAATTTTGTTTTGCTGAAAATTAAAGCGCATCAAGTCCATTTTGCTGTCAGCGGGTAAGTAGCCCATGGGGTTACCAACTAACCAGTTCCACCATTGTTTTTTATGGATGATAGGGGAGATATCGCTGGCGTTGATAGAAAATATATTGATATCGCCGTGATTCAACTTTAGCTCTTTATCTGCAGCAGGCCAGACAAAACCCCAAGCTTGATCATCATCTCCCCAACGAACTCGCTCAGTACCTTCCCATTGGTAGTCGTTTGGGTCAAAGCCAGACTCAATCGTAGTGTGTGTCTCAGCCAGATAGTTTTCACCAGCACTGGGTTGTAGCAGACCATAGCTATTAGATAACCATGCGAGCATAAAAATAACCGGAATAGATACCAGCAGGGCAGGGCCGAGCGCCGCGCCTAACTGTTTAAAAGCAAGTTTCAGGGTTTTGCCAATCAAGGGCATAAGTTCACCCATTTCGCCTTCAAAGGAGGCCATCTGTTTTTGGTTTGCTTTTACCTGTAGTTTTAGACCTTGAATTTTTTCCTGATTGGAGCAGCGTTTAAACAGCCACATACTGCCATAACCAGCCAATAGACCCCAAATTATCAGCCTGAATAATTCAGGTAGGAAACTTATCAAGCCATCTAGCAGACTGAATAACGGTGCTGGTAAATCAAAAAGCCCCATGGTTTATTTATTCTCTTCAGGGTCGCTGATAACCGCATCTACAACTGCATCTGAAGCTGAATCAACAGTAGTTTCCGCTTCTGTACTTTGGTTTTCTTGTGCTTTGGCTTTGTTTTTTCCGCGTTTCAGCATTTTTCTTATAGGCCAAAATAATATCGCAGCAATTGCAACAACGATTGTAATAACAATGCCGATTAATGAACCGAGAACCGGAATACCGGCGCCAGGTCCAATATAAGCGTGGGCAGTGCTTGCCAGTAATAACAGTAAGACAGCGAGAATCAGTCGCATAATAATCTCCAAGGATTTCTAAAAGGATAACAACCTGTGATTATAACAGCCCGATAGCATTAATTCCTGATTGTTAAGGTACCCAAATTAATCTAAATGGCAGTTTCGATTTGATTTCCACAATGATTTATATTGAATAACCTAGGGTTGCAGCGATGTCACCACATACTTCAGCAATTGTTGTCTTCTGTGTTTCGTTAAAGGCTGGTTGGTAATAATCAGGCGGGCTTAATTTTTCGGTATATTGCGTACGCTGGGAAGTGAAACTCGCAGGATTAAGTTTGCTGTGCGAGAGGATTTCATCAATAATTCTGCCCGAATCAGCGCAGAGTTCTTCATAGTGGAAAATATAACAGGCATCGCGCAGTCCTGGGTCAGCTTCAAGTTGCTTAAACAGGTGTGCGTAAGTACTACGCCACAGCCATGCCCAGCCAGTAATTTCATCGCCATTACTCCAGGCAGTTTTTATTGCCTCAACGGCTTGCGGGTCAGCATAATTGACCAAACGTCTGCCGGGGCCAAACTCCCAGTGACCGGCAAACTGTAACTGTTGACAAATGCGTGGGTCGGATTTCGCTGCCTGAAGAAAAAACTGATGTTGTTTAACCAGTGAAGCGATATGGTTGTAAGGGTTGCGTACAGGAATAATAAAACGGGCAGATGGCATCAGTTTGTGGATGTAGCCGAGCCGACCAATATTATAATTGCCTTTGGCAAGGTAGCGTTTGGCTTTGCGTACCAATAGCAGTTTCTGTAGATGTTCCGCGTAGAACTTCTCAAAGGCTGGGTGGCTGGTTTGTCGGTCAAGAATATTCGACTGTTGCGGGTCGTGGGTCTGCGGAAAAAAATGATTCCAGAGAACTTCTTCTACAGCCTCCGGGCTATTTGCAGACACCAGTATCCGGTCTTTGTGTGCCCGTTCTTCCAGCTTTGGCTCAGCAAGCTGAGTGCGTTGGCGCAGGTAATTGCGCCAATAAGGTGTCCACACCCAAGGAAAGTCGCTGTAGCGATGGGCTGTGGTGTCCGCATGCTGATCCAGCAATTCGGTAACGATAGTAGTGCCAGCCCGTGCTAAGGATGTGACATACACGGGCGATTCTATCGGTATTTCTTCAAGTTCATCCCTAAGGATTCCGCTTTCCAGGTTCCCCAGTCTCCGCCACAGATTTTCAGTGGCTTTCAGCAGACGCGACTGCCAGTACAGACCGGAGGGAACCTTCAGGTTTTCAGCGCTCATTTATCAGGGGGTTTTAGCCTGGTTTTGTTTCCAGTGCTTGCGCGCATAGGCAGCTACTTGAGCAATTTGAGAAATCGGCTGTTCCGGTTTGAAATTGGTAAATAATATACCGGGAACCGCTTCAGGGGTAATACAATGATCACCGCTCCATTTTTTCGCATTCGGCTCAATCAAGTCTTTCGGCACAGCCCCAAGCGTGGTTTGCCAGGAGGCCCTGAAAGCTGGTTCGTAACCGACCACCAGGTCAGGTGCATCGCCATTAGCATTGCCAGCATAGATAACATCACCATCAAAAATTTGACGAATGACTGCTTGTCCCGGCGCTGGGGTCACTTCCTGCTCTACTTCTGCCTCAAGCTCAGCCTCTGTTGTAATAGTATCTTCTACAGCAACCGCTTGCGTTGCTTGAGGTGGTGTAAATGTCCAGCGTGGCAGTTCCTTGATTAGACGAGCCTTTATGACATTCGCTTCCGGCTCTTCGACAATTCCGTGAGCTTCACGGCCTTTGCGATTGATGTAAAGGCCATTTAAGCCGAGCGCGTAGGCGGTAGACTTGCTCCAGTCGACATTGCTAAAGGCGATGCCGGATTGGGTTTTACCGGCTTTCAGCACCAGATAGCCGTTATCGACTAACCAACGGTTAAGGTTAACGGCCCAGCGGAAGGGCGCAAAGCCGTGGTCGCTAAGTACAATTAGGCGGTCATCCGGACCCATTTCTGCCATTACTTTACCGAGAATGCGATCGGCTTCTTTATATATCCACTCGATAGCACCACGCGCCAGTTCATCGGTTTCAGGGTAGAGCGGGTGTTCCGGGTCAATGCCACGGTAGAACATATGGGATACCCGGTCGGTTTGCACGAATACGCCAACTAAAACTTCGGAATCATTTTTCGTCATAGCATCAAAAAACATGGCTTCGCGTTCATCAAGATTGGTCTTTAACATTTCCAGCCAGGTTTTATCACTGATATGGTTTTCGTTCAATGACCAGGTTTCCTCGGGCATACCAATGGTATGAAAGAGCCCGATTTTGCCTGCAAGGTCTGCCGCATAATCTGCCGGAGAACTGATTGGCACAACCGGTGCTTCGGGATCAATATTAATGGGTGAAACATACAGCTGCGGACGCGGATAAGCGGCCACCAGGTTTAAGCGGACAATGCCGGTTACTGAAATCGGACCGAGGACATCAAATTCGACCCGAATCCAGGGAGACCACTCACCGACAGCCAGCTCAATGGTTTCACCGCCGAGCTGGATTTTTGCCCCCTCAGCGGTGGGCTCAAGGATCATAGGAGTAGACAGAGTCTGGTGTTCCTCATGCAGTGGGTCGGTAGGGCCTTCAAGGCTGGTTTCGATACGACCGCTGCGGTGTGGACGCATCCGTACCACCCGGGAACTGGATGTGCCAGCTGCGGCCAGCGAACGAGTGGTATATAAAGTATAGGTTCCCTGGGTTCCCAACAGATCGGGTACACCCATACCGGCCATCATCCGATGGATAGGGTCTGGCGGGTAAGTGACCGGAACCCGGATGACGCTACTGCGACCGCCCTCACTTTCCACATCTGACCAGAAAGGAACGCCCTGGCGACGGTTGATAATCTGACCTTCATCCAGCGGTATGTTCAAGCCAAAAATATTGAGAATGTTTTCCGGCGGTATGGTTTTTGAGATGGAGAAATCTGGGCTGTAAGTGTCCGCATCCCGGCGCAGAAAATCGTAGATGCCATGCTCCCCCGGAGGCAGGCCGGTAGCAAAGCTTGACCAGGCTACAGGCGATTGCGGCGGGTTAGATGTTGCCAGTGGGTGGAAGGTGCCTTGCGCTGCCAGTTTGCTGAAATTAGGCAGTACACCGGCGTCCATCCACTGCTGAGTGAGGTTGGGGTCCATACCGTCGAAGCCGACAATAATCAGGCGGGAATCGGCGGGACTATTATCGGATTTTTCACCACAGGCGCTGAGACCTATGCTCAGAATAAAAAGAACCAATAGCAATACAGACTTGGAAATGTAAAGCTGGTGGTCTAAGCGGTTAATATGAAATCTTTTCTTCATTTATTGGTTCTCAGTTTGTGGTGGTAGGATTTTAGTTTCATCCTGCTCGATAGTCAGATCGATATTAGGGTCTGGTTTGGGTTTTACTGTAGCTTCAACTTCGCTGCCTTGTAAATAGCCAATGGATTTAAGGCGTTCAAGTTGCTCTGCATCAATTTCAGGAGGTTCGCCAATATTAGCACTGGCAAGGTCAAGATAATCACCGGTAAGTTTATCAAAATGTAATACCAGGTCATCACCTGTCAATGGTTGTTGTTCATCAGGATCATTTTTTAAATTAAAATAACTGCTTTTATCGCTAACTGTGTTCCAGATGGATTTTTCATCACCATCTCGAACAGAGATTTGTTCTGGGCCGTAAGCGATATTAGAAGCGTAAAAGACTCTATCAGTTTCTTTTTCCGCTTTATCGAGCAGCATACCCGGAAAGTTATCAGCGCTGATGTCAACGCCTAACCAATCAAGAATGCTCGGGGCAACATCAAGCAAGCTCACGGGAGTGTTCACAATTCTGCCTTTTTCATCATTTGGGTTCCAGATGAGCAAAGGTATATGCAATTGTTCCTCATACAGACTATTGCCATGACCGAAGCCATAAATCCCGCGCGGGTCATGGTTGTCGGCTTGTGCTTGTTCCAGGTGGTCGTGAAACTCTTCCCCGTGGTCGGAATAGACAAGCACCAGAGTTTGCTCCAATAGACCAGAATTTTCGAGTTGCTCCAAAACATTCGCAAGGCTATCTCTAAGTTCTAGTACAGCTTGGTTATATACTAGATACCGCTGGCAGATTGTTGCTTCAAGCCCATTCTCGCATATAGCGCCAGCCCAGTTTAAGCCGCGTTTTTTTTGATCATTACTCAGTTTGGAAAAGTATTCCTCTAGGTTGCGGGTGTGCCTGCCATGGGCTTCCATGTAGTGCAGGTAGGTAAAATTTCTTTGCTGCACTGATGCTTGCTCACGTTGTTTAATTGATTGTTCAAACCAGATATCAATGTTTTTGCGTGATTTTCTGGCATCGATTGTGTTGAACCCACGCTCGAGGCCAAACCCCGAAGAAAACCAGGGGTGGGCACTAGCGGCATTTGAGCTGAAACCAGCCACGCCAAGGCGTTCAGCAAGAGTAGAAACTCCTGCAAGTACCGAGCTTGGTAATTGAGTGTTTAAATTAGCTATAGCTCCTGGGAAAGCTCCGGCACCATGCTGATTCTGGGCATAGCCAGTTAACACAGTAGCAATAGATGGAATTGTCCACGGGGCAACTGACTGCGCATTTCGGTATACTCGTGCCCGTTTGAGCCATATGGAAAGACGATCACTAAACTGGTTATCCTCGGACGCATAAAAAGTATCTGCCCTGACGGTATCAATAGTAATTATTAGTAAATTTTTTATTTCTTTGGGTATTTCCTTAGGTATTTCCTTGTGTACAGGCTTGCTCACAAGGAAATACCCAAGCGTAATTGCCAATAGAATAAAACTTGTAATGTACACCTGCTTCATTGGGTATAGTCTATAGGTCCTGAATATCTTTCAGTGATTGAGAGCCCAGTTCTGCTGACTGAGCTTTGCCTACATTTTTAAGGTAGGAAGAGTGTTGAGTCACTAAGGTAATAAAATAAAGATTCGGCTTTTTCTGGTTTTATTGCCATTTATTGCCAATTTAGTGCTATCAGAACTAGGAAGAAAGAAATAATAACAGCCATAATAAATAACAGCAATATACTAAGTGAATTCATCATCATGCTTGAAATGATTGCTGTAAAAGTTTGATAGTATCATTCCTTATCGGAAACAAGTTGCAAGCAGGCTTGAACGCGCAAGCCATGCCCAATAACACCATTTTCCTGCAAGATATCGATTTGCTTCAACATAAGGATTTGCTTCAACATAAGTTGCTTAGTTTCTGTATAATGCCTCTTTTATTTTATGTTTTAAATATTATGTTGTCAAATATGTTGAATCTTAGAAACTCTAGTCTGATCAGTCTCAAGATATTATTAGTGTTGGCTGTTTTCTTATTCCTTTCATCTTGTGATGAAAAAGGGTCGCTGCCGGAAAGGATCCTTGACAAGCCATTGATATTTATCGGGCTGGATGGTGCTGAGTGGAGTGTGATGACACCGATGTTAGAACGCGGTGAGCTACCTAATATCCAAAAATTAATTGATTCAGGTGTATCTACTGGGTTAATAAACCCAGGTGCGCTGATCTCCCCACCTGTCTGGACAACTTTTATAACCGGTGAACACCCTGGAAAACACGGCATCCTAGATCATACATTTCCATACGATGGATCCATTCCTAAGCAGCCAGTAGACTCTACGCTCCGTTTGAAGCCAGCACTTTGGAATATTGCCTCTGAAGTGGGTTTGCGTTCTGCAGTTTTCGGTTACTTTGCAAGCTGGCCAGCTGAGGATATAAATGGCCTAATTGTAAGTGATCGTGCTCTGCAAGGATTTCCTAGTAGTGTTTTTCCGGAAGCTATGGTACCCGAAATTCAGAAATTAGCTGATAAACTAGCTCTCAAGAAAGGGGAGAATGAGTTTCTGAATCGATATTATCCTTGGGGTTATCGAGTCCGCCAAGCTTCTGACCCTAATAGTCCTCACTATAAAGCCGCTCGGCTTATTATCGGTCGAGCTGATCGGACCTTTTTAAACGACGAATTAGTCAGGCAGAGTGCACTAAGCATTCAGTCAAATGCTTATGATTTTGTTGTTGCTTATTTCCGCTCAGCGGATCTTGCCAGCCATTCATTCTGGCGGGAATATGATGATAGCGATTTTGCCAACCCTGCAGATCCAGAGTTGAAAAAACTTCTCGGGGATGTTATCCCAGAGTCGTATCGATATCTAGACGAGGCAATTGGTGATCTCGTGGAAAAATTCGGGCCAAATGCGAACTATATTGTTGTATCTGACCATGGATTTGCATCAGCAAAAAAAGAAATAGTTGTGCAGAATAAATTCAAATCAGTGCTAACTGGTAACCATTTGCCGGTTGGTGTGTTTATTGCGGCTGGGCCAGATATCCGTACTATGAGTGATGTGAAAGCAGGTCTACAGGTTACTAGCCTAGATATTATGCCAACCTTAGCTAGGCTGCTTGATTTACCTATTGCAGAGAATGTTTCCGGGAAGGTTTTGGCAAGTATTCTGACCCCTAAGTTTAAGGAAAGTCACCCTGTAAGGAGTGTTGCTGCATATGAGATGGATGGCTTTGCTCGCCCATATAATAGTGCTGAGCTGGTAAATCAAGCAGCCGAATTAGGCTCGTTAACTGGCCTAGGTTATATCGGTGCTGATAGTGACTCAGGTAATAGTGATGCTTTGCAGTATGATTTTTGGAACATAAAGGATAAACTGATAGTTGCGCATATCAGTGGGGAACTAATCGATGCGATGCTTCGTAACAACAAACCCCTGGCTGCTTGTGTTTATCAGGAATTTGTACAGAATAAAATACACCTATTAAAGACTTTGTTGCATCATGTAAAGATTAGGTTAAATACCATAGCACAGTCAGATCGTCTAGACAGCTCTGTCAAGGTACAAAAAATGATGAGTGAGATTAAAAGTCTTGGTGATTATTCAACAGAATGTAGACCAGATGCAGCTTCGTAGTAGGGGGCTTAGATTTTATCAGCATAGTTAGTGCGAAAGAAATAACTAGTGTCTTTGGATTATAAAACTGATGTTATACTACTATCAAATAATAAAACTGTACGACCAAAAAAACTAAGCCTGAGAGTTTGTGGCAATGGGCTTAAACCTATAACATAGCATCGCTTTTAATAGTTTAGAGTGTCGGTGTATTTCAACTGTGATTGTGTGTGCGGAAATTATATGTCTGTTAGTAGTGTCCAGGAAGAAGCTCAATTATTTGAAAGCAAACTTTCAGAAATAAAAAGACAATCCAATGTTGATTTTGATTGGTATCCTTACCATAGTTTAAATAACTTTTACTTGATTGAAGAGTTACTTACAGCTGGAAATCTCCCTGATTTTTTTGAAACCATGCCCGCAGGTAAGAAAATACTAGACATCGGATGTGCTGATGGGGATGTGGCTTTCTTCTTTGAACAAAAAGGCTTTGTTATTGATGTTGTAGATAGACAAGCCACGAATTTCAATAATTTAAAAGGTTGCAAATATTTGAAAGGTAAGTTGCAGTCTAAAATCAGGATATTAGAGTTAGACATTGATAGACATTTTAAGCTCGATACAGATTATAAACTTACATTTGCATTGGGTCTTTTGTATCATTTAAGGAATCCTTTTTACTTCTTGAATATGCTCTGTTCTCACTCAGAGAGTGTATTGCTAAGCACAAGAATTGCATCACACGCGCCAGATGGTACCAAAATTAAAAACTTGACTGTAGCATACTTGGTTGGAGCGAACGAATTAAACAATGATCCAACTAATTATTGGATTTTTTCATTGGCAGGTATAAGGCAGTTAATTAAGAGAGCTGGATTCGATATAGTTTGCGAGAAGTGTTTTGGTGAAGTTGATAACTCATCGCCCCACGAATCAAATAAAGATGAAAGGTATTTTGCCCTGTTGAAGAGGGTAGATAATTTTCAGGGTATATTCGATCACCATCATTATTGAAGATATCGTAATCTTCTTCTGTGTATTGTTTAGTATATAAGCCTGAAAATAGCATAGGAGGACTTGATGATGGTTGCTGAAAACCCAAGAACAGGGCTATGGTTAATTGCAATACTAACTATTGCATCGAGCCTATCATTGCTTTTTATCGAGCCGATTCCTCAGGACATTAGCTATCACTTGTTTAGTGATGTTAAGCCGGCGTTTGGAATTCCAAATTTTTGGAATGTACTCTCTAACATAGCCTTCGCGGTAGTTGGCATTCTTGGCCTCTACAATATATATGTGAGTAAGTCCTTGGTTTTGATTGACTCAATCAGGCTTTCATACGCCCTGTTTTTTGCCGGGGTTTCCCTGGTAGCGCTGGGTTCTGGCTACTATCATTTATGGCCTGATAACCAAACACTGGTTTGGGATCGATTGCCGATGACGATTGCCTTTATGGCCTTGTTTTCTATTCTGATTTGTGAATTTATTTCGGAAAGGGTAGGTAAGGTGTTATTAATACCATTGATTTTGGTTGGAATTGCCTCGGTTTTTTACTGGGGATATACAGAAGATCAAGGTGTTGGCGATCTGCGTTTGTATGCGCTGGTTCAGTTTTTACCGATTGTTATTATTCCTGTGATTTTGGTTTTCTTCAGCTCTCAATTCACCAAAATAAGTGGATACTGGTTGTTGCTGTTAGTGTATTTGGCAGCTAAAGCTTTTGAGCACTTTGATGCGCAAATATTTTCTGCTTTGGGTTTTATCAGCGGACACTCGCTCAAGCACATAGCAGCAGCACTTGGTACATATTTATTGCTCTTGTCTTACCAGAGGCGACTGCAACTCAAACCAAAACATCAAAACTAACCCATCATTCCGGCTTGCGCTGAGGCAGGAGACATATTTTTCGATTGGTCTAACGCTAATCGCTCAATTTTCAACTGGATGCTTTGGAAACTACCTGAAAGTTCCACGATTCTGTTATAGCGTTTCAGGCTGATGCCCTCAGGTGTTATCGCCCTGATCAGTTCTATTTACTATGCAAGATTACTCGCCAACCATTTAGCCAGTACCTGTTTGTCCATACCGCGGCGTTTGGCCTGATCTGAGAGCTGATCATCGCCGATTTTACCCACATTAAAATACTTCGACTCCGGGTGAGAGAAATACCAGCCGCTGACCGAGGCCGATGGCCACATAGCTTTTGATTCGGTTAGTTCTACAGCAATATTTTCTTCCACATTGAGCAAGCGCCAAAGCACATCTTTTGGTGTGTGGTCGGGGCAGGCAGGATAACCGGGGGCAGGGCGTATGCCGCGATATTTTTCTTTAATCAGTTCATTATTTTCCAGTTGCTCGTCGTTGGCATAACCCCAAGTTTGCCGGCGGACTTTTTCATGCAGCATTTCTGCAAAGGCTTCGGCCAGCCGGTCAGCGACGGCTTTGGCCATAATGGCGCGGTAGTCATCGTGCTCGGCTTTAGCGGAGTCAGTGACATTATCCAAACCCAGACTTGCAGTAACGGCAAATGCACCTAGCCAGTCATCCGAACCCGTTTCTACAGCAATAAAATCGCACAGGCTATAGTTTGCTCTTTCATCGCGCTGTGGAGTTTGTTGGCGCAAACCATAGATAACTTCAAGCGGTCTGCCGTTTTTATCGGTAATCTGGATGTCATCACCTTTGCTGTGGGCGGGGAAAATTCCCCAGACGGCGGCGGCCCTCACGCTGCCATCACGGATAAACTCGTCAATCATTTTAAGCGCATCGGCTTGCAGCTCTTGAGCATGCTTACCGATAGTGGGGTTATCTAAAATAGCCGGGAACTTACCTTTAAGGCCCCAGGTAATAAAGAAAGGCGTCCAGTCGATATAGTCGATAAGCTCCTGTAGGGGTTGGTTGCTAATGACTTGAATGCCCTCAATTGCTGGGCGTGGCGGGGTGTAGTTTTGCCAGTCGACTTTAAAGGCATTGGCTCTGGCGCTATCAATGCCCAGTAGTTTTCGCCGCCCGGCGGTCAAAGCATAGCGTTGGCGATAGTCTTCCTGTTCTGCCAGATTATTTTTGATAAACTCAGACTGCTGTTTTTTTGATAACAATCGCGTTACTAGGCCCACCGCGCGTGAAGCATCGGGCGCATATACTACGGGGAAGTCATACTGAGTGGCAATTTTTACCGCAGTATGCATTTTTGATGTAGTAGCCCCGCCAATCATCAGTGGTATATTTAATTTACGCCGCTTCATCTCCGCCGCCAAAGTCGACATCTCTTCTAAAGATGGGGTGATAAGGCCGGACAAACCAATAACATCGGCGTTTTCATCAATGGCGGTCTGAATAATAGTTTCAGCCGGGACCATCACCCCAAGATCAATGATTTCATAGCCGTTACATTGCAGCACGACACCAACAATATTTTTGCCAATGTCGTGGACATCGCCTTTTACGGTAGCCATCACAAATTTTCCGGCAGACTTTACTTTGCCGTCTTTTTCAGCTTCAAGAAAAGGTTGCAGATAAGCTGTGGCCTGCTTCATCACCCGTGCAGATTTAACCACTTGCGGTAAGAACATCTTGCCGGCACCAAAACGGTCGCCAACAATATTCATGCCATCCATTAACGGGTCTTCAATGACCCGAATAGGGCTACCGAGTTGCTCCAGCATGGCAGCGGTATCTTCTTCAATAAATTGGTTGATACCGTGCACCAGGCTGTGGTGCAGGCGCTCCTCCAAGGGCAGTTCTCTCCAGGCGAGTTTGTTGCTTTCTTGTTTGGCAGATACACCGCTGTGGCGGGAAGCCTGTTCAATCATGTTTTCAGTTGCATCTGGTGTGCGATTGAATATGACATCTTCTATTGCTTGGCGCAGTTCTACATCGATATCATCATAGACTGCCAGTTGCCCAGCGTTGACTATACCCATATCCAGACCGGCTTTAATCGCGTGGTAGAGGAATACTGCATGGATGGCCTCCCGCACCGAGTTATTACCCCGGAAGGAAAAAGATACATTCGATACACCACCCGATACCAATGCGCCGGGTAAATTGTTTTTAATCCAGCTAGCAGCTTCGATGAAATCTCGACCGTATTCATTATGTTCCGATAAACCTGTTGCTATAGCGAATACATTAGGATCAAAAACAATATCATAGGGGTTAAAGTTAATCTTATTAATCAATAAATCCCAAGCGCGTTTACAAATGCTTATACGGCGTTCTAGGTTGTCTGCCTGGCCATCTTCATCGAAAGCCATCACTACAATGGCGGCTCCATATTGTTTTGCCAGTGAAGCGCGTTTCAGGAATAATTCTTCGCCATCTTTAAGGCTCACAGAGTTGGCGATGCCTTTACCCTGGATGCATTTTAGGCCCGCTTCAATGACATCCCATGAACTGGCATCGATCATAATAGGGACTCTGGCGATATCGGGTTCGGCAGCGATAAGGTTGAGGAAGGTAACCATTGCTTGTTTGGAATCCAGCAAGCCCTCATCCATATTAATGTCGATGATTTGTGCGCCATTGTCGACCTGATCGCGGGCGACTTCTAGTGCTTCATCGAACAGACCTTCTGTAATTAGTTGTTTAAATCGGGCTGAACCGGTTACATTGGTTCTCTCGCCGACATTAACGAACAACGATTCAGCGGTGATATTAAAGGCCTCCATACCGCTGAGTCGGCACGCGGGGGTTATTTCAGGTATTTGCCGTGGTGTTTTATCGCTAACCGCATCCGCAATTGCGCGAATATGTTCAGGGGTAGTACCACAGCAACCGCCGGCTATGTTTAGCAAACCACTGTCGGCCCACTCAGCCATATCAATAGCCATGTTTTCTGGGGTTTCCTCATACTCACCAAAGGGATTAGGTAAGCCGGCATTTGGGTGGGCGCTAACTGGGCAGGTGGCAATTCGAGACAGTTCTGCCAACCAGGGGCGCAATTCTTTGGGTCCAAGTGCACAATTAAGACCAATCGAAATCGGCTGAGCGTGTTGCAGGCCATTCCAAAAACCTTCTACCGTTTGCCCGGAGAGAGTTCGCCCGGATGCATCTGAAATTGTTACCGAAATCATCACCGGCCAGCGCTGTGATTTTTCTTCGAAGAGTTTTTCTAAGGCAAAAATAGCTGCTTTTGCATTTAAGCTATCAAACACCGTTTCAATCATTAAAATATCAGCGCCACCGGCAATCAGGCCGCGGGCAGATTCTGTATAGGCTGTCACCAGCTCATCAAAGCTTACACTGCGCATGCCTGGGTCGTTAACATCAGGTGAGAGACTGGCGGTACGATTGGTTGGCCCGAGAATTCCGGCTACCCAACGAGTTTTGCCATCCTTTGCAATGGCTGCATCTACAGCGGTTCTCGCGAGCTTTGCGGCGGCGTGATTCAACTCTTCGGCTAGGCTTTCCAGCCCATAGTCAGCCTGGGCAATGCCGGTAGCATTAAAAGTATTGGTTTCGATGATATCAGCACCGGCTGCCAGATATTGTGCATGGATCTTTGTTATGGCCTCTGGCTGGGTTAGGCAAAGCAGGTCATTGTTACCCTTTAAGTCATGTGAATGATCAGCAAAACGATCACCGCGAAAACCTTCCTCGGTCAGGCCTAAGCGCTGAATCATGGTTCCCATTGCGCCATCAAGCAGCAAAATTCGCTGCTTGATTTCTGCCAATAATTGCTCGGTTGTTTCCATGTTTTTCGATCTCATTATTATTTTTTTGCTGATTATGGTTGTATTTTGAGACTAAAGTTTATAATATATCTCCTTATAAAGATATAGAGATATGTAATATATCATCCTCTGGATAAATCATGGACAAACTGGTTTCAAAGTACAAAGGTAAACGGCTCGGTGATCGGCTGAAGGTTTCATTTGAATACTTCCCGCCTAAGTCGAAAACCATGGAACGGCGCCTATGGCGGACGGTCGGGCAGCTGGAACTATTGAACCCGACATTTTTCACCGTAACTTATCGCTCAACTGAAGCCGACCGTCAGTTAAGCCTCGACACCATTGCTGCAGTGGCTAAAGAATCAAAAATCCCAACAGCCGGGCATTTAACCTGTGCTGGAGAAACCCGAGAAGCAGTGAATGATGTGGCGCGCTTTTTCCGCGATAACGGTATCAAGCGAATTGTTGCCCTGCGAGGGGATGCGCGTGATGGTGAAACACCAAGCAATGAATATGATGGCGCAGTGGACTTGGTTGAGGGCCTGCTGAAAATAGACGATTTTGACATTTCCGTAGCTGCTTATCCTGAGACACACCCAATGGCATTATCGGAAACAGCTGATATTGAATATCTAAAGCGTAAGCTGGACGCTGGGGCTAATCGCGCCATTACTCAGTTTTTCTTTGATCCGGAAGTTTTTTTACGCTTTCGTGATCGTGCTGATAAAGCCGGAATTACCAAACCGATTGTCGCTGGAATACTGCCTATTCATAATATAGATCGGGTACAGGCTTTTGGCTCGCGTTGTGGCGCTAGTCTGCCAGCCAAATTGGTGGAGCGTTTCAGTAGCCTAAAAGATGATCCACATGGACAATACCACTTGGCAGTTGAGCAAAGTGCGCTGATGTGTGAGCAACTGATTGGTGAAGGTGTGGATGCCTTTCATTTTTATACCTTAAACCAGACGGATTTAAGCTTTTCTGTATGCCGTCAGCTAGGCAGCCGGGTAGAGTACCTGCCTAAACCTCCGGAATTACGCAGCCCCTTACAGTTGGTTTCCGGGCGCAGTAGCTTTGGTGCTGGTTAAAACGACTATTGTCTTCCCGGCTGCCGAGCCGGAATCTCATCGGAAATCGTGCTATTTATGCTGAGTTGTTAGTGCGTAGCTAGGCTGACTACTATCCAAGCAAGTGACCAGTGTCATTATGCATCCGGGAATTGATAATCCTTAAATTGCTCCCTGAGGCTGAGTTTATTCAGCTTTCCGGTTGCGGTATGGGGTAACTCCTCTACAAAAACGACATCATTTGGGATCATCCAGGCAGCGACTTTGCCGTCAAACCACTTTAGTATTTCATCTTTATTTAATTCGCAGTCAGGGTGTGAGATAACCAGTAATAAGGGGCGTTCAGTCCATTTAGGATGGTAACGACCAATAACCGCAGCTTCAGCAATCTCGGGGTGGTTAACGGCAATGTTTTCCAACTCAATGGATGATATCCATTCACCACCGGATTTAATTACATCCTTGCTTCGGTCGGTAATTTGCATATAACCTTGCGCATCGATATTGGCGACATCTCCGGTGTCAAACCAGCCATCAGCATCGTGAGATGCTGTGTTGTCCACTTTGAAATAGGCTGAACAAACCCACGGGCCACGAACTTTAAGCGCACCAAATGCGACCCCGTCCCAGGGTAGTTGGTTATTATCTTCATCGACAATTTTCATTTCACAACCAAATACTCCACGGCCTTGTTTTAATTGCAGCTGAGCTTTTTCATCTTTGCTAAGGTCTTCCATTCCCGCTTTAAGGCTGAATACGGTACCCAGAGGGCTCATTTCGGTCATTCCCCAGCCCTGTTTCACTTCAACATCATAGTCATCCCTGAAGCGCTCGATAATTGATAGTGGACAGGCGGCTCCGCCGACCGTAATTCGTCGCATGCTGTCTAGGGTTTTATTTTCGCTGTCTAAGTAATCGAGCAATGCCAACCAAACCGTGGGTACACCGGCTGAAAAAGTAACCCCTTCGCTATTCAACAAAAAGCACAAGGTTTCGCCATCGGCCATCTTAGGTCCAGGCATCACTAGCTTGCAACCATTGATCGGTGCGGCATAAGGAAGTCCCCAGGCATTGACATGAAACATCGGTACGATGGGTAATAATACATCGGTAGTTTTCAGGTTTAAGACACTGGGTAGGGAGCCTGCATACGCATGCAAAACCGCAGAACGATGACTGTAGAGCACGCCTTTGGGGTTGCCGGTTGTACCGGAAGTGTAACAAAGTACACAGGCTGTGTTTTCATCCAAATCTGGCCACGCAAATTGGTCGGACTCTGCTGCAATTAAGTCTTCATAACAATACACATTTGGTAAGCTTGTTTCCGGCATATGTTCGGCATCGGTTAATATAATATAGCCTTTAACACTGGGTAATTTTGCTTGCAAGGCTTCCATCAGTTTATAGACCAGGAGATCTACAAAAACAAACTTATCTTCTGCATGATTAACAATGTAGGCCACTTGTTCTGGAAACAAGCGCGGGTTAATGGTGTGGCAGATCATGCCGCTGCAGGATGTCGCGTAATATAGCTCTAGATGCCGATAATCGTTCCACGCCAGGGTGGCAATGCAATCATCTGCAACAGCCCCCAGCTTTTGCAGTGCATTGGCGAGTTGCCGGCTGCGCCTGAACCAGTCTTTATAAGTGTAGCGGTGGAGCGGATTATCGGCGGTGACTGAAACGACTTCGGTATCCGGGTAATTCAGTTCAGCATGGCGCATGATGCCGGTAATCGTGAGCTGGGTGTCCATCATCAGTCCGCGCATTTGTATCTCCTGAATTTATTGTGTGTAATTATTTAACACGAAGTGTAACAGTTGCAGTCACTACTGTTCCATTAACTTGCTCACCCTACCAGCGCCCATGAACAGTAGCGTGGGCATTTATGCCCACGCGTGAAAAACCAAATTTTTATTCAGACATTTTGTTGAGCCGAATTTTCCAGCATTATAGTCTGCGCACCTTGAGCAAAGTGGGCACCTGCATGCTGAACGATTTCCATAATCCCCATATTCAGGTCATCTACTACGCTTAGATAAGTGCTAAAATCGGAGGTGTCGACATAAATTCGAGCCTTAATGGTCATGGAATTTAGGGCAAATGCGGTAAAACGAATACGCACGGATTTCTCAATAACTTGTTCATGCGCCCGCGCCATTTTGTCGATGTTCTGAATAACCTGGCGCATCTGCTCACCGCTGGTATCGTAGCGTAAAGGTAGTTCTGGGTGATAGAGCATTTTCTCCCGAGCAGAATAATTTTCGATTGCACCGTGGGCGATGATGCAATTAGGGATAGAGACCAAGGTGTTGTTAAGGGTGCGGATGCGGGTCGTGCGTAGACCGATTTCCTCAATTCTACCAAGAATATCGCCATACTTGCACAGGTCGCCGGTAATAACGGGTTGCTGTGAATATATTGACACCGCACCCAGTAGATCTTCAATCGGTTTTTGCAATGCCAGTGCCAATGCGATACCCCCGATACCGAGTCCAGCGAGTAAAGTTGTGATATCAATTCCGGTATTATGCAACCATAATAAAAGGGCTGCGAGAACTACCAGTAGCTTTAATGCATTGGCCATCGGGCGACCTAAAATTGCGGCATCGGTTCGCCCCATGGCGATGAAATTTGCGCGTCTTTTCGCGCGCGCAAGGTCGATTAAGGAGAACAGTATCCATACAACGACTATTGTCATAACGGATTTTGATTCGATAATCGCCTGAGCGGTGGCCCCCAGACCTAATTCTTTTAGAAGCTGACCAGAGACAACTGTTACCGCGAGCAGAATAAGTGGCCAGGTGAATAACTTCCGTACTGCAGTTCGAATGGGGGATTGTTCACGGGTGAGCAGTGTACTTAACAGCAAGCCAATCAACCAAAACACCGGTATTGCTACCAAGGTAACGCCGATAACGATCACCCACTTGAACAGCTCCACGCCCAGAAAACCGACATCTTCGGGTATATACTCACGAATGTCCTCAACCCAGCCCGGATAGCTGAAGAAATCATAGAGTGTAGGTATATGAGCTATGCTGACATTGGCGACTTTCCAAATTAAGTTATCATCAATACCCGGTACGCGTTGCATCAATAAAACCTGCTCACCTTCATCGGTAACAATACGACCTAGTTCGTCCCGGTAGTCGGGCAAACCGTCGACAACCTGGCCGGCGGTTTTGCGACTTAGTTGCTGGACATCAATTTTCATCCCCCGCTTAATCACAAAATCAAGTTGCCGGGCCAACTCTTCCCCACCCAGTTTGCTCACATCGTGGGGCAGGTTGCGCAGGTCTAGAAAATTAGCCGCAGTTTTATAATCAAACTTTTCGCTAAGCATGAGGAAGCCGGTGAAGCTACTTCGCGGGGTATCCCGCCCGAGGTTATCTTTGAAAGCGGAGTCCTCGGCTATATCTCTTTCCAGAGCCAGGGATATATCAGTATTATTTTCTGCTGAATGTAGGAGGCTAGAAAATAAGAAACCACAAAGCAAAAAAGTCAGCAGTAAGTAAAAGGGTTTAGTGATCATTGTTTAGGTCTTTTCTGGTTGAATATTAGGGTTTGCATCGGTGTGATTCGGCGCGGATGGTTGCGGCCAAAATGCATCAAAGACGGCGACTGAAATTGTGCCATAAAAAGCGATGACGATAAATAGCATCAAGCGTGTATAAAAGGCACCGCTTGCATCTCCGGAACCGGTGACTGCCGGGGTAAGGATAATTATCATTGTCAGCAGCGCGTAAGACCACATGCCAGCGCGTGGGTGCATGCCGATGCCCTGAAAAATTTTACTACCATACAACAGACAGGCAACTGCAATCAGCAGGCAAAACATCGGTAGTACTGGCCAGATGATAATAATCTGATAGGCAATAATAGCACCCAGCCCACCCCAGAGGGTAGATTCCAACTGGTCCCGACCCATAGCCCGGCTGACTTGAACATTCGCCTGCTGACCCATGCTTGCCACTTTGATCATAAGCGCAATATAGAAAATACTGGAGCTGCTGAAAAGAAAAAAGATCACCAAAGGCATCACTACCAGTAGAGATCGCAGCGCATTCCGGCGGGCGAATGCGGGGTAGGGCTTGGCTGGTGGTGGGGGTTTAGTGGCTGCTGCAGAGGCCGGTGTGGGTAAATCCGGTAGCAGGGCATGGGCAATTACTACGAAAATAACGCCGACCAGAGCGCCAACTGCAAGACCGTTTATCAGCACTAATAATAGTTCGGCGCTTACCGAGCCAACGGCAACTACCAGTGTCAATCCCACGGTCATAAACATACCGATTACCGGAGAACCGCCGCGGGCGGTGTAGTAAAAACTGCCAAAGAAGGCCAGCAGCAACATCAATATGCCAGCCCAACGAGCGTGTATCAAAAACGGCACCAGCAACATTCCGGCATAGGCGGGTAATACCAGTGCTATTGAAAATTTGAAACCACTTTTGAGGCTTGGGGCAGGCAAGGGTAGCGCTAGGATAAACATAGTGATGATGGCTGCCATAAAAGACAAGGGCCAGTTAATCAGCTGTGAAAACCCCATCGAGAGGGTGGTGCCCAATGCCAGCCGCAAAATTCTGCGACTGCCAATATCAGCAGCTGTTATGGGTGATGTTGCGGCTTTAGCCATACGGCACTAGTAGGCGTAGGTGAGGATGCTTTTCACCCACAATTGCAGGCTGGCGAGCATATTTACCACCGGATTGGAGCTGGTATAGACCACCACCGTTGCCTGTGAGCCAACTCGAAGTCGAACGGAATCCTGTGACTTAAGTTTAAAGTCTATCAGCACAGGGTAACGCTGAGCTGCGCGTAGCCAGCTCTGGTTATTTTCTATTGTCGGCAAACTGCCAAGTGGTGCAGAATCAACTGCCACGCCAAAGCCCATCTCACGAACACTGCCGGTGAAAATTTGCCCGGGGAGAACATCGAAGACAATTTTGACTTTCTTTCCGGGGCGTATATTGCCTAGGTTGTTTTCTGTAAAATCAGCCTGAATCCAGATATTGTCCACCGCTATAAAAGTCATTTGCGGTGAGCTGGCATTGGCATAGTTGCCTTTATTAACGCGTACATCGGTGACCAAACCATCTTCAGGAGCCAGCACAGATGTTCGCGCAAGATTTAACTGTGCCTGGGCCAGAGTGGACTGCGCTTGCAGTATTCGGGAGTTTTGTTCGCCGGTCAGGCCTAGGTCCTGCTGCGCTTTTTCCACATTTGCTTCGGCAGCTTTAACTTGAGCACGGGCTGAGGCAAAGGTGGCTTCAGCAGACTCGATCCGGCGTTGGGAAATCGCCCCGGGGTCCTCTTTGTGGATGCGTTTTAGACGAATCGCATCTTTTTCTGCGCGGACCAAAAGCGCCTGTGCGCTAATTAGTGATGCTTCTGCGGCCTTAACCGTGGCGGCGGATGCTCCCATAGACTGGCGTGCTGTTTGCAGGTCGGCTTCGGCTGTTTCTACTGCAAGTTGGTAACGCTCGGGGTCGATCTGGAAAAGCGCTTGCCCGGCGGCTATCCGCTGATTGTTTTTGACCGCCACTGATATAACCGTTCCGGAAACTTCCGCGGCAATCGGTACCACCAGCGCATGGATGCGTGCCTGGGAAGTGCTCGGAGCCAGTCGATCTGAAATCAGATACCAGATTAACAGGAGAACAATGCTCGCAAGGATTATGTAAGTCCACTTCTTCACCGGATCCAGTCGGGTTTTGGCGGCCTTGGTGGCTGCCTTTTTAGCCGCTGTTGTTTTTTCTATCGGGGTTGGTTCGGAAATTTCTTCTTTTAGTGGTTTTTCCTGTGCTTCCGACTCAGTTGTTGCTGGTTTTTTATCTGACATAATATTATCCGTATTGGCCTTGGGTTAATGCTGATTTTCAGACTCTTCAGTATTAACATTTTTGATATTTGTCTCAGGGGTGTTTTCTTCCAGTACATCACCCCAGTTTGTCCGTTGCTGCATAAGTTCTAAACTTTGGCTGCTGATCAGCGGCAGACTAGATTGATCTTCCCAACCGCCACCGAGTGCCTTATATAAATTCACCAGGCTGCTGACTGATATTCCGCGTTGGCTTACCAGTCGTTGTTGCTGGGTAAACAGCGCCTGCTGAGAGTCCAGAACCCGTTGGTAATCAGAGAAGCCTTCTCGATAACGCAGCACTGACAGTTGATTGGAGCGTTTGGCGGAAACCACTGTTTTAGTCAGTATATCTGTTTGGGTTTGCGAGCCATTGAAAGCAACCATGGTGTCTTCAGCCTCGCGTGCGGCTTGCAACACCACTTCACGATAATTTATCAGTGCCTGTTGCAGGCGTGCATCCTGAACCCGCACATTGTTACGGATACGCCCATAGTCAAGAAATGGCCAGAAAAATGTGGGCCCTACAGAGAATGTCAATGCATCACTACTGAATAGATCGCCGAAATCCGTACCACTGGGACCTCCGGCCACCAAGCCCAGGCTACCGGTGATGCTGAAACTTGGGTATAAGTCGGCTTTTGCCAGGCCTATTCTGGCATTTTGTGCCAATGCATTGAGTTCCGCCTGGCGCACATCGGGACGCCGGCGTAACAGGTCGGCAGGTATACCTACTTCGATGTTAGCGGGCAGGGTAGGTATACCGGTGTCGCTATCCAGCTTGTTATCAAGTGTGCCTGGCAGTTGACCGAGCAAAGTATTGAGTGCATTAAGTGCTTGTTTTACCGCGACTTCATAACCGGGTATGGTGGCCTCAGTGCTGAGTAACAGGGTTTTAGCCTGTTGCATATCCAGTTCTGAATCTGAGCCGTTTTTAAACAACACACTGGTAATATCGTAGCTGCGCTGCTGGATTTTTATGTTTTCTTTGGCAATTCGCAAAAGTTCTTGATTTACACGAATAACCGCATAAGTATTCACAACTTGTGCGGTCAGCAGTATTAGTGTTTGGTCGCGAGCTGCAATGGAAGACATATAGGCAGCATCAGCCGCTTCAATTCCGCGTCTGAAACGACCCCAGAAATCAATTTCCCAGGAGGCGCTGGCAGCGATACCATAAGTCCAGAAGTTTGACCCCCCACCGGAATTTGTAGCCGGTGAAATATAGCTGCCATTGCCAGCAGCGAGTTGTGATTGCGGGTATTGACTGCCTTGGGCAATTCCCAATTGGGCGCGTGCCTCAAGTACGCGTAAACCCGCAATTTCCAGCGGGTTGTTCTGCTGCCAAGCCATATCTACCAGTTGGTTGAGTACGGGGTCATTAAACACACGCCACCATTGCGGCTGGTTGATGGCTGAAGCATTCAACCACTCATCTCCCGCATGCGACCAATCTGCCGGTATTTCAATATCCGGTTTTACGAAGTCCGGACCCACAGGTGTACAGGCAGGTAGCAGCGCAAACAGTCCGATCATAAGGGTGCTTTTGATGAGCACCCGAATATTCAGTTTGCCATTATTATTCGGTTTGTTCATGACTGCCCGTAATTTTATGACGCCGATAGAGGTTAGTCATTACCGGCATCATTGTACCCGCAGAAAGGCCAAACATCAGCACCCCGTTGCTGGCTTCAAGCGCTCCCAATAAACGCCACTTTTCACTCATTACGATGTCACCATAACCAAGTGAAGCAAAATTTACCGTGGAGTGATAATACGCTGTTTCAAAATCATTAAACTCGCCGAGGTACATAAATAGTTGTGCCCATATACCGATTTGCACCAAGTGGCCGGTGAAAAGCATTAATAAGACCACACAGATCACATAGGCATCGAAGCTAAAACTGCTCCTATGGCCTTTGTCATTGAGTATCCGCATCAGGTAACGGATCATCAGCACAACCACAACTACCTGGATAGCCATGCTTATAAAAACCGTGATACTGCCCAGTAATAAAGGTATCAACATATTTTCCTCCCTGCGTTTAATCGTTACTCAATATCGGAACACCTGAATCGCTCAGGTTATCGTAAGCTTATTTTTAGGAATCCGATATGGCTTCGGTATTAGTCGCTGTGTTAACAGGCTGTGTTTCTGCCATTTCCAGCCAGGCTTGGAAAAGCTTGTAGCCCAGGGCTAAAACAACCGCTCCAATAAACAGGCCAATGATACCTGCTGTTAGCATACCGCCGATGGCACCGAGCAAAATCACGATCATGGGTGCATCAACGCCGCGCCCTAGCAGCACGGGTTTTAGTACTACATCACTGAAGCTAACTATTAGACTCCAAATCATAAAGACAACGGCAACCCCCGTGCTTTCAATTGAAAATACATAAATAATAGCGGGTAGTAAAACAAACCATGGAGGTAGTTGGGCAATCCCGAGTATCAAGATAACTACGGCTAGAATACCCGCCATTGGAATCCCGACCACAAGCATACCAAGGCCACCGAGGGTGGCCTGAATAAAGGCAATACCGATAACCCCGACAGCAACGCTGCGAATGGTATTTACGGACATGGTTAACAACGCCTCACCATCGTCAGGTGATAAGCGGCTGGCTAGGCGAGCCATGCTTCGGCTGGCAGCTTCCGCGCCGGATAAAAATGCCACAGCAATGAGTAGAGATATAGTTAATTGCAGAGCACCCAAGCCGGCACCGGCGGCTGTACCCAGTAGTTTCTTGCCGATGGCAGATACTTGCTCCGGGTATTTTTTCAGAAGAACGGTTAAGTCAGTAGATGCCTGCTGCCAGAATGCGTAGGCTTTTTCACCGATAATCGGCCAGCCTTTCACGGTTTCGGCGGGTGGGGGTATGCGTAGTGTGTTATCTGTAATCTGTACGCGTAGACCTTGGGCGCTGTCAATAATAGAGGTAGATAAATTAATGACTGGTAATAAAATCAGTGCGGCACCCAGCACCGCAACCAATATAACCGCGAGTTTCCTGCGACCACCCACTTTTTCTACCAGCTTTTCAAAAGGTTTATATAGCGCAACCGCAATAATGGCACCCCAGACAATCAGTCCGATAAATGGGGATAGAATTAAAAAGCACCAATAGGCGATGAGAAAAATAACCCCCAGTTGAATGGCAATTTCAATGGCTTGTTTGGTGGCTGTGTTATGGCTGTTTTGATGTGATGGCATTTGCTCATCTCCTCTTATTGGGTCTAGTTTGTAAGGATACACTGATTTCAAGGGAAGGTAATCCCCAGCCGCTTCGATAAGTAATCGAAATCAGAAGTAAAATTTTGCTGTTAGCTGCACCCAGAAAACTTTCACCTGAAGAACTAAGCAATAGCGACCCATGGTATTAACCACACTGATGCAAGCTGAAGTCGCTAAGCGGAAACCACTGCTTGATCTCAGCTGAGTTTGTAATGACTGCCTTATGGGACTGATTGTCCACTCATGAATGCTTGGACTAGGATAGAATACTCAAACTGTAGCCTTGGCTAGTTTCTAACTTATAAGTATATGAGCATTCCTGTAGATTATAAAATCCCCTGTGATATATCAGAAGCCGTTTGGAACAATGCGTTGCAAAACCCTGCCAGAATTGTTGCGATTAAAGCGGAAGCCACTCCTACTGTCTGGCTTAAAAAATCGACCACGGTAGAGGGGGCTTTCGGGCGCTGGGTGCTAACCAAGTTTAGTAATATTCTCAAACTTCCTATGTTGCAGGCTGTACACCAGCCTGGGGGGCGGGAAGCTATTGCGACTGAAGCCAGCCGACTGCAGGCATTAGCTGTGGCGGGAGTACAGGTGCCCGAACTATTATGGCAAAACGAAGAGATGGTTTTGATTTCCGACCTGGGAAGAAAATTGACAAACTACCTCAAACAACACCGTAATAATCATCAAATAAAATTGGATGTAGTTAAGCAGGTTTTTACTGCTCTTAGTGAGTTGCACAATAGTGGGCAGTATTTAAGCCAGGCTTTTGCCCGGAATGTTACTGTGCTTGAAAATGCTGATGAAATATCCATTGGTTTTATAGATTTTGAAGATGATCCGCTGGAAACCATGTCATTGGAAAATGCTCAGGCGCGTGACTTATTACTATTAATTTACTCCCTGAGCACATATTTTGATAATTGTCAGTCTGAATATCAGGCGCTGGTAACAGCGCAAATATTTCCGCTGCCGGAGAATATAAAACAGCAGTTACGGTGTTTTATGAGTAAATTCTCCTGGTTGAGTAAACTGCCGGGTAAGGGGCGGCTTGGAAATGGTTATTGGCGTTTGACCGTCATTACGAATGTACTCAGGGCGGGCCTAGAAGAGCGTGCTAACTAAGCCGTGCTTCGACGGTTGTAGTATATTCGAGTATTGTTCCAGTCTGTTTTTTTTATTGCTTAATTAATGTAAAAATGTGAAGGCGCAGATTTTCTTTTTAGGCTAAAATTATTTTGTTTTAAATTTGAAAAAGGATTTTCAATATGGCAAAACTATCTAATTACTTATTAGATTTTTCGGCAGTATCTCTTGCTCTTGTGTTATTCCTGATGAGTCAACCGGCTCAGGCAGGCTGGCAACCATTTACCTTAACCAACGGCCACTTGCTTATTGATGTTGAGATCGATGGACACCTCGCACAAGCTATGTTGGATAGTGGAGCAGCATTAAATTTAATCAGTCCCGAATCAACCTGACTCTAAACGAGCGACCTTTTAATTGGCCCTGGCCTAGTTTTTTGAGTGCCTGCCTAATTACATCACGATGAATTGCAACATAAGCCCAGTTATCAAAAATTTGAATTTTACCCACCTGATTTC
>JAKITK010000037.1 GCA_021648125.1 Lysobacterales bacterium
AAAAAGTAGCAAAGAAAAAGGTAGGCAAGAAAAAGATAGCAAAGAAAAAGGTAGCTAAGAAAAAGGTAGCAAAGAAAAAGGTAGCTAAGAAAAAGGTAGCTAAGAAAAAGGTAGCTAAGAAAAAGGCAGCTAAGAAAAAGGTAGCCAAGAAAAAGACAGCTAAGAAGAAAGTAGCTAAGAAGAAAGTCGCCAAGAAAAAGACAGCTAAGAAGAAAGTAGCTAAGAAGAAAGTCGCCAAGAAAAAGACAGCTAAGAAGAAGGTCGCAAAGAAGAAAACGGCTAAGAAAAAAGTCGCCAAGAAGAAAGTAGCAAAGAAGAAGGTCGCTAAGAAAAAGGTAGCTAAGAAGAAAGTAGCTAAGAAAAAATCAGCTAAGAAGAAATCAGCTAAGAAGAAAACCAGCCAGGCCAAGGTAATTAGTCGGATGAAAAGCGAAATCGGTTCTTTGACTCGTAAAATTCGCAAACTCGAAGCTAATGCTATTCAAGATTTCAAGGTCTTGGAGAAAAGAGCCATGAAAAAACTGCATGAGTTTGAAGCTAAGCTGGCAGCTGCAATCAAGCGTTGAGATATGCTTAAGTTAGATAATAAAAGCTCGGCTTTCCGGGCTTTTATTATGTTTGAAAGACAAATAAGTCAGGTAGGTTGCTATATCTATTAAACCAACAGAGCCACTGATTGAGCAATTTCTGGATGCGCTTTGGGCAGAGCGAGGCCTTTCGGAAAACAGCTTAAAGAGTTACCGTTACGATTTAAAGCAGTATTGTGTCTATCTTGATAAGCAAGACATCAAACCCTTAATGGCAAATCGTGCCGATATTCAGTTGTTTCTTGCGAATAAAACTCGTCAAGGATCCAGCGCCAGAACCCTGGGGCGTGCACTCTCATCACTTCGGCAGTTCTATCGGTATTTATATCGCGAGCGGCTGGTGACAGAGGACCCGACAATCTTAATCGACTCACCAAAGCTGGGCCGCGGATTACCAAAAGCATTGTCTGAAGAGCAAGTAGAGGCGGTACTTGAAGCACCCGATATAAACCGACCGGTAGGACAACGGGATCGAGCTATGCTGGAATTGATGTATGCCACTGGCTTGCGGGTCAGTGAGCTAGTTTCATTGCAAGTTATTAATATAAATCTTCAGCAAGGCGTTGTTAGGGTTTTGGGGAAAGGCGGGAAAGAGCGCCTAGTCCCATTGGGTGAAACTGCCGATGAGTGGTTGCGCCTGTACCTGAGGGATGGTCGTGAAGATCTGTTGAAAGGTGTACAGGAGGATGCGGTTTTTGTTACTGCGCGAAAATCCGGCATGACTCGCCAGGCATTTTGGTATGCCATCAGTAAATATGCTCGTCAAGTCGGCATTGAAGTAAAGGTTTCACCGCATATGCTGCGGCATTCATTTGCAACCCATTTGCTCAATCACGGGGCTGACCTGCGAGTGGTACAATTATTGCTAGGGCATAGTGACCTTTCGACCACACAGATATATACTCACATTGCACGCGAAGGCCTCAAAAGCCTGCATGCGCAGCATCACCCAAGAGGCTAGGCTTTAGGGGTGAAATTAAAATGAACTTTAGGCAATCGAGACACTCATACCTCCTGCCAACACCACTGGACTATTGGAAAAACAATGAACATGCGTAAGATCAGAATTTCTACACCCGTTATTTTAATTTTAACAGCCTTTATGCTCTCCCCAGTCATAGCGGCCGACTCCTATGATGCAGTTCGGGCAGCGGTACAAGCGCTCAGCCCAGGAGCTGAGCATATTGCAGTTGCCGAAACACCGGTTAAAGGTCTGATTGAAGTGCAAATAGACTCCGAGGTTGTGTATTTCAGTGAAGATGGAAAATATTTGCTCCAGGGCCGCTTATTTAATCTTGCAACCCGCGAAGATCTGACCGATAACGCAAAATCAGGCATTCGTAAAGAATTGATGGGATCTTATGACACCAAGTCACAAATTATTTTTTCACCTGAAAAAGCTGACTATGAACTGACTGTATTTACCGATATTGATTGTGGTTATTGCCGTAAACTTCACGATCAAGTTGCAGACTATAACGCTGAAGGTATCAGCATTAACTATATGGCCTTTCCGCGGGCCGGCATTGGCTCTGATTCCTATAAAAAGTATGTTTCGGTCTGGTGTGCTGGGGATAAGAAAAAAGCCATGACGGAAGCTAAAGAAGGCGATGATCCGGTTCCTATGGTCTGTGATAACCCCATCAAGGAACAGTATGATCTTGGCGTTAAATTGGGAGTCAGCGGAACACCTGCAATGGTAACCAGTGACGGGAAAATGATTCCCGGCTATGTACCACCAAAACAGCTCAAACAACGGCTAGACGCCATGTATCAAAGCGTCGAATAAGTATTCCGTTTTATAATTCAGCAGATAACGGTCGCAATAGCGGCCGTTTTTTTGTTCCGACACAAACTGTTAATGGGGTGGTTGACTTATGACCAGCGAACATTACATTACACTACGCTCCCAGCTAGCGTGGGCATAAATGCCTGCCCTACAAAACGGCACCTAGTTTATAATTACACCTAATTGCTCTGATTTATTTGAGGTGAAGGTTGAAAAAGTTTCTGTGCTTGCCCGGTGAGGCGGCTTTATCTGAATTTCGGCAGCCTCGACTGGCAGCAAAGCTGGGGCGATTACTGGCTAAGGAAGTATCAGTTCAAAGCCAGTGGGTTTACCTCCTGAGCCTGTCCGCTGAGCTCAGTAAGCAACAATTATCGAGAATGTGTGAGTTATTGCATGTGCAAGATGAGTTGCCTGCACATCAGCAAGACCGCCTGTTTCTGGTAACCCCGCGTAGTGGCACAATTTCCCCGTGGTCGTCCAAGGCCACCGATATTGCACACCGTTGTGGTTTTCCCGAGTTGCTGCGGGTAGAGCGAGCGCAGGCGTTTTATCTGCCAACTGCTTTAACTCAATCGCAGCTTGAAAAGGTAACAGCAGCGTTACACGACCGGATGACCCAATCTGTTTTCAGTGATTTTCAACAGGCCGAAACCTTATTCGCCCAAGGTGAGCCGGCGGCACTGGCTGCTGTCGATATCAGCACCAATGCGAGGCTTGCACTGCAGCAGGCAAACCAGGACTTGGGTCTGGCCTTGTCAGCCGCAGAAATAGATTACCTTATTGAGCAATATCACTTGCTTGGACGAAATCCTACAGATGCTGAGCTGATGATGTTCGCCCAAGCAAACTCTGAACATTGCCGACATAAAATTTTTAACGCCAGTTGGCATATCGACGGTAAAGCCCGGCAAGAAACTCTCTTTGGGATGATTAAAAACACCTTCAAACAATCTCCAGAAAATGTGCTTTCGGCCTATCACGATAATTCCGCAGTCATTGCGGGTTCAACAGCGGCGAGGTTTTTTCCCGACAGCAAACATCATTGTTATCAATTCACCAACGAAGCTATCGATATTCAAATTAAAGTTGAAACCCATAACCATCCAACCGCGATTTCTCCTTTTCCAGGCGCTGCAACTGGTTCCGGTGGGGAGATTCGCGACGAAGCGGCAACCGGCAGGGGCTCTAAGCCGAAGTCAGGCTTAAGCGGGTTTTCAGTTTCTCACTTACGCATTCCAGCGGCTATGCAACCATGGGAAAAAACCGTTGGTAAGCCCGATAGAATTGCATCTGCATTGGAAATTATGCTCGATGGTCCTCTGGGTGGTGCAGCATTTAATAATGAATTCGGCCGACCAGCATTAGCTGGCTACTTTCGCACCTTCGAGTTTGAATACAACCAGCAACTATGGGGATATCACAAGCCGATTATGATCGCCGGTGGTATGGGTAATATTCGCCGACAACATGTCGAAAAACACATTATTCCGGCCGCTGCACCGATCATTGTTATCGGCGGCCCCGCCATGCTGATTGGTCTGGGTGGGGGTGCGGCGTCTTCAATGGGCTCGGGCAGTAGTGGCGGCGATCTTGATTTCGCCTCAGTACAGCGCGAAAACCCGGAAATGGAAAGGCGTTGTCAGGAAGTTATCGACCAGTGCTGGGCGCAGGGAGATAACAATCCGTTAATATCTATCCATGATGTAGGCGCTGGTGGGCTTTCCAACGCATTGCCTGAATTGCTGCATGACAGCGGCAGGGGCGGGGTGCTCGAGTTACGCCAGATTAATTCAAGCGACCGCTCAATGTCGCCGATGCAAATTTGGTGCAATGAAGCCCAGGAACGCTTCGTAATGTCGGTGCAGCCAGAGCGGCTGGATAATTTTTTGGAAATTTGTGAGCGTGAACGCTGCCCGGTGGCAGTGGTGGGCGAAGCCACAAATGATGGCCACTTGCATCTAAGTGACCGGTTATTGGGTTCAGCGCCGGTAGATTTACCCATGGATGTTTTTCTCGGTAAGCCACCGCGGATGCAACGCCAAGCAGAACATATTGAGATAGCTTCAACTGCCTTTGAGCTGAAATCTATCGTCTTGGCCGAAGCTATCGAACGGGTTCTCAGCCTGCCGGCGGTGGCTTCTAAACAGTTTCTTATTACCATTGGCGATCGCAGTGTTGGTGGTTTGGTGGTGCGTGATCAAATGGTAGGGCCCTGGCAGCTTCCAGTTGCCGATTGTGCAGTGACCGCCAGTGGTTTTAGTGCTAGTACTGGCGAGGCGATGGCAATGGGTGAACGCAGCCCGATGGCGATAGTTGATGCGCCGGCATCAGGCCGCATGGCTGTGGCTGAAGCGATAACCAATATTGCCGCAGCAGCAATAGATAAGCTCAGCGATATCAAGCTATCAGCTAACTGGATGGCCGCTACCGGTAACCCAGGACAAGATGCCGCTTTGTTTGATACTGTAAAGGCCGTGGGCATGGACTTATGTCCGCAGCTTGGGATTGCCATACCCGTGGGTAAAGATTCATTGTCGATGAGCACAAGCTGGGAAGACCAACAAGGAAATCGTCAAAAAATGCAGGCTCCATTGTCTTTGGTGGTTACAGCTTTTGCCCCAGTTACAGATATTAACCGCAGCCTGACCCCCCAGTTATACCCAGTTGAAGCCATTGCTGAAACCAGTTTGTTGTTGCTGGATTTGGGGCGAGCTAAAAATCGTTTGGGTGCATCCGCTCTAGCACAGGTCTATTCACAACAGGGCGGCGTAGTTGCCGACCTTGATAATGCTGCTGACTTAAAAGCTTTTTTCGAACTTATCCAAAAATTAAACCGTGAAGATAAACTACTGGCCTATCACGATCGCTCAGATGGCGGCTTGCTAACCACACTGCTGGAAATGGCGTTTGCCGGGCAGGTAGGTCTCAACATTAGCCTGCCGGGTTCAGAGCAAGACAGTCTAAAATGGTTGTTCAGTGAAGAACCGGGTGCGGTAGTGCAGGTTCGTAGCGCGGATTTAGCCTCGGTAGAGGCTGCTATTTCAGCGGCAGGTTTGAGCAAGGCTTGTTATCGCATTGCTACGGTTTTGGCTGAAAAGGAAGTAACCATTCAAGCCGAAGGTAAAACCCTGTATCAGGCGGAATTGAAAACCTTGCAGCAAACTTGGGCGGCAACCAGTTATCAAATTCAACGCCTGCGCGATAATCCCGAATGTGCAGATGAAGAATTCAAGCGGATTGCCACAGAGCAACAATTTTGTTTAACTCCAAAGCTCACTTTTGACTGGCCCTTAGCCGCCATAAGCACAACTGAGCAGACCGGCAAACCGCGGGTTGCTATTCTCAGAGAACAGGGCGTTAATGGCCAAATTGAGATGGCTGCGGCTTTTCATCTGGCCGGTTTTGAAGCAGTAGATGTGCATATGAGCGACCTGTTTACCGGACGGGTTAAGTTAGCTGATTTTGACGGCTTTGTTGCCTGTGGCGGTTTTTCCTACGGCGATGTACTGGGTGCCGGCCGTGGCTGGGCCAAGTCGATTTTATTCCATCAGCAAATGCGCCTGCAGTTCGAAGCATTTCTGGCAGACCCCCGGCATTTTGTTTTAGGTGTCTGTAATGGCTGCCAGATGCTGGCAAGCCTGCGCGATATTATTCCCGGAGCACAACATTGGCCGCATTTTATCCGCAACCGATCTGAGCAGTTTGAAGCTCGTTTATCCCTGGTCGAGATTCAGCCCTCGCCCTCTCTGTTCTTTGCAGGCATGGCCGGTAGCCGCTTGCCGGTTGCCAGTTCCCACGGCGAGGGCAGGGTAGACTGGAGTGCCAGTGATGCCGCCGCCGCACAGGTCGCCATGCGCTATATAGAAACTGATGGAACCCCGGCGGTGCACTATCCCGCAAACCCTAATGGCTCTGCTGAAGGAATAAATGGCTTGACCACAGTCGATGGCAGGGTCACGATTATGATGCCGCATCCAGAGCGCAGTTTAAACAGTAGTAATTTTTCCTGGGCACCGGCAGACTGGACACAGGAATCACCCTGGCGGAAGATGTTCATGAATGCTTATTCATGGTCATTGAGCCAACGGAATCAATAACAAAGCAACTGAAGCGGAAATTTCATAGACAATGACCAATAATACCGAAAAACAGTTAGATATCGCATCGAAAAGCCCGGTGAGGGATCTGTTTATGCTCTCGGCGCTGTGGATGCCGCTGGGATTCTTTTTTTGGTTTAAGGTGTCAACCGTACTGGTAATTCCAGTTGCCGGGCTGTTGACCTGGCTGCTGGAACAAAACCTGGGTGAGTCGTTTTATGATTTGCTGCAAAATAGTTATATGCTCGAAATTGCCACCAATATTCCCTTAAATGAGAAGGTTCAGGGCCGTCTAGCAGCACTCTCTTTTGATGTGAATCCGATGGTTTATGGCTATGGTATACCGCTGATATTCGGCTTGATAATGGCAACACCCGGTAGTTGGAAAAAGCGTTTATTCGATATCCTCGGAGGATATTTTCTGCTTGTGCTGGTACAAGTTTGGGGAGTCTTCTGGGAAGTACAAAAACTCCTGCAATTTACTTTCCCCGGTACGGCGGCGGGGGCAGCAACCGCGAGTGAGCTTTCACCCACTGTAATCGCTTTGTGCTACCAGTTAGGGTATTTAATCCTGCCAGCAGTGGTTCCGGTTGTTTGGTGGATTCTTCGCAATCGAATATTCCTCGAACAACATGTATTAGCCCGTAGCTTTCAGCAGTACGGCCGTAAAAACAAATGAAATTGCTAGCTCGGAGTCAGTCGGGGATTGGCGCGGGATAGGTTTTTTTTTATCTATCCGAGCTGAACCAGTCGCAACAGTGGTGGTCGTAGTACTGTTCGCTTCCGCTCAGGCTATAATGGCGGCAGATTTTATCAACAACAGGGGAGCTCAGTGAGCCAAGCAGTCGAAGCGCTGGTAGATACCGGTACAGAAACACAAAAAGATGAACTGATTGAGCAGTTGCTCAGTGAGGCTTATTTGAAGCCGGATGATCTTGAGCGCGCGCGCACGGTGCACGCAGAGCAGGGTGGTGATTTGGTCAATCTGCTGGTGCGCCTCGGATTGGTGTCCGAACGCAATGTATCCCAAACATTGTCAAAGTTACTCGACCTGCCTTTGTTCGATATCAAACAACTGCCGGATGAAGGCATGGAGCTGGGTACAGTATCCTATCGTTTCCTCAAACAAAACTTTCTCCTGCCTTTGAGCAGTGATGATGAAGGTTGGCTGGTAGTTGCAGCTAATCCACGGGACGAATTTATTAGTCGGGCGCTGGAAATGGCCTCGGGCAAGAAAGTGCGTTATCTCATCGGTATACCGTCCGATATTGAAGCCAGCCTAGAAAAATTCTATGGCGGTGGCCGTAGCATGATGGGTGAAATTGCCGAAGGATTAGGCGATATTGATGGCGAAGATGGTGAAAGCGTAGAGCACTTGCGCGAACTGGCATCCGAAGCGCCGGTGATTCGATTGGTTAACCTGATTATGCAGCGGGCAGTTGAATCCAGAGCTTCAGATATTCATATTGAGCCTTTCGAAAATCACCTCAAAGTCCGTTATCGTATCGATGGGGTGTTACAGGAAGTTGAATCTCCGCCACCGAGTTCTGCCGCAGCAGTAATTTCTCGAATTAAAATTATGGCGAAGCTGAATATTGCCGAACGCCGTCTGCCACAAGATGGGCGTATTATGCACCGGGTTCAGGGCAAGGAACTGGATCTGCGTGTATCCACCATTCCAACCGCCCACGGCGAGAGCGTTGTCATGCGGATTCTCGATCGTGAATCCATAGTCCTGAATTTTTCCGAGCTGGGTTTTGACCAGCAATTACAGCAGCAGTTTGTTCGTCAACTAGAAATGCCACACGGTATTATTCTGGTAACCGGCCCTACTGGCTCGGGCAAAACCACTACGCTTTATACGGCCCTGTCGCAGCTGAATACCAGTGAGAGAAAAATCATCACGGTTGAAGATCCAGTAGAGTATCAACTCGAAGGTATCAACCAAATTCAGGCAAAAGCCTCCATCGGCCTCGATTTTGCATCGGCTTTACGCGCCATCGTGCGCCAGGATCCAGATGTCATAATGATTGGTGAAATGCGTGATCTTGAAACCGCAAAAATCGCCATTCAGTCGGCATTAACAGGCCATTTGGTGCTCTCCACCATCCATACAAATGATGCTGCTGGTGCGGTGACCAGAATGCTGGATATGGGGGTTGAAGATTACTTACTGACATCAACTGTCAATTCAATTTTGGCGCAACGACTGGTGCGTACGCTGAATCCGAAAACTGCTGAGGCCTATGAGGTGTTGCCGGAAATGGCGGCCGAACTGGGTTTAGATGAGCTTGCCGGCAGTGGCCCACACACTTTTTATCATGCAGTTGGCTCAACAGCCACGCCCACAGGTTATAAGGGTCGTACCACTATTCTTGAATTACTGGAAATGACCGATGCCGTGCGCCGTCTAGTCATTGGCCGCGCAACTGCGGGTGATATCCAAAATCAGGCGGTTGCTGATGGCATGCGGCTTATGTATGCCGATGGCCTGAACAAATGTTTACAGGGTGTTACTACCCTGGAAGAAATTCTTCGAGTTTCACAGGATACATAACCATGCCTGTATATGAATATAAAGCGGTAGCGTCATCGGGTGAGGTGATTCAGGGCAGTATGGAGGCCGTCAGCCTAGATGCGGTAATTGCTAAACTGCAGGCCGAGGGCAATTTACCGCTGTCGACCAAAGAAGCCAGTAAGGGCGGCTTCAACCTTAGCAGTATGCGTCTCGGTCGCCAAGGTATGTCGGCGGCGGAAGTGGGTCAATTTACCGAGCAAATGGCAACTTTATTGGGCGCAGGTCTGCCGCTGGATCGCTCTTTGACGGTACTAGCAGATTTGGCTGAAAATGAAAAAACTAAAAAAGTGGTCACTGCATTGCGTGATAAAGTCCGCGGTGGTGAGCCCTTTTCTAAAGCCCTTGAAGCACAGCAGCACAGCTTTAATAAGCTCTATATTAATATGGTGCGAGCTGGCGAAATCGGCGGTACGCTTGATGTTACCCTTGATCGCTTGGCGGTATACCTAGCAAGTTCAAAAGACCTCAAAGACAGCGTAGTATCAGCATTGATATACCCCATTTTGTTGGTGGTACTGGCCATCGGCTCGTTAATTTTACTGTTGGTATATGTCATTCCCCAGTTCACCCCTATCTTTGAAGAGTTGGGCGGCGACTTACCTATGCTAACCCGTATCGTGCTGGCCATTGGCGGAGCACTGCAAAGTTACTGGTGGTTAATGGCAGGAATAGCATTTTTTGCGGTGTATGCGTTTCGCAGCATGCTTGCCGATGAACAAAAACGCCGTAGCTGGGATGGCTGGCTGCTTAAACGCCGCTGGGTTGGCGATCTGGTTTCCAAGCTTGAAACCGCCCGGTTGGCGCGAACACTGGGAACTTTATTAACCAATGGCGTTCCATTACTTTCAGCCTTGGGTATTGCCCGCAATGTTCTCGGCAATACGGTAATGCAGGATGATATTGCTGAGGCTAGGGCACAGGTGCAGTCTGGTGGCTCGCTAGCGCGAAATTTGGCAGCTTCCGGTCATTTTCCAAAATTTGCCCTACAAATGGTCAGTGTTGGTGAGGAAACCGGTCAGCTTGATGCCATGCTGACCAAGGTTGCAGATGCTTATGACCGTGAAGTACGCACAACAATTGATCGCTTAATGGCATTGTTTGTGCCTTTATTGACTTTGTTATTGGCCGGTATGATTGGTCTAATTGTAATGTCAGTGCTGGTAGCAATTTTAGGAATTAATGACTTGGTTGCCTGATAAATTATACTCAGAACAATACCCGCAGCCTCTTAATGAAAGTGAAATGGAAGTAAATATGAAACTTAATAAAAACTTATATAAAATTAAACCCAAGTCGATGCAACAGGGTTTTAGTTTGATCGAAATTCTGGTTGTACTGGTCTTAATTGGCCTGCTGGCAGGTTTTTTGGTGCCTAATATCACTTCGAAATTCGGCGCGGGGCAACAAAAAGCCGCTATGGGTCAAGTTGAACGCCTGAAGCAGTCGGTAGAGGAATACAACTTTCTCTGGAACAACCGCTACCCCGAATCACTCAATGATCTCACCAAGCCGCTGCCTGGGCAGAAAGAAGGCATGGTTAAGTCATCATTGCTGAAAGACCCTTGGGGTCGGCCTTACAACTATGAATACCCAGGCCAGCACGGTGAATACGACATCTATTCCTACGGTGCCGATGGGCAGCCGGGCGGTGAAGGTAAAAACGCCGATATAAACAGCTGGGAATAAGCCCTGAAATAGTATGTATGCGCTGACTCACAGGCCAAAATTAGCACGCGGTTTCACTTTAATTGAAATCCTGGTGGTCATGGTGTTAATCGGTTTGATGGTTAGCATGGTGGGGCTTTCCCTGAGCAAAAGTGTTTCCAGGGCTGAAGTGCGCAACGCTTCTCGCGATGTGCTCAGTGCTTTGCGCTATACCCGCACCCAGGCAATCGTTACCCATAGCGAGCAGGTATTGATGGTGGATCTGGAAAACCGCACCATCAGTGTGCCGGGGAAAAAACCCATTAAGCTACCTAAGGGTATCGAGTTGGGAATGACCACAGCACTACGGGAGCAGCAATCAGAAACCCTTGCGGGTATTCGTTTTTTCCCTGACGGTGGCTCGACGGGTGGCAAATTGTTTTTGACCGTCGGCGAGCGTGAATTCATTATCCATATCCAGTGGCTTACCGGTGAAGCCAAGCTGGTCAAGTCCTGATGCCAATGCTTAAGTCGCCTGTTGTAAACCTGCAAAACCAGCGCGGCTTTACTTTACTGGAAGTGCTGGCAGCTTTCGTCTTATTTGCGCTTTCGTTTGCCACTGTTATGCAAGTCCTTACTGGTTCCATTCGTAATACCGCCCGCTCTCAGGAATATACCCAAGCGACCCTTTGGGCTGATTCGATAATGGCCGAAGTGGGTCTCGGTGCGCCGATTGAAAGCGGCGGTGCCAGCGGCCGTTTTAATGATAAATATAGCTATCACCTGGATATTTCAGAATATGAAATGCTGATAGGTGAAGATAGCCTAGTATCCGAGGCGCTGCCCGTGCAACTCTACCGGGTGGCGGTCGAGGTTAGCTGGGGTGAGAGTAATAACCCTGCAACTGCCAGTTTTGTTACGCTAAAAGCGGTTAACAGTAACAAACAATGAATGCAGGCGAAATAAAGCTGCAGCGAACTGACGGCTTCACCCTGATAGAAATGCTGTTGGCGGTCACGCTGATGGCGGCCATATTGGCATTGGTCTATGGCGGCATGCAGGCAACCACCCGGGCTACTTTGCGTGGCGAGATGCTGATTTCAGCAACCCAATCGATGCGCATGACCCACCAATTTGTCAGCCGCCAAATTCACCAAATGCTGCCAATGCACTGGGATGGTGAGGGTGAAGAGGCGCAGATGTTTCTAGGTGATGTCGGTAGTATTACCTGGATAGGGCCAATGCCGGGGTATTTAGGTTTTGGAGGTCCACAGTTACAGCGACTGGAAGTTGGCAATGGCGAAAAAGGCCGGGAATTGCATTTCAGGCACGCCATTTTAGTGGACGGAAAAAGTGAGCTGGAAGCACAAGACCCGATTGTGCTGTTGGAAAATGTTGATAATTTGCAATTTGAATTTCTTAAGTCGGACGAAGAAGAAAAAAGTGCTAGTTGGCAGGCAGAATGGGAAGAAGCAGGGGCTTTACCGCTGGCAGTTCGTCTGAGCCTAGAATTTACCGACACTGGAATAAACCTGGTCTGGCCGGACTTGGTAGCATCAAGTTATAACAGTCGGATATCAGGTGGTAACAGGGGTGGCCGTGACCGTTATCAGCGAGCTATTCAGGACTTGATACAAAAACGCAATGACAGCCGGGGGAACAACTGATGCCGGTTGCTGTCACTTATCCTATGCGTTCATCCACAAAAACTTTAGCCGGTGCTTCCAAGCGACAGTCTGGCGTTGCCTTAATTATTGTGCTCTGGGTGCTGGTGCTGGTTACTATCACAGTAGGCTCGTTTTCAGTATCGGCGCGCACCGAAAACCTGCAAGCTCGGCAATTGCTTGACGGTACCCGTGCGCGTTATGCGGCCGAAGCAGGAATCGCCATGGCAGTATTGAATTTGCGCAACCCCGATATTGCTAATCGCTGGGTGCCGGATGGTCGAGTTTATACATTGCCTTTTGAAGATGCCAATCTGGAAATTTCCATCATTGATGAACGCGGCAAGCTAGATCTTAATGTAGTCGATGAGTTAACCCTTGGCAGTCTACTCATCGGAGTGGGTATTGATGAAATGCAGGTGTTGCCGTTGGTAGCGGCTATTCTTGACTGGCGTGACCCGGATGATGCAGTGCGCTTAAATGGAGCGGAAGATGCTGAATATGGCAGTGCAGACCTGCCTTACGGCCCACGCAATGGAAACTTTGTGATTCTGGACGAATTACAACAAGTTTTAGGGATGAATTACGACCTCTATCGTAAACTTGAACCGGCTTTAACGGTATACTCTCGTCGAAGAACTATTGATCCGGCATTTGCACCGTTTGAAGCCCTGATGGTGATGCCGGGAATGACCGAAGATATTGCCCGGGATTTTATCAATCAGCGTGAGTCACGGGATAATAGCGGCGATAACACCCTATTGATGCCGGATGGAAGCGCGGTGGCTATGCGGGGCATTGGGCCAACTCAGAGTGTCAGTATAAAAGCCACAATGCCAAGTGGTGTTTGGGAGCGACTGGAGGTAACAATCAGTCTGTCGCCGGGGAAAAACCAGCAAGCATTCCAGATAATGCGTTGGAAAGAAGGAGTATGGGAGTCTTGAGTTGTCATTACTAGATTCAGTTAACCAGAAGGTGCACAGCTTGGGTAGCCAGCTACGCGATAGCGGCGCGGGCCGCTTTTGGCACTGGTGGATGGCGGAACTACGCGCGTTATTACCTGCCAGTTGGCGTGCACGCCTGCTAGCTGAGGCGCGGCCGCTGCAAATAATGCCGCTAACTGGGCCAGCGGAAGAGACAACTTATCAGTTTCTTACCGATAATGACCACCAGTTGGAGTTGGCAGCCAGCAGTGACCCGGAATTGGTGCAACAGCAAGTCCAGCAATTATTGTTGGATGCTGAGCTTGAAAACCCCGAAAAAGTTTTATTTCTAGCAAATTCCGCAGTGCTGCAAACTGAAGTCAACTTACCCTTGGCTGCAGAAGGTCGGATTCGTCAGGCACTCGAGTTTGATCTCGACCGACAGACCCCGTTCCGCAACAGCGATGTGTATTTCGATTACCGCATCAATCGCCGGGACAAAACTCATAACCAGTTGCATTTGCAGCTTTATCTGGTGCCCCGGCCGCTAGTGGTTGAGCAAATTCAACTGCTGCAGAAAATGGGTGTTGAGATTAATCGCGTCGCTATTGCTGGCGATACAAGAACACAAGAACAACAGCTCAACCTGCTGCCCGAAGAAATGCGCGCGGTTAGGGTGGATAAAAAAGCGCGCTTTAATCACATCTTGCTGGCTGTGGTATTAGTGTTATTGGCAGTTGCTATGTTGCAATCTATCCATGTGCGCGAGCAGTATGTGGAAGAGCTGGAAACGGCAATTGCCTCGGTTTCCAAAGAAGCACGCATGGTTTCGAATATGCGCAAACAGATTGTCGATGCTAGAGAAGCTGCCGGCTTTCTTGCCAAAAGAGAGACCGAGTACCCGGAAGATATCGAAGTTATCGCCGAGCTTACCCGGATTTTGAACAAAGATACCTGGGTGCAACGGTTAATTATTAAAGACGGTGAAATTCGGGTTCAGGGACTTTCAGTTGAAGCACAACGCTTAATCCGGGATATAAACGCCTCACCTTATTTTATCGCCGCAGCATTTTTAGGGACCACCCAGTATGACAGCCGAGCCAAACGCGAGCGTTTTAATCTTTCCGCTAAGTTGGTGAAAATGGCAGACCGTGAAGTCCTCGTCACAGAGTCGGTAGCCAATAGCGATAAAGCTGTTGCAGCCAAGATCAAAGCAGCCAGGGCCAAAGCAGCCAAGACCAAAGCAGCCAAGACCAAAGCAGCCAAGACCAAAGCAGCCAAGGACAAAGCAGTCGAGACCAAAGCAGTCGAGACCAAAGCAGCCAAGGCCAAAGCAGCCAAGGCCAAAGCAGCCAAGGCCAAAGCCGCTGATAAGGGGGCGCAATAATGCAATTTCTACCAACAGATAGCGACAGCCGCCTGCTGCCGGTAGCTTTACTGCTCATCAGCCTTATATTGGTCTATATGTTAGGTTTTCATTGGTTTGTGTTGCGTCATGCGGCATTGAGCGATGATATTGGTTCTCTGGAGTCCCGGTATACCAGTATGAAGGCAGTAACTTTACAGCGTGAAACGCTTGCCGAGCAATTAGGTAAACTAAAAACTACGCAACAAGAACTGGATTTGTTTCTGCCGGAAGTCAATGTAAACGCCGCCGCGGCAGGGATGACGGATCGTCTCAAACAGGTCATCAGCGCACAAGCCGATGACCCTAGCACCTGTAATGTGGTTTCCAGTCAACCAGTGCGCACCCGCCTTGAAGAGCGTTTCCAGCGGTCTTCGGTGAATATCCGCATGAACTGTAATATTCCTGATTTTGTAAAAGTGTTGTACAAGCTGGAGAGCCAGCGCCCGATGATGCTGGTCGAGGAGCTTAATTTATACAAAATTACTCCGCGGCGCACGCGTGGAAAAACAGCCGAGCCGACAACTACTCGGCTGGATATCCGGTTCAATCTCACTGGCTATATACGCTCGCGGGGTGATGACAAATGAAATCATTAATTAAAGACAACCCATTGGGCATGGCATTGTTAGGGTTTTCTGGGTTGCTGTTGCTGGTGATATTGCTATTACCGGTCTTCAGTGGTGGTGTGCCTGAAGTCAACAGCGACAGTCAGGCCCTCGAACTATCTTCCCATCAGGGTATTGCAGAGATCAGCCAACTTGAACCCCTGGGGAAATTTGCGGTCATTAAACAGCAGCCGTTATTTAATGAAGATCGCAAACCGGTCGATATCAGTTCTGCTGCCGATGGAGACGATATCACTGACTTGGCAGTTGCAGATATCGCTGAAGATAAACCACTGGAGGCTGATCTGACAGGCATTGTTATGACCAACGAACATAAAATAGCCTTGTTATGGGATCGTGGTAGTAAAACTACCATGCGTATTCCGGAAGGTTCTGCGCTGGAAGGCGATTTGAGCGTTTGGTCGGTAGAAAAAGTCGACGCACGCAAAGTCTCGCTGATAAATCGTCAGGGCAAAACCGCTGAGTTGGAGTTATTGATGTTTACCCAGTCGTTGGGTAAACCACCGGCAACGAACGCAGCTAAGAAATCAGCAGCAAAACCACAAGCCAATGGCAGGGCCAGAACGAAAGAAAAAGCAGCCGGGGCTGATAAAGTTGCGGGCAACGATGCGGCCACAGAAAAAACTAAAAACACCCCCATGTCTGCGGCCGATTTTATGCGCCAAGGTTTGGCAAAGCGGAAAGCAGCACGGGATGCACAAAAGAAAAAAACAAGCGCAGCAAAACAGGGCGATGGGTAAGTAATGGAAAAGACAAACAAAATGACTGCAGATCAACAAGTGGATAAAACGAGCACCGGCTGTGCGCTGGTGTCAGAAGCAAAGCCCGAAGGCTTTAGACGGCTTGGGCGCTTTTTATTAATCGCTGGGCTGGTAGTTGCTCTTAGTGCTTGTGCCGTTGGTCGAGACCAACGCAGCGATGCTGAAATTAATGCCGCCAGAGAAGCCGCAGATAACTGGCCAGCTTATCAAGGTGCCGATACCAGTAAAAATACTGAAAATAACACCGCAGGTATTGGACTCGATGAAGAAGATCTAGGCTGGGAAGAGCCCAAAGTAGAGCTTAACCGGGGCAGTGGTGTATTTATCAATGAAAAAGCTGCACAGGTTCGCACTTACAAGCCGCTAACAGGTAAGGGCGAGGTTACTTTTAACTGGGAAGGCGTGCCTATCCAGGAAATTATTCACACCGTACTGGGGGATTTATTGCAGGAAAATTTTGTTATCGGGCCGGGGGTAAAAGGCAAGGTAACATTCTCTACCGCACGGCCGATCAATCGTGATCAGGTTTTGCCGATTCTGGAAATGGTATTGCGCTGGAACGGTGCCACTTTAGTTTGGAGCGAAGACCGCTACAATATTTTGCCATTAAAATCAGCGGTTCAGGGCTTGTTAACCCCGACCATTGGTTCGGTTAATGCTGTGCGTGGTTATGAGGTGCGGGCAGTGCCGATGCGCTACATTGCTGCCAGTGAAATGGAAAAACTGCTGCAACCCTATGCACGGGATGGCGCAATATTGAGTGCCGACAATAATCGCGCATTGTTGTTTATCGCCGGTACTCGCAACGAACTGCGCAATTACATGCGTACTATCGAAACCTTTGATGTCGACTGGCTGAAAGGCATGTCGGTTGGTTTGTTCCCCTTGCAGCGGGTCGAGGTAGCCACGGTTATTCCCGAGCTAGAAGCATTATTTGGTAATAACGATGGCTCACCGCTAGCCGGTATGTTCCGCTTTATGCCAATGGAGCGCCTGAATTCAGTGATGGTAATAACCCCGCAACCGGAATATCTAAGTAAGGCGCGCGAATGGATTGAGCGCCTCGACCGTGGCGGTGGTGAGGCTTCCAGACGCTTGTATGTGTATGAAGTCCGTAATCTAGAAGCGGCTGATCTTGCCGATTACCTCGGGCAAATTTTCGGTGGCACTACCGGTGGTAGCCGCTCGAATAAATCCCGCAGCGGTGAAGTGGCCCCGGGCTTGAAGCCGGTGTCGCTGGGTTCGTTCAATCAGCAAAGTCAAAATGATATTAAGGCCACTGGCCGTTCATCTGCCAATAGGCCTGCCAAAGCCAGATCATCCAATGATGAGGATATTTCCATTATTGCGGTTGAAGAAACCAACTCCTTGTTGATCCAGACCTCACCACAGACCTATGACAGTATTTTGGCAGCGATTAAGCGCTTGGATATTGTGCCTTTACAGGTGCATATTGAAGCCCAGGTGCTAGAGGTTGAGCTTAATGATGAATTATCTCTGGGCGTCAGCTGGTATTTATCCAATATTATTCCTGAGTTAGGCTGGGCCGACGGTGTCTCACCTTCTGGTTCAAACGATTTTGAGCTGGGTAACTCACCCGGGGGTGACTTTTTTGGCAGACTGGCAACCATAACCGGTGGTGGCAATTTTGTTTCTGCGACAATCACTGCCTTGGATAAAACCACCGATTTACGCGTGCTATCAACCCCCTCGCTGGTCGTGCGGAATAATGAAGAGGCCAATATCAGCGTAGGTTTGAGTTTAGCAGTGCAGGGCACTGCGTTTAATCCTGGCGGTACCCAGCCGGGGACAATACAGTCCAACCAATATATTAAGACCGGTATAGAGCTAACGGTCACCCCACGGGTCAATCCGGGGGGGCTGGTGTATTTGGATGTTATGCAGACCGTTTCCAGTCCTACCACTCTGGCACCAAACGGAAACCCCAACATCAATGACCGTTCTATCACAACCAAAATTGCGGTGCAAAGTGGCAGTACAGTGTTGCTGGGGGGCTTAATCCGCGAGGCTGTCACAGATGATTCAGCCGGTATCCCTGGTTTGCGACGTATTCCTTACCTTGGCTCGTTATTTGGGGACACTAATAAAGTCACCCAGCGCACCGAGTTATTGGTGATGATTACTCCAACAGTGGTTAAATCCGCAGCAGAACTGGATGTCGTTACCAAAGAATACCAACACCGATTCCGCAATATAAAACCCATTCGCCAGGGCGGAATAATTACCCTGACTCCAGAAAAAGAACAACAAGAGCGCTTTCTTAAACAGCAGGCGCTAGAAAAGAGCAATTGAAATAAGGTTAATAAGGTTAATAACCAGGAAGTGAATGAAAATGATTAAATGGTTGATTGCAGCAGTGCTGATTACAGCAGCGCTCTATATGGGAAGCAAAACACTCACACAAGGCGAGTCACAGTTGAGTGATGTAGAGGTGGTAGAAATAAAATCTGTCGCCTGGTTGAAAGCCATGGTTGCACAAGAATGGGAGAAAACTTACCCAGTGACTTCGCCGGGGTACCGCTCCGGGGTCAATCAAACCCAGCATATCGTTAAAATGGCATCCCGGCGGGTGCGCTGGTTGGGTGGTGAAATCATTGCTACTGAGTGTGATGAAGAGGCCTGCAGAGTTGATATCCGTGTGTTCTTTAAGTTGCATGCACCTGTACGCGGGGTAAGGTCGTTTGAAAGTTTCGAGGTCGTGCATAAAAACTGGGTAAAACTGAATAATGAATGGTGGCTGGTTCCGGGTAAATAAGGCCATTTACTATGGCTGCTATAGCGATAATAGCCTCTAGGTAATAGAAATGCAGACAAAATGTTAAGTAAATTTAACATTAATTTTCGTGGGGTAAAAACAACAATATATGGTCTTAATAGTGAGTATTTACCCTTTGACCTGACTAACGCAGGGACTATTGCGGTTTTGCAAAAAAACAACAAGTAAAAATATAGTCAAAGCCATAGAAATTTATTTGTTTATTAGTTTGCCTTTCCCTTGTGTTTGTCGTAATATGACCACTGCGAATATGCGCTACGGGCACCAAGAGTGCGCTCGTGGCTGGCGCAAATAGAAAGTTCGGGCGTATTTTTGCAGCCCTGTGTACACAATAGGAGTGTTGTAATGAAAAGAAATAATTTAGTAACTGCAGTGTTAGCTGGTGTTGCCGGTATTGCCGGTATTGCGAGTTCTGCACAAGCAGTAAATATAAACCCGGATGGTCTGGGTCAAGTCCTTATCTATCCTTACTACACTACAAACAATGGTCTTCAGACCGTTTTGTCTGTAGTTAATACCACTGATGAAGCTAAAGCGGTTAAAGTTCGCTTCCTAGAGTCTTTGAACTCTCGTGAAGTGCTCGATTTTAACCTCTATATGTCTGCATACGATGTCTGGACTGCCGCGCTGTATGATAATGCTGGTGTTCCAACCATGGAGACAGTTGATTCGTCCTGTACGGTTCCCTACTTCTTTAGTAATAGTATGGGTATTCAGCCTTTCTTGAACTTTGCTTATTCCGGCCCTAATGCAGACGCCGACCCTGAGCGAGCTTCAATAACCCGTGCTTCTGAAGGTCATTTCGAAGTTATTGAAATGGGTGCAATGTTTGGTCCTTCCGCAGCTGCTGCTACCCATGTACAGCCTGGTGCAGGTCCAAATCAGCAACTACCAGCTGATTGTGCGGCTTTAGTGGCTGCATGGTCAATTGTGGATGATGTTGATGGTTATTGGCTGGCTGATAGCTCAGTTGATATTTCTGCTCCAACGGGTGGTTTGTTCGGTGGCGCCGCATTAATTAATGTAGGTGAAGGCACCATGTTCAGTTACGATGCTAAAGCGATTAACGGTTTCTGGGATGATTCAGTTTCAGCTGGCGTTCGTCATTCAGGACCTGGTGATGAATTGCCATCACTGACATCTGGTCAGGCAACTACAGCTAACTTGTTTGATGATCAGGGTAATGCGCTGGCGCTAACTTACACTAGCAGTATTGAAGCGGTTTCTGCTTTATTCATGCATGACAGTGTTATGAATGAGTACGCAATCATTGCTGGTCTGGCCGCGCGGTCTGAATGGATTTTGACATTCCCAACCAAGCGTTTCTACATTGATCCGGCATTTGCTGGTGTTGGTGTTCCTATAGCGCCTTTCACAGATGCGTTGCGTACAAATGCAACTGCCTGTGAAGATTTGTCGATTGATTTTTGGGATCGTGAAGAAGGTGTGCCAACTGCAACTCCAGGAAGCACTGTTCCATTACCTTCGCCACTTCCTCCGGTAATCATTCCGGATGTGATCTCGTTTGAGCTCTGTGCTGAAACTAATGTCATCCGTTTCGACGAAAGGGAAGATGCGCCAGACGATCAGCAAACTCCAGCAGCGCCTATCGTAGGCACGAATGGTTTTGACTCTCTGGTCACTTTCACACTGCCGATAGGTTATGATGCAGGTTGGGCAAGAATTGATATGCCTCTCAACCGAGATAATGCCGGTATACTACAGCCTAATCGTATGGACGCACAAGGTCTGTTAGGTCTTCCGGTTGTAGGTTTCTGGTTTGAATCCTTTACCAACGGTAATCTTAATGGTGGTACAGTTTTAGCTAACTACGGTGGTATCTTTGAACATAAAGGAACTCGCCAGCAGGTTATTATTGCGACTCAATAAGTGCTTAGTTAGAACCTAAGAGTAGAAATACTCATAAGATAAACAGGGGTCGCATAGCGATCCCTGTTTTTTTGTTTCAAATAAAACAGTGTGTAATATTGATGTTTGGTCGATGCAAAATTAATTCAGCAGGAAAATCAAGATTATCACAATGATAATATCAACAAACAGAACAAGATAAATTAAGTCCTTGGCTTAGTTTATCTATCCACAACAGCATAATTGAAGTCAACGGTATAATGTTCCCGCTTAAAGGTGTTGGGCTTAACACTGTTTTAGCAGTATCTTGGGTTAAAATTTGTTACAATCTATGTCGACTGTGAGTGGCTATATAAAAACAAATACACCGCAGGTATTAAAATATTAAAAATGCTTTTGGAGCTTGGAGAATATCGGATGTCAAAATTAAATAGTTTATTAGTAATATTTTTATTAGGTTTTAGCCTTACTCTGTCTGCAGGTCAATTTAGAGTCAACGGAGATGTCATCGGTGATTCATCGGTAATCGGATATATATCCGCAAATTACCAAGCCAGATCGATAGACATTGTTACCAATGGCTCGGTTAGTTTTAGCCGTATTGATGAAAGCGTTGATATGCCAGGTGAACAGGAACAACAGCAGCAACTGGTTGTTGATGGTGTTGTTATAGGCTCATCAGACCTTATTACTTGGTTTTTGATTAATCCCAATAATGGTAATGTACGCTTGAAAACCAATGGTAATCTTGAAATTATTGTTGAGCAACCTGCACGGAATCCTCAAATAACCGGCTTTAGCGCCGATTCATCCACTATAACCGAGGGTGACCAGTTAACCCTGACTTGGGATTCCACAGATACTGATTTTTGTGAAGGCGGGGAAGACTTTTCTTTTGCCGGACAATTAGCAACACAAGGTAGTGAAACATTTACTGAAAATAGCGCAGGTAATCGCAGTTACCAAATCACCTGTTATGCAGAATCCAATGGCACAACATTCGAGGCGATTAGCGCAATATCTGTCACTGTTGAAGAGCAGGGCGGTGGCGGTGGCCCAACCGGTATCGATAGCTTTACTGCATCATCACCCTCAATCGCCCAGGGCGAACCTGTCACCCTGTCATGGCAAACAACAGGAATGAATTTTTGTCGTGGTCTAGTTGATTTTAATGTGCCAGGTAATTTTCCAGCAAATTCATCTTCAACATTCAACGAGTCTCGTTTCGGACTTCGTACTTATGTGCTTGAGTGTTTAACTGCAAACTCTGAATCATTCAGAGCTTCAATTAATGTAAATGTTGAGAGTGGTAACGGTACCGGCACTGATCCAAAAATTCGATCTTTTGTTGCCAGTAAATCACAAGCTTTAGTTGCTGAAGAGTTCACCCTGTCATGGGATGCTATCAATGTTGATAGTTGTTCGGCCAGTGGTGACTGGAGTGGCTCTAAGAGCATATTTGGTTCGCAGATTACCAGCTTTAGTCAGACAGGCTCGCGCACATTTACGCTAAGCTGTGTTGATAACGGTACTGGAATTGCTGTGAATAGAACTATCAGCGTAAATATTGTTAACCAGAACACAGGGCCGGGTGTGGCAATAACCAGCTTCTCCGCTAGCCCTAACCCGGTTCAGGTGGGTGCAGATCTAACCCTTACTTGGACGGCAGTCAATGCGGTTTCCTGTAAAGGTATGAGCCCTGGTATTGGCAACTGGATCGATATTCTACCGACTAATTCTGCAATTAATGTACGGATTAATACAGCTGGTGATAAAACCTTTGTGCTACGCTGTTTTGAAAAAAATAATACATCAGTCTTTGTTGATTCTGCCGTAGCAATATCGACTACTGGCATAGCTTCACCTCCAGTAACAACGACAATGTCTGTTAATACTCCCAATATTGTCGAAGGTGATTCTGTTGTATTTAGCTGGTCATCAACTAGTGCTAGCAGTTGTGTTACTACCGGTATTCCGTTCGGTTGGGCTGGCCAGAGTGTCGCTATTTCGGGTTCTATGAGCTTTACCCCCCGACATGATGCGATGTCGTTGTCTTATGGAATTCGGTGCTCAAATGCAACTTCAACACATACAGCAAATGTTTCAGTTTTTTCCGCACTCCCAGCCCAAGGGCTAGATAACAGTAACTGCGCTATACCGCACAATACTATAATCAATAAGGAATGGAGCGAAGTGTGGACAGGAACTTGGCCAAACCCAAATAGTCGAAAAGAAACTCTCACATTGAATCAGGGTGAAAACCTTGCAATTCACTTTAAAACCGGTACTGTTACAGGTGTTGAAGCGTGGCTTACTTCTGCCCCCTCAACCAGCACTGCTGGTAACCGAACCAGTACCATCACTGAATGTCCTGGTGATTATACTTATGGACAGACCGGTTCAGCTAGTACTCCTATGGACTCAGACTGTATTGAGACTTGGGGTGTAGGAACATTCCTGAAGTATGTAGTCAATGATACCTATACACCCAATAATGGGATCTGTGAACTTAAGACTGATACTGACTATTACATGAATATCCGTTTCAGCAGCGCTTGTGATGGACTTTTCTGTAAAGGAATCTTCGATTACAATCGAATCCAATAGTCAGTAATTCAGCGATCAAAAAGCTCCGGTTGTTAATTGACAGCCGGAGCTTTGTGTATATATCACTTGGTGAAATAATGAATAAACTAGTATTAATGACTTTATTATCTGTGTTTATGTTTGTGCTTACTACGCATGCGGGCGCCGGTTCTGGTGACCCAATCATCACTCAGGGTGACAGTATAATCACTCAGGAGGAATTTGACGCCAGACTCAGTAAAATCAAACAAAGTCAACAGCTACCTTTTTTGACAGATGGTGGCAGGGTAGAAAAGGTACTAAGGCAACTAATGATGGACAAAAGGTTGGCAGATGTTGCTCGTGCAGCAGGTTTCGATGATGATCCACTGGTACAGGGTCGACTAAATCTTGCTATAGACCAAGAGTTAGCCATAGCTTGGTTAGACTCAATTGAAGCAAAAAATCTCGAATCTGCAAATTTTGAGTTGATGGCAAAAGAGTATTACCTAACCCATAAAACCGAATTTCAAATTCCGGCCTCGGTAGATGTGGCGCATATTTTGATAGCTAATGAAGTACGAACTGATATTGAAGCTCTTGAATTAGCCAATCAGCTGTATAGCCGCCTGCGTAGCAAGCCTGAACTTTGGGATGAGCTGGTGCAGGAATACTCTGATGACCCCGGGTCTAAAGCTAATCATGGGAAATACCTGGCAGTTGTACCCGGTAAAATGGTTAAACCATTTGAAGATACTGCATTTGGAATACAAACTCTAGGGGAAATTGCTGCGCCGACTAAAACTCAATTCGGCTACCATCTTATTCGGCTTGATGGCAAAAGCCAGCCAAAGATACAGGGTTTTGAACAAGTAAAAACCCAATTGATCGCCCATCAGCGTAATATTTATACAAAGGCTGCACGAACAGACTATATTTCTACAATTAATACGGAAGGACCTTTAGTGATACCACCCTGTGCAATTGAAGAAATGTTGGCGCGTCATTTTAATAATAAAGAGACCAACAACAAATTCGCGGAATGTCAGAAAAATCCGGTAAAATGATCACACTGCCCTGACCGGTGTTTATTAGCAGGCAATGTTCGGTAGAATTTGTGATAATGAGTGCTTATAGTTCACAGACTGGATTATGCAAAACAATATCACACTAATCAGGGAGTTAGTTCGTCGCGAAATTCGCAGCCGCTACCTCGACTCTTTGAGCGGCCTGGCATGGTTGGTCATTCAGCCGTTAATGTTGTTGCTGATTTACGGTTTTGTTTTCGTGGTCATTTTTAATGCTAAAGTCCCGGAAGCGGATACCACTGGTTTTCTGCCCTACCTTGCTATAGCCTTTTGGCCGTGGACGGCCTTTTCTGAGTCGGTATTGCGTAGTATTACCTCCGTTACAGGCAATGCTGGCCTAATTGGTAAAGTGGCAATCTCATCTGAAGTTTTTCCAATAGCGACTGTCACCGCCACATTTCTGATGCATTGTATCGGTTATTTGGCGATTTTACTGATTATGACAGCCATGGGGATTGACTTAAACTGGCTGGGTTTACTCCCTGCGCTAGTCATATTAATTCTTTTGTATGCGTTTGCACTCGCACTGGCGTTGTTGGTGAGCAGCTTAAATGTATTTATCCGCGACCTAGAGCATGTCCTGCCACCGCTGATGACACTGTGGTTTTTCGGTACACCCATTCTATATTCCATTTCGCTGATTCCACTTGAATATCGACATTGGATGCGGTTAAACCCCATGACCGGAATTATGGATACGCTTCGCGGCTATTTTCTCCGGGGAGAATATATGCCCAGCCTGTCTTTAATATTGACTGCAATCGCTATAATGCTTCTGCTTGCCTTTGCGTTCTGGTTTTACCGCCGGCTTAGTCCGCGTTTTGAGGATTTCTTTTAATGACACTGCTAGCTGAATTACGCTCGGTAGGCAAAGTGTTTCCGCATACCAATCACAGCAAAGACCGTATAAAGGCCTTATATAATCTGCTTATAGGTCGTAAAGACCAAAGTGGAAGCCGCGTACTGCACGATATTAGTCTCAAGGTAAAACGCGGTGAGTCTTTGGCAATAATTGGTGCTAATGGTGCTGGTAAATCAACTTTATTAAAAATACTCACAGGTGTGTTGCGACCGACAGCAGGTAGTGTCAGTGTAAATGCCACGGTGGCGGCACTGCTTGAACTCGGTGCAGGTTTTCAGTCAGAATTTTCCGGGCTTGAAAATGTACGCCTGAAAGCCAGCCTGTTGGGTTTATCAAGAGCAGAACTGGCAGAAAAAATGGATGAAATTCTTGCCTTTGCCGATATCGGCGAGTCTATCCATGAGCCGGTAAAACACTATTCATCCGGAATGGTGGTACGCCTTGGTTTCGCTGTAGTAACCGCGGTTAAACCAGAACTATTAATCACCGATGAAATTCTTGCTGTTGGCGATGAGTCATTTCAAGCTAAATGCATCCGCTGGATTAAACAATACCTAAAAGGTGGCGGTACCTTGCTGATGGTTTCCCATTCCATGTATCAGGTACAGAAGCTGTGTAAACACGCGCTCTGGATTGAGGCTGGTGAAGTGCGTATGAGTGGCGATGTTTTCCGCGTAACCCAGTCATATTTGGCCTGGCATGAACAAAAAACAGCCAGCGAACGCCGCCAGTCACAACGCATTAGTAGCGGTCTCTACCGGGTGAAAAACTTCCGCATTGAAACCGGCGTGCAGGACAAAACCGAAGGTATCGCCACATTCACGCGCGGTGATCAACTGATTGCCGAATTAGACCTAAGCCAACCGGATGAACAAGCACCAGTAGCGATGTTTGGCCTAGTACGCGCGGATGGTACACCCGTTTATGGGGTTTCATCTGACCACGATGATATCGCTGCAACGCCGCTTGGTAGCGATGGCTGTCGCTACCGAATAAGTTTTGACAACCTAGCTCTGCTACCTGGATCTTACAGTCTTCGAGCGCATGCTATGGATCCACAAGGCTTGAGAATTTGTGATACTCAGGAAATCCCCTTTATCATCACCGGCGCCAGCCTTGAAGTGGGTTTCGTGTATTTACCTCATCGTTGGCTAGACTGAAACATGTCCGCGTGGCCTCTGATAATTGTGAAAAATCGCCGTACGGAAATTCTTACAGCTATTGCGGCTGCCGGTATTAGCCTCGACTAATTCCTGCAGCGGTAGATGGACTATGGCAAACTGAGCAAATGAAAACCAACGATCCCAAACCAGTACTGGATTTCACCGGTGAACGCTTCACTCCAGAGAGTTGCCGGGAAATATGGTACGAGCATTTTCATCGCTACGCTCTTGCCAGCATCCTGGTTGAAGGACTCGATGTGCTAGATGCAGCCTGTGGCGAAGGCTATGGCAGCGCCGTTCTTGCAAGTAAAGCCGCTTTAGTTACCGCAGTAGACATTTCTGAAGAAACCATAGCCCATGCTAGCAAGCGTTATAGCGAGCATAAAAACCTTAACTTCATACAGGCCGATTGCACCCAGTTGGACTTTTCCGGCAAACAGTTTGATGCCATTATTTCTTTTGAAACTCTTGAACATCTGCAACAGCAGGAAGCCATGCTAGCCGGTTTTCAACGCGCGCTTAAACCCGGTGGTTGGTTATTAATTTCATCACCGGATAAAGCTGAATATAGTGATGCCGCTAATTACCAAAACCCCTGGCATGTAAAAGAACTATACAAACAGGAATTACTGGATTTGTTGCAACAGCAATTTACACAGGTGCGCCTGTATGGGCAAAAATTGGCATTTCACTCGCTGATTTGGGATATAAACACAACGGGGGCATACCAAAGCCAAACACTCACCACTGATACAGATGCTCTAGAGAACTCAGAGACGCTGCAGCTCAAACCAACTTATTTCATCGCCTTATGTGCGGCTAATGTTAGCGACTTTCCAGATTTGTCCAGCTTGAATTTATTCGCCGATCAAAGCGCCTCTGTGTATCAGCATTATGAGCATGAAATTCGTAAAAATATGGCGGCCGGTGATATTATTCATCAGCGCGACCAGCAGATTTCTGAGCTGGAGGAGCAATTACTAAAAACACAGAAAGCCTCCAAATCGAAGCAAAAACCGGCTCAGCAAAAAGGTATTTTTTCACGCTGGTTTAGCAAATAATCATGGATACTGTCTGGCACAATCCTAAAATCACAGCAATAGTTGTTAACTACAACAGTGGTCTCTGGTTGGCGCGTTGCTTGACCGCATTAAGAAAATCCCCAGTTGATCAGGTCATTGTAATAGACAACGGTTCATCTGACCAAAGCATGGATTGTATGCAGGCGAAAAATTACGCCAATATCAGCCTTGTAATTAACCCGCATAATCCGGGTTATGCCAGCGCCTGTAATCAGGGCTTGGAAATGGCAACGGGTGAGTTTGTATTGTTTATGAACCCCGATTGTGAATTATTGGATAATGCCTTAAAAAGTTTAACTACTGCCTTACAGGACAATAGCCAGGCTATTCTGGCCGGACCCTGGATTATTAATCAACAGGGAAAAGTACAGCGGGCAACTTTACGCCGACTACCTACTTTTAAAACCTCTATGAATGAGTTTTTACGCCCCGCCAGCCAGCACGGAGTAGAGCTGAGTGACTTGGTTAAACCCGAAGGCGTACAGTTGGCAGAAGCTGTCAGCGGTGCCTGCATGTTGGTGCGCTGCAGCATGCTTCGCGAGTTGGGCGGCTTTGATGCGCAATACCGCCTGCATTGCGAAGATCTTGATTTAATGCAGCGGGCGGCACTCGCCGGCTATGCCGTATTGCTGGTGCCAGATGCTCTAGTGATCCATCAACAGGGCGTATCTTCGCGCGGTCGCCCGCTGTGGGTGGAATGGCAAAAACACCGAGGTATGTGGCGTTTTTATAGAAAATTTGAGGCCGCCGAAAACAGTATCTTTAAACAAGCCCTTGTCGCAATCAGTATTCTCGGACACTACCTTCTCAAGGCCCCGGTGATCTGGTATCAGAAGCGTTTTTCCAAGGTGGGCGTTTATGACTGAAGCGGTCACCGTAGTACTCGGTGCAAGTAGTCAAATCGGTTATTTTCTCATTCCAGCTCTACTGGCCGAAGGCAAACAAGTGGTTGCTGTTTCTCGCCAATCCATTCCTCACTGGTTCAGATTTTATGCGCAAGATCCCCGCTTGCACTGGTGTAACATGGAACAACTTATGCGCCGCGAACTGGGCGTAAGCGTAGACTTTGTTAGTTCAGGGCCCTTGCATTTGGCCGTAAATCTTGTAGCCAAACTTGCGCCCGTAAAACTTATTGTAATGAGCAGCGCCAGTGTTGCCTTTAAGCAGCACTCGGTCGATAGCACAGAGCGTACGCAAATGGCTGGTATCATCCAGGCTGAAAAAAAATTAACCCTTTGGGCCGAGAAAAATCAACGAAATTTGCATATTTTACGGCCGACATTGGTCTACGGTTGCGGCCTCGACCAAAATATTACTCGTGCTGCCAGTCTGATTCAACGCTTTGGATTTATCCCTCTGGCAGGGCAGGCAAGTGGCTTACGCGCACCGGTGCATTCGCATGATCTAGCCAAGCTAATCCAACAGCTATTACAACAAAGCCCAGCCGGTCAATTTGTCTGGCCACTTGCCGGCGGCAGTCAGCTAACTTATAGACAAATGCTGGAGTATGTATTTACGGCGCTGGATAAACCTGTTCGCTTTGTCGCTTTACCATTTTGGCTATTACGGCTATTAACTCGAATGGCACCCGCAATGAACCCGCAGATGATTAACCGTCAGAGTCAAAATTTATGTGTGGATGATCAGGCAGCCAGGGCGCAGTTACACTGGGAGCCCCGCAGTTTTGAGTTACACAAGGGAGATTTGTTTACGGCTTCTGTAGTCAATCCCTGATACTTAGAGCTTCTATTTTCCTACCTGTTTTACCGCAAAACACCGATAGTTCTAAAAGCATTAAGCAGGCACTATGTAGGCATGCTTCAACTTCAGCCACAAACAATCACAGGACAAGCTGTATCCGCACTTAACAGACCAAAGTGTTCTGGGCGTCCCGGAGAACTCAGTTGGGTAACCCTATCTACCGTCAATAATAAAAACTGGTTTACCCACCCGTTGCTAGCGCGCTCAACCGCCAGTTCATTGCATCATAGCTTGGCCGATACCAATGCCCAGATATTAGTTTGGGTGCTGTTGCCCGAGCAGCTACACTTGTTGATTCAGGCTGGCAGCAACTGCAATGTAGCCGATGCCATGCAACGGGTAAAAGCCCGTACTGCAATTGCAGCTAATCAAGCAGCCACCACAAGCACTGGCATGGTCGGTCCTTTGTGGAAAATTCGCTACAGTTTGCAAACAGTTTATCAACGCCAGCATGCCCATGAATTGGCTAAGCAAATCATTAGCCAACCGCAGCAATTAGGGCTAGTCGATCATTATGCCAACTACCCCTACTGGGACTCAATTTGGGTATAAGCCCCAGAGTTTTCTATCGTTTATTTTGAGGGCTTGGTTATAGCTGTACCCCATCCATAGGACAGGTTAAAGCCACAAATAAGGAGTTGTTTTCTGTTTTATAATCTCAATACACGAGGAATATAATATGAGCAGAAAACGTAGAACCCACTCACCAGACTTTAAATCAAAAGTAGCATTGGCTGCAATCAAAGGCGATGAAACCTTGAGTGAATTATCTAGGCGATATCAGATTTATGCGAATTTAATCGTCAAATGGAAAAAGCTTTTGTTGGAAAACTCTGCTGAAGCCTTTGCTTCCGGCAAAGGTCTGGCTCCTGACAGGGAAAGTGAAATCAAATCACTGCAGGCAAAGATCGGCGAGATCACCATGGAGAATGATTTTTTGCCTACAGGGATGTATGCTGGTTCAGCTTGCCTGAAAATGGCGGCATAATTGATGGAAAATAACTCCTAAGCGACCTGTCCTAAATTTGGGGTGCAGCTCTAGTCAAAGTTAATCGGAACAGTATCAGTATTGCAGGACAGGCGCATTTTAGAGCAATTCCCATTTTTGCCACGAGAGAAAACATCAGATTGCCGACAAAAGTGTGAGTAGATTTACTTGGTTCTTATCAAGGGGAGAGTGGTAGAAAGAATGGTAGTGTCTGTCCCGGAATGGTACTAAACCCCGCATAGCTTGGGACTTGAAGACGGCAATGAATGAAATAGAGAAAGTTTAAAAACTGTAAAATGGCTGTGCAGCCCGAACAAAATAAAACTTTGCCGCTAGCGTAACCACCTGTTCTAAATGGCAAATCATCGCACAGATAAATTTAACCCATTTCAGGATTCGATCTTACCGTTCGAATCCGTGTTTGTCATTCATTTCTTGCCGATCCGCTTTTCAATGTCATTGATTTCAGATTCAAGAGCTGGTGCCATATCACGGATTATAGCTTCTATATTCCTACGCCCATGCAGAACAGTGGCAACAATGATGCCTTTTTCAAAAGCTCTATAGATAACAAAATGCTCCTCCGCTGGAACCATT
>JAKITK010000099.1 GCA_021648125.1 Lysobacterales bacterium
CAGAAGGTTTATATATGAGGCAGGCAAGCTGTTGGTAAAAGCTGAAGTTCTGGGTTCTTTATCCGGATATTCCGCTCATCCACAGGCTGATGAATGGACGCTGTTGTTACCACAGCGTTCTCGCTATGCAAAGTCTCAAAACGGTGCTTGTACGGCCGTTCCATTAAAAAATGGTGGCCTGCTCACAGCAGGCCACTGTATTCGTTCTGAGTGGTTGCCGGGTAGTGTGTTGCATGACGGTTACATTGCTGCCGTGGTTTGGGAACAAGTCGAGCTTGTAGCGTCCGATGGAGCTGATTTTATCAGCTTCAATCCAGAAAACCTCTGGCAGTCAGTATCCCTGGTTGCAGGCCGGTTTAAGCCCGATGGCCCAGACTGGGCTTTGCTTTCATCAGACCATGACCTGCCCGGTTATGAAATAACTGAGCAGAACCCGCGTATCGGTGATACCTGCCATATCCACGGCTACCCCCTGGGTTTAAGCCTGCGTCATGTCGCCAGCGCCAAAGTGATAAAACCCCTACGCGAAACCGAACATTTCTTTTGGCTCAATTGCCGGGTAAGCAATGGAGTTTCCGGCGCGCCGGTGTGTAATAACAAAGGTTTATTAGCAGGAATAGTCGCCGGTGAAACCACCACCGAAAATGGTATATATACGCGTGTACAAAAAATCCCAAAAGAAGCCAAAACCTAAACAACTACTCGTCCGTAGGGTGGGCATTTATGCCCACGCGTAACAAGCTAGCCAAGCAAGATCTGTTTCCGGGATATCTATAACTTATGCTGCGTGGGCATAAATGCCCACCCTACTTGTGCGCTGGAGGGTATTTACCGCCACACGGATGTTGGGTTTATACAACTTCTAAATCTTTACCCACTTCAATAAACGCCGCTATCGCCCGATCCAGATGATGGCGTTCGTGGGCGGCGGAAATTTGAGTGCGGATTCTGGCTTGGCCATTGGCAACTACCGGGAAGAAAAAGCCAATAACATAGATGCCTTTTTGTAATAATCTGCGCGCGAATTCCTGCGCTAGGGGTGCCTCGTACAGCATAACAGGCGCAATTGGGTGGCTGCCGGGTTTTATATCAAATCCTGCAGCGGTCATCTGTTCACGGAAGTAGGCGGTGTTGGTATTTAATTTATCGCGCAAACCGGATGATGAATCCAGCATTTCAAATACTTTAATTCCTGCGGCAACCAGTGGCGGCGGTAAAGTGTTTGAAAACAAATAGGGGCGTGAGCGCTGGCGGAGTAAGTCGATAATGGCTTTTCTGCCGGTGGTAAAACCACCTGAACCGCCGCCGAGTGCTTTGCCTAGGGTCGAGGTAAAGATATCTATTTTATCCATCACCCCGTGGTGCTCTGCAGAGCCACGACCTGTAGGACCAACAAAGCCAGTAGCATGGGAGTCATCCACCATGATTAGCGCATCGTATTTTTCTGCCAACACAGCAATTTCATCCAGTTTGGCGATAAATCCATCCATACTGAATACCCCATCGGTGGCAATTAAACGAGTGCGGCAATGTTGGGTTTTAATAAGAGTTTGTTCTAGTGCTTGCATGTCAGAATTTGGGTAGCGGTGGCGTTCAGCTTTGCATAGCCGGATACCGTCAATGATGGAAGCATGGTTAAGTGAATCTGAAATAACCGCATCTTCAGGCCCTAAAAGCGTTTCAAATAATCCGCCATTGGCATCAAAACACGAGGTATATAAAATGGTGTCATCAGTACCGAAAAAACGTGAGATGCTGGCTTCAAGTTGCTTATGTAAATCTTGGGTGCCGCAGATAAAACGCACTGAGGCAAGCCCGAAACCGTATTCATCCAGCGCCTTGTGTGCAGCAGCAATGACTTCTGGGTTATCAGCCAAGCCAAGATAATTATTGGCGCAAAAATTTAAAACCTGTGAACCGTCACTGACTTTTATTTCGACGCTTTGTGGGGTGGTAATGATGCGTTCTTCTTTATATAAACCAGCATCGCGGATTTCATCTAATGTGGTTTCAATTCTACTTAAATCTGTCATCATCTTAATCCCAGGAACAAACCACTTTTCCGCACTGACCCGAGGCCATTAATTGAAATCCATTTTCCCAGTCATCAATACTGATTTCATGGGTTAGCACTTTTTCCAGCGGAAAGCCGGAAAGTAGCATTTGGGTCATTTTATACCAGGTTTCATACATACGCCGACCGTATATTCCGTGTAATTCTAGGCCTTTAAAAATAACATTATCCCAGTTGATGCCGACATCATTTGGCAGCAAGCCCAACAGGGCAATGCGGCCACCGTTATACATATTGTTGAGCATGCCGTCGAACGCCTGCGGGTTGCCGGACATTTCCAAACCTACATCAAAACCCACCATGCCCATATCGGCAACCGCTTCATCGATGCTTTCGCGGGTTACATTAACAATGCGGGTCGCGCCCATTTCTTTAGCGAGATTTAGGCGGTAATCATTTACATCAGTAACCACAATTTGCTTGGCTCCTACATGCTTACAAATACCAGCAGCGATAATTCCAATAGGCCCAGCGCCGGTAATTAGTACATCTTCGCCAACCAGGTCAAAGTTTAAAGCACAGTGCGCTGCATTCCCAAAGGGGTCGAAAAATGCTGCCAAATTTGATGGAATGGCATCGGGAACCAACCACAGGTTGCGTTTGGGTACAACGATGTATTCGGCAAATGCACCGTCACGATTTACGCCGATACCGACAGTATTCGGGCACAGGTGGCGTTTGCCGGCACGACAATTTCGGCAAATTTCACAGTTGATATGCCCCTCAGCTGATACCCGCTGACCCACTTCATAACCCTCAACTGCCGCGCCGAGTGCGACAATGTGGCCAACAAACTCATGCCCGATAATCATCGGGGTTTTAATAGTGCGCTGTGACCAGTCATCCCATTTATAGATGTGCAGGTCGGTGCCGCAGATTGCAGTTTTTTCAACCTTGATTAATACATCGTTGGTGCCGGGGGTTGGTATGGGTGCTTCAATCATCCATAAACCCGGAGTTGCTTCACGCTTACTGAGCGCGCGCATGGTATTGGTCATATGATCGTGTCCTGAAATAATGCTAGTGATTGAATGCGGCTTATTATAAACCCTTGGCAATCAGGTCGCTTGATTGGCCATTGGCAATGGTCTATCTGAGACTGACTTACTGTAGCACTACGGCGTCACTCTAACATTTCAATTGTGCCATTTACACTAACACTCACCGACTGCTCGCCCGCCTGAAAAACCGGAGGGGCTGCTGCCATTGCCATGTCGGCTGAACCACGGGACTCCTGGCGGCTAAAGCTATACCGGGGTGAACCGCCGATATTTATACTAACCAGCCGATAACCGTCAAAACCAAAATCGGCAGTAACCTTATTAGCCCGGGCGCTAAAGCGTTTTATCGCATCACTGGTCAGGCGGTCTGTACTGGCGGTGCGGGCGGCGGCTGATAGCTGGTAGCTTACTGACTGTAAATCAAGGATCGATTGTAACTTATGTACTGCCTTAGCGAAGGCATCGAAATCCATGGACTCTATCCGGATCGACTGGCTGACATCATAGAGACCGCTCTGGCGGCCATTTTGATAAATGGGTTGGGTCTGGTAGTCCAGCGTTTCGGTTTTAACTTTAGTAAAGCGAGTCAGCTCTTTCAGGGCTTTGGCAACCCGAGTATTCACTTGATTAATTAATTGGCTGCTGTCTTTTCCCTGCAGCTTGATCCCGAGTATTGCAATAATCGTATCAGCGCGAACTTCCTCAGAAACACTAACATTCAAGCTGGCACGATTAAAAGTGGCTTCAGCATCAGCAAATACCAGCGGGGTGATAAGCAGCATTAGGGTGATTATGGTTAATTGTTTAAGGCAGCGCATAATAGTTCCTCAGAATTGTTGTCTCTTGATTGTAATACAAGCAAGCCCGGATAAAGTTCATTTAATCGTAACAAATAGGGCATCTGTGTCTGCAAATGCTGAAATATTATGTACTACTAACATGGACAAGACTTTCTGTGTACGCTGGGCGACAGCTCTGATAAACTTGTTTTGTAGGAGGGAATATACTATTTGTTTCTTCCTTATATTTTTTTTCGATGAAAGGATTCATCTTGAAATCTAGGAGGGTATATGCAGGCACATAACTGTGCTGTCGTTACGCCTTCTGATTAACAGGTGACTCCCTGGAGGTAGTCATGAGGTTAATTAGTATTCTTCTTTTTGCCCTAAGCGGGCTTGTTCTCGTCACCCACGCGTCTGCAGTTGCTCTGAATCCCGGCAAACAAGGCGAGGTTCTGATATTCCCGTATTACAGCAACCTAGGTGATAATCAAACGCTGATTCAAATCACCAAGCCACTTCAAGGTATCGGGGCATCTCAACCAAGGGCTCTTAAATTCCACTTTAGAGATCGCAACGGTATTGTAGTATTAAGTTTTAATCTATACCTGACCGAAGGTCTCTGGTCAGCAGCAATTTCCAGTGTAAATGGTCAGTCTCAATTGATTCTTCCTGACAACAGTTGCACGGTTCCCCAACTTAAACAACCCGGCAGTAATGTGGCGGCAGTACCGCTGAGTTCTGGTTTTTTAGAGATTATTGATATGGGTAGTATTGTTGATCAAGCCACAGTCGATGCGGCCAATGCCTTCGACTGTGACCGTCTGGAAGCTATGTGGGCTGATGGTGGTGTATGGAGAAATGCCGACCCTGGGTTTGAGCTATTAACCTAGCTTTAAAATACCCAAGATGTTATACTCGGGAGCATGCTTAGAACAGATGCCAGAAAGCGCAGCACCGAGGTGCAACAACACAATCGGGAACAGACCATTCGGTTGTTCGCCGA
>JAKITK010000100.1 GCA_021648125.1 Lysobacterales bacterium
AAGTATAACGACTCGAAAGATCACGAATAGGGTCGCGTTCGTAGGTCGCAGTTATACCGGTGTACCAAGGGTCACTGAATATCCAGTTGTATTGATAGCTTAATAAATCTTGTTCTTTGGTGCTAATGCCATCGGTTTCATCACGCCGGAAGGTTATTTCCGCCAGGTGTCGATGCTCGCCCATCCGTAAACGCGTATCAGCAAAAATCAAAGTGTTCCGACTATCAGTATTACCAGAATTAGCGGTTATATTAAGATCAATATGTGAAACTCGATCATAATAGCTTTCCGGTTCAGTGGCTTCAGCAAGGTCGGCTAACACTAGTGGTTGCTGTGTACCCTCAACGACAAGGATTTGCTTGCCATCTGCTGCAGTTTCGATCACAGCGCTTATCTGACGGCCATCAGCAAGCTCTACATCGAAAACCTTATCAGAATGCAGCGACACAACTTCGGAAATGTCGACCGCATACTCATTGGTATAACTAGGCTTGATAAAAACTTTGTCATCGGCGATTTTGCTGATGCTACCGGTGATAATGTCGCCGTTTTTCATAATTAGCTGATCAGCGAACAAATTATGGGAAACCATACTGAGGCTGAGAATAAGAAAAGCAGCGAGCTGCCTGAAGTGCTTGAAGGTTAAAGCTTGCATTGTTTGGGGCTCCATCGGCTGGCGGGTTAGTGATTTTGGGGTTGTGTGACACGCAACTTTGATACCCCATTATACCAGTTAGGGGAAGCATAACCTAGTGAAGTGACCCAGATGCCCGCGGATTAATTTCCATTGATTCCATCGACATATCGCCCATGGGTCACTATTTTTGGTCTTTCGATTTGTCGCGGCAGGTTTTTTTTGATTTGGTCTTTGGCTGCTATTACATCATCGGTTCAGCTCTGGTACAGCTAGGATTCAGGCTTGGTTCACCTGACTGGTGTTAAAGTGCCAGCAGGCTTTGAGATAAGCCTGTTTTGAAATTAGCACAGCTTTAGGAGAAATCTATGCGTCAGTATTTAATTATCTTAACCACTTTGGTTGCTCTAATTGCTTGGAGTAGCCCGGCTAGCGCTAGGGATAATCACCGTAGTCACAAGTCCGCGCCTCATCATGACAGTCAGTACTATAAGCACTCTAGGAAACATTATAAGAAATCTAGGAAGTATTATCGGCAAAGCCCACGGCATGCTTATCGTGATAATAATTATGACCGCAGTCGCCCGCACAAAAACTATAGCCGCAGTCGCCCGCACAAAAACTATAGCCGCAGTCGCCCGCACAATAACTATGGCCGCAGTCGCCCGCACAAAAACTATGGCTTCAGGGTAGATGGACATTATGGCTACTATAACAACCAGCGTTTTTACCGTAATCAGCACCATGGGAGCTCGTACTACTACAATAGCGGTGGTTACTACTTCCCCAGCTATGGTTATATAGCGAATGGTCACCATCATGATCGATATTGCCCAGTGTGGCACGCTAACGCACTGGTAACAGGGGTTCTGCTAGGAGTATTGCTGGGAAGCTAGTTATGCCCCGGCGTAGAATGTACCAAGCGCACCGGAAGTTTGGATGCCAACTTCCGGTGCGTTCGACAACGGCTCCATGCCTTGCCTAAAGCGCCAACTTTTACTGCTCTCAGTCGCTGTTTCAAACTCACCATACAGAGTATCAGCTTAGCTTATTTTGCTTGGAACAATTTTGGGTGTGACGAGCCAAACCAAGCCGGGATATTTATGCTTCAACAATCGCTTTCATATTGGTCATATAGCCACGCAGTTTTGCCCCTACGAGTTCTACCGGGTGGGAACGGATGGCAGTGTTTACTGCGACCAATTTTTGATTATCTACGCGATTTGAAGCAAGCGCCAAACCCTCACCCAATTCAGCTGCTGAGAGTGAATCTACCAGCTCCTCTAGCAAGGGTACAGCGGCATGACTGAACAGGTAGTTGCCGTACTCCGCGGTATCAGAAATGATGACATTCATTTCATAGAGGCGATTACGGGCAACACAATTGGCGATTAACGGGGTTTCGTGCAAGGACTCATAATAGGCGGATTCTTCAATAATACCGGCATCACACATGGTCTCAAAGGCGAGTTCCACACCGGCCTTAACCATGGCGATGAGGAATATCCCTTTATCGTAGTATGCTTGCTCATCAATATTTTGGGTGTGTTCTGGGGCTTGTTCGAAGCTGGTGGTTCGGGTTTGTTCGCGCCACTTGAGTAAATCGCTATCGCTATTATCCCAATCCGCCATCATGGTTTCAGAGAAGCTGCCCTCGATAATGTCATCCATGTGTTTTTCAAACAGACTCCGTAGAATTTCTTTTAATTCATCTGCCAGTTCATAGGCGCGAATTTTTGCAGGGTTAGACAGGCGATCCATCATATGGGTGATGCCGCCCTGTTTTAAGCCTTCTGTAATGACTTGCCAACCGGTCTGGATGAGTTTGCCGGCATAGGCAGCGTCCATTCCATCAGCCAGCATTTTATTATGCGCGAGGATGGATCCGGTTTGCAGCATTCCGCAGAGGATGGTCTGTTCACCCATCAGATCTGATTTAACTTCGGCAACAAATGAGGAGTCCAGCACCCCGGCACGGTGGCCGCCGGTAGCTGCGGCATAGGCTTTAGCTGTAGTATATCCAGTGCCCTGCGGGTCATTATCCGGGTGCACAGCGATCAGGGTAGGGACACCAAAGCCGCGTTTATATTCTTCGCGCACTTCAGATCCGGGGCATTTAGGTGCCACCATGATAACGGTGATATCCGGGCGAATTTGCATACCCTCTTCAACGATATTAAAGCCATGCGAATAGGAGAGGGTGGCAGCTTGTTTCATTAGTGGCATGATAGCTTCAACAACCCGGCTATGTTGTTTATCCGGGGTCAGATTTAATACCAGATCTGCCAGCGGTATTAGGTTTTCGAAAGTATCCACGCTAAAACCATTGTCTGTGGCATTGCACCAGGACTGGCGTTTTTCTGCGATGGCCTGGGGACGCAGGGCATAGCTGATATTGATGCCGGAATCGCGCATATTCAGTCCCTGGTTAAGCCCTTGGGCACCACAGCCTACAATCACTACTTTCCAGTTTTTGATGGCCTCACAACCATCTGCGAATTCATCGGCATGCATAAAGCGGCACTTGCCTAATTGGGCCAGTTGTTGGCGTAAGCTCAGGCTGTTGAAGTAGTTGCTCATAAGGTGACCTTTTGTAGGTAATTGCTGAAGCTTCAGTATCAATGGAGCATATCTTTGTTTCGCTGTTGCGTAAAATGATATATATTCAATAATATATTGCATTAAGAGCAATAATAAATAGGAGAAGAGGAAATTGAATACCAATTCATTCAAACTTTTCGTGGATCTGGCGCGCAGCCTGCACTTTGCCAAAACGGCAGAAATTAATCACATCAGCCCATCTACTCTGAGCCGACTGATTCAACGGATGGAAACTGAGCTGGATTGTAGTTTGTTTGAGCGCGACAATCGCTCTGTCAGTCTGACTGATAACGGCTCGAAGTTTGTTGCATTTGCTGAAGCTCAAATAATGGCATGGCAACAGCTGAAGATTTCAGTGCAGGCTGAGGGTGCAGAATTAAGCGGTAAGCTGCGCCTGTTTTGTTCTGTCACCGCCGCCTACAGCCATTTGCCACCCTTGCTGGACAGATTTCGTAGCCTGCACCCGGGGGTTGAGTTAATTTTGAACACCGGCGACCCTGCAGATGCTATTAGCCAACTGCAGCAAGGGCTTGTGGATGTCTCAATTGCTGCACTTCCGGACAAACCACCGGAAGCATTGGTTTTTAAATGCCTTGATCAGGTGCCACTACGGATAATTGCGCCGGTTATAGATTGTGATATTAGTCAACAGTTGCAACAGCGCGTTATTGACTGGTCCAGCCTTGCCTATATATTTCCTGAGCATGGCCCGGCTAAAAGTCGCTTACAACACTGGTTACAAGGTATGGGTGTTGATAAACCACGAGTATATGCGCGGGTATCCGGACATGAAGCTCTGGTCAGCATGGTGGCGCTGGGTTTAGGGCTTGGGATAGCGCCACAAGTGGTTATTGATAATTCACCGGTAAAAAGCAGGGTTCGCGTGCTGAAGGTAGGTGCTGAAATCAAAGTATTTGAGCTCGGTGTATGCACGCTCAAGAAAAATGTTATTAATCCAAGGGTTGCAGCGTTTATAGGGGTGGCCGAGGAGGCTGGATTGACTCACGCTAGCTAAACCTGAACTTAGAGCTGCCCTTAAATCAAATTTAAAATCTTAATCATTGTCGATAAATTGACAAAATAGTTAAAAATATCTTCCCGTAGAAGATTTAGTATGCTATAAATCATCTTAAGAATTTAATGAGCAGAAATTAAACTATTACATGAAAAATTTTAGCCTAGTCCTTATAAGCGTCCTAATCGTGGTGATTATTCAGTCATCACCGGGGTGTTTGTTGGGCTAATCAAAAAAACAAAAAACACAAACCCCCGCTTCGAGAGAACCGGGGGTTTTTTTATGCTGAAAATTGGAGTTTAAAGTGTTGGAATCGAGCACAGTACAAGTAAACACGGCGCCCAAAAGTGAGCTTTGTTCAGAACCGGAAAGAGAGCTTAGCCAAAATAAGTGCTATACCGGAGCGCAGATTGTTCTACAGGTACTGCAGCACCAGGGTGTAAGCAGTATTTTCGGGTATCCAGGCGGCGCAATTATGCCCATTTATGATGCGCTCTATGACAGTGAAATTAAGCACTATTTATGCCGGCATGAACAAGGTGTAGCTTTTGCTGCTGTTGGCTTTGCACGGGCAAGCCGAAAAACCGGTGTTTGTATGGCAA
>JAKITK010000038.1 GCA_021648125.1 Lysobacterales bacterium
CGACGGAGGCAAGAGCTCGGTCGGAGGAGTTGCTTAGGGAGCAGGCTCAGGTTCAAAATTTACAGGCTGAGAAAAAAGACCTACAGCAGCAAGCTGAAGAATTATCGACGGAGGCAAAAGCTCGGTCGGAGGAGTTGCTTAGGGAGCAGGCTCAGGTTCAAAATTTACAGGCTGAGAAAAAAGACCTGCAGCAGCAAACGGAAGAATTATCGACGGAGGTAAAAGCTCGGTCGGAGGAATTGCTTAGGGAGCAGGCTCAGGTTCAAAATTTACAGACTGAGAAAAAAGACCTGCTAAGCAAAAAAGAAAATGAGGTCGCTGATATGCAACAGACCTTGCGAATTAATAATAAGCTAATGCTGAAGTCGGGTGCAGATTTAAAAGACCTGCAAAACCAGTATAGAGTGATGATGCAACAGCAGGACAAACAAAACACCTTACTTTGTGAATTAAAGGAAAAATTGTGTCAAGCATCTGAGTATTACACGCAGTTAAACCTTCAAAACCTTGTGCCTGATGATAATCTACTGGAGCCAGTTGGAGATAGTTTAGAGGAGAAAGAGGGCAAAGGGGCGAAAGGCTGATTTTGCCATGAAGCAAGATGTCCAAAAGTTTATTGATTGCCTCCTAGAGGCGGAAGATTTGCTGGGTGGGTATAGCAGCAAGTCATATCCTCAGCTTGAGACTGGGTTAGCCTATGTTTTACCGAACCAGCTAAGTTTGACACTGTTTGAGAAACTCCCTGAATTCAGGAGTTTCGGGGATGCGCAAAAGTGGCAAGTACGAACTATAAAGCATCTTTCTTGTACGGGGGGCTCGGTAATAACCAAGTGCCTTGCAGCAATGCCAAATGTTGCATTACTCAGCGAAGCGAATCCACTCAGCCGACAGCATATTGTCAACTCCCCGCGATTTTCACCCACTGATCTAACTTCGTTGGCGATTTATGCCAAGTTTCCACAAATAGATGAGCTGAGCGAAAAAATATTCAAAGCAGGGATAAAAGTAATTGTTAAGCATACCAGGTCGTTAGGGAAACACTTACTAATCAGGGAGCATTCACATGGAGACATGCTTTCTGCCACAGAGCCTTTTACTGAGGGATCAATTAATAAATCCCTAAGTGAAGACTACCAGTTAAATTCTATTTTGACGGTCAGGCATCCGGCTGACAGTTTTCTTTCACTGGTGGATAATGGGTGGGTTGAATTTATACCCGGTACACTTGAGGAATACTGCCGAAGATATCAACTATTCATGGAGCAAAACAATCAATTAGAATCTTTCAAATATGAAGACTTTGTCTCAAACCCGCAAATAGAAATCAAACGGATGTGTAAAGCCATAGATTTGCCCTATCATGAAGATTTCATGGAGGTATTCGATATAAGTGCGGTGACCGGTGATAGTGGAAGGAGATCAAATATAATTGATAAAAGGGCGCGGCGGGGATTTGATCCGGCATTTCTTGAAGAGACCAGAAAGAGTAAACAATATAAAAAACTTTGTGATTTATTAAACTATGTTTCAGACCTGTGAGTGAAAACACCTCAGCAACTGCTATAGAAGTTATGGAAGCTAATGTTCAGATGAAGGTATTTTCAAACGAAAAATGTGAACTGGGCGAAAGTCCCCTTTGGCACCCGCAACGGGGATCATTGCTCTGGCTTGATATACTTCAGCGCAAGTTGTATGAAAAAAAACTAGGTGCTACCCGCCATGAGTCTGATCGAGTCTGGAATTTACCCGAATACACATCTGTGCTTTCACTTGATAAGTATAATCCAGACTTGCTGTGGATGGTTACCGATAAGTCGTTTGGTAATTTTGATCTTTGCAGCGGTTCCTTTGAGAAGCTTCTTGATTTGAATTTGAATAAGGCCTATAGAACTAACGATGGTGGGGTTTCGCCCAATGGAGATTTTTGGTTTGGGACAATGGCGTGGGAGCCCCGAGGAATAAATGGCGATATTTATTCAGTTACAGCCTCGGCAAAACTTATTAAGCATCAGCTAAAGCTGGGAATTCCGAATACATTCTGCTGGACTGCAGATAATTCCGGATTGCTAATTACTGATTCCTTTCAACAGCGAATATTTCACTATCAAGTCAGCCGGGGAAACCTCAAACAAGACTCCAAATTTGTCTTTAAAGATTTAAGCAAATCAACTTCAACCCCCGACGGCGGTGCGCTTGATATTCATGGAAGGCTCTGGATTGCTCGTTGGGGTGGTTCTAAAGTGGTAAAATATGATCAGAATGGAGTTAATAAGGGGGAGATCATTTTGCCAGTTCCAAGACCAACCAGTTGCTGTTTCGGCGGACCTAATAACTGTCTGCTGTTTATTACTACAGCTAGAACAGGCCTTAGTAAGTCTGATCTAGCAGATCAACCGCTGTCGGGCAGTGTTTTTGTAGTTAAGGCAAATACGCCGGGGCTACCGCTAATGCCTTTTTGTCTGGAAAGTTAAATGCTTACAAGCATCATTATCCGTACTTTCAATGAGGAAAAGCATCTTGGAGCGTTGCTGGATGCGATTGCCCGGCAAGAACTTGATACAACTGAGGTGGAGGTGGTTATCGTTGATTCAGGTTCTACCGACAAAACTCTTGAAATTGCTGCCGGGCATAACTGTCGAATCACTCACATTAAACAATCTGATTTTACTTTCGGCCGTTCCCTTAATTATGGCTGTGAGTTTGCGGATGGTGATATTTTGGTTCTGGTTAGCGGGCATTGTATTCCGACAAACAATTTATGGCTCGAAGAGTTAATTAAGTTACTCGTTAGCGGGGCCTCAGTGTATGTATATGGGCGTCAGCGGGCATTTGGACCCACAAAATTTTCAGAAAAGTGTCATTTCGATAAGTGGTTTCCGGACTACTCCAAGAATCCCCAAAGTGGATACTTTTGCAACAATGCAAATGCAGCTTTAACCCGAAAAACCTGGGAAAAATATTCTTTTAATGAAGAGCTTACCGGCCTTGAAGATATGTATCTGGCTAAGCAATTGGTAGAGCATGGTGAAAAGATTAACTATGTATCAACTGCTTCGGTATATCATATCCATGAAGAAAGGTGGCATCAGGTAAAAATACGATATGAGCGGGAAGCTATTGCCCTCCAACAGATCATGCCAGAGGTTCACTTCACTTTTCTTGATTTTTTTCGATATTTTTTCGCCGGCATATTTTCCGACCTGGCTGTAGCATTGCGGGAAAAGGTGTTCCTTAGAAAATTTGGCGAGGTTCTGGTTTTTCGTGCGGTGCAGTTTTGGGGAACTTATAAAGGTAATCATAAACACAGAAAACTATCAGAAACCCAGAAACGAAATTACTTTTATCCAAAAGATATCGAGAGGCAATATTATGAAGAGCAAAAAAATCGTAGCGCTGCTACCGATGAAGGCAAACAGTGAACGAGTAAAAGGTAAAAACTTCAGGGTGTTGGCGGGCAAGCCTTTGTTTCAATGGATTCTGGATGAGCTGCTTGCCGTAGAGGCCATAGATAAAGTAGTCATTAATACAGATGCCCGTGAAATTCTAGCTGAAAACGGTCTGGTTGAACATGCTCGTCTACTTATTCGTGACCGCAAAAAAGAGCTTTGCGGTGACTTCGTGAGCATGAACCTGATCATTGAAGATGATGTGACTGCTATTGAAGCCGATATTTATGTCATGACACATACAACCAACCCCCTGATTAGGGCTGCCACAATTAATGCAGGACTGGAATTGTTTGAACAATCTACACGTAATGACTCGTTGTTTACAGTAAACAAGATACAAACCCGGTTTTACCGTGAGGACGGTTCTGCAGTAAACCACGATCCGGAGAATCTTATACGCACCCAAGATTTAGAGCCCTGGTTTGAGGAAAACTCATGCCTGTTTATGTTTACTGCAGACTCTTTTGAAAAAACTAATGCACGAATTGGTGAAAGGCCAGCAATGATGGAAACACCTCCCCTTGAATCGCTTGATATTGATGAGCCGCATGATTGGGAAATGGTAAGTGCATTGGCTAATTTACGAGTTAACTCTGCCTCCACTGGCATTTGAATTCTTGAATTTGATTGTGGGTATAGAAATGCCTAACAACTTTATTGTTTAGCTGGGCATTTATATAGCTTGCGGGTAAATTAATTTTTCCCTTAAAACTTTTATATAGAAAAGCATAATCTTTGGACTCGCCAGAGTTTTTTCTTAGAAGTCTAGACAAACTTGTGTCCAAAAATGCATTAATTGCACTGGCCTTTTCACTGTCTTTAGCTTCAGCTGTCATTAACAGGCAGTGTATATTGTGTTGCCGAAAGGTCACCCAGCCTTTTTGTTTGTTGAACGGGTAGTCTAATATATTGATGCCAAGGGCATCATTAAATTGCTCATCAAACCATGTAATCGGGAGGTCATGATTGTATTTTGACAGGTAGCCCTCAATTAATAATTCAATGTCCCTCTCATTTTTTAAGTTTCCCAGGCTCTTGTTTTGAAAAAATGCGGACATATTTCTGGCTATTGGGTTTCGCATAGCCGAAATAATATAGAGTTGCGGCTTGTGTTGGTTAATATATTGGGAGATAACTTGCCAGCGAAATTCTTTTAATGCCAGATCTGCATGCCCAAGACTAAGTAGATACTTAATCATTGATTGGTTGCTCTGATGCTTTAGTCTGTGTATATGAAAAACCTCTAAAGACTGAAGTTTTTCAAGTGAACTGGTATATGTTGTTGAGCCAACTTTACCCATTTGATATACAAGTACAATTTTTTTGTTGTTTTCCTGTGCCGTTTGTAATTGACAGATTGTGTCGGTCAATACACTCTTCTTATTATGGTCATAGTGCTGAGTTGCTAACTCTTTGAGTTCTTTGGGTGTTTTCATAAGGCCTTCTAGTTGCTTTGCTTATTCAGCACCATAAAGCTCATGTATTGATTGAGGCAAGTCTTTCTTTGACAACCATGATTGGCCGCCAACGGTAATCTGGTTGTTTTCGGGGTTCGGCTTATAATACCCCATAATTATTGAACAGCTTTGACTCTTTTCACGTACCTGGGTTAATGAGGGAACAATATTGTTCCAGTTTCGCATTATATTATCTGGATTGGTAGCAAAGGCAGTAGAGAATTTCAGGTCGTTCGGTGATACTAAAACTGAGGGGCAAATGGGTGAGCAAGCCTTGTTGTCTTCACTCAAGAAATTGAAATATTCGGCATATCGATCCTCAGCACCGCAGAGGTCGTTATCTGACATATACATATCTATTAAATGAATACAAAATCCACCCGGTTTTAGCATTCTCAGGCTATCGGAGAAAAATTGTTTCAGTTGTTTTGTAGGTACATGTTCAACGACAGACACACTAAATAATATATCAAAATAATTATCCGAAATGACGGTCGAACTATCGCCAACAAAGCAATCAAAGAATTTATAACCGACATCCTCCGGCTTTACTGTCGACCCACCACCAACAGATACTTCAAAAGTATCAATGCAATAGCAATCATTGTTATCACTAAAGTCTGGCAGGATACGGCTGTGATTTGCCCCTATTTCTCCAATAGTTGCACCTTTTATGCCCTTTATCAGATGGTATACCTCTACATCTTGAATATATTTCAAATGATATACAACTGGTTTAGTGGGCACTGACTTCGCATCCTCGTGCTTCCAGTAGTTTTTCTTAAAAATCGGGTATAGCATCACTGTCTCCAATGTGAAATTTTAACTTTATATGCTTTAAATAAAAAAAATAAGTCAATATATGTGGGTATATTTTACACTGGAAAGGACTGAGTGGCTATTATCCGCTAAATTCTTATAATAGGCGGGTAAGTGAGTCTTTATGGTGATATATTTAACCTTAGATTCAGATAATAAGTGCAAATGAGAGAATTATTCACATAATATGCTATTGCTATTGAAAAGGAAGAGTCAGTTTTAATGAAAGTTTTAGTAACTTGCCCCCCGATGCTGGGAATGTTAGCCGAATTTATCAGGCCGGCAGCCAAAAAGGGAATTAACTTGATACCTGCAACAACCACTCAGGTATTGTCTGAAGGTGAATTAATTGACCTATTACCGCAGTTTGACGGCTGGATTATTGGTGATGATCCCGCAACTAGAAAGGTTTTTGAAGCAGGGAGGCAGGGCGCCCTGAAAGCTGCAGTAAAGTGGGGGGTTGGCGTAGATAATGTCGATTTTGATGCTTGTCGAGACCTTGAAATACCTATTATTAACACCCCAAATATGTTTGGTGGTGAAGTCGCAGACCTCGCCATTGGATATATGCTGGGTCTGGCACGACAAAGTTATTATATCGATCGTGAAATTCGTATCAACAATGCATGGCCAAAGCCTCCCGGCATGAGCATGGAAGGGAAAGTCATCGGCGTTGTCGGTTTTGGTGATATCGGTTTTCAGACCATAAAGCGGCTTGTTGGATTTGATGTCACTGTGCAGGTTTATGATCCGGGTGTAGAAGGGAGTCGGGGGCTTGGTTTTGTGCAGGCATTAACTTGGCCCGAGAAACTGGCTGAAGTCGATTTCCTGATTTTTACTTGTAATCTCAACGCAGGCAACCAACATATGTTAAATGCAGATATCCTCAGTCGGTTAAAGCCCGGCGTTAAAGTTATTAATGTTGCCCGGGGCCCGCTGATTGATGAACAAGCGCTAACAGATGCATTATTATCAGGTCATGTTTCAGCAGCGGCGCTGGATGTATTTGAGCAGGAACCCTTACCTGAAAGTTCACGTATGCGGGGTATGTCGCAATGTATATTCGGCTCTCACAACGGCTCAAATACCACCGAAGGGGTTAGGCGGGCAAGTAAAGAGGCCATTAATAAAATAGCCGGGTTTTTAAATGCAGAAAAGTAAACCAACGGTATTGATCACGGGTGCCTGTGGTGGTATTGGCAAGGCGCTGGTCAGGGCGTTTAGTGCAGATAACTATTTTATTGTTGCTACTGACAGGGTGCGACCCCCGGATAACGGCTTGATCGATGAGTTCATTCAGGCTGAACTTGAGAAAACCGTAACCGATGAGGTTTATGCTGCCGAAATCTTTTCTAAAATTCAAGATAAAATTCAGGGTGACGGCCTGAATGCTCTAATTAATAATGCCGCATGGCAAAAAATTAAAGCGTTTCAAAAGCTGACAAGGGATGACTGGTCTAATACCCTAAAAGTGAATCTGCTGGCACCTGTGTTTTGGTCTCAGGCATTTATGTCGGAATTAACTAAAGCTTCAGGAGCAATCGTCAACCTCAGTAGTATTCATGCAACACAAACAAAGCCTGGGTTTTCAGCTTATGCGACTAGTAAGGCTGCGTTGAGTGCTTTAACGAGAAATATGGCAGTAGAAATTAGTGGGGTTCGTATTAACGCAATAGAGCCTGCTGCTGTATCAACTGAAATGCTAGAAGCGGGTTTTAATGTTTATGAAGGTGCTCGGCGAGAGCTTGATAGTTTGCACCCATTGGGGCGAATCGCAACACCTGATGAAATTGCAAAAGTGGCAGTTTTCCTTTGTTCTAAAGCCTCAACCTTTATCCATGGTAGCTGTATCAGTGTCTCCGGCGGCATCCAGAGTTGCTTGCTGGACCCCGGAAATAAGTAATGAGTCAAGCCCCCAATAAGCAGGTCTCTATTATATTGTCGTGTTTCAACGGTAGTGATCTGATTGAAGGCTATATTGATTCATTATTAGCAGCAGGGATATTGGATGTATGTTGTCTGATCGCAGTTAATTTTCCGGAATCCCACCAGTCACCAGTTTTTGTTGAGCGGCAGTTGCAACGCTTTCCAGACTTGTTGCTGCTTAATCAATCAGAAGATTTATCACTATACGACGCATGGAATATTGGCATAAAACAGGCTACAACCCGATTTGTCAGCAACTTAAACCTAGATGATCGAGTGACTGCTGATTATTACAGTTACGCTGTGGAAAGCCTTGATAGCTATAGTGCGGATATTTTTTCCAGTTTTTCTGTAATGACAGCCAAAATTGGAGTCAAGTTAGAAAATAGCAACCTACAGAATCATCTGGATGATGGATGTTTTGATAAATGTGGTATTGCCCGATATGGATTGCCAGAATTTGTCAGTTTTAACGAAGGTAAAGTACATAAACGAAACCCACCTCATTGTGCACCTGTTTGGCGGACACAACTACATCAGGAGTTGGGATATTTTAATTCCCGCTGTTTCGACTTTGCAGCAGATTATGAATTTTGGCTTAGGTGTGCTGCCCGTGGTTTTAAATTTATTCTATCCAACAAACAGAAAACAATTTTTTACTGTGCCAAAGGCACTGCCTCGGACAGGTTCCAGCATGAGGATAACATCAGCATAGTCAATGACTGGCTAGCTACATTCCCACCTGCTAATTACCATCAAACCCACCTGGGTGAATGGCATGACAAGTTGCATCATTGTGTAAACCTGAAGTGTATATTCAGTTCCAGGGATTATTTTAACCACCTTGCTGATAACCTGGTTTCCCTGGTTGTAGTCGCTCACGAAAACCCTGAGTTAATACTTGAATGCTTGCACAGTATTAAGTCACAAACCTACCCGTTGTTTGAATGTATTGTTGTACTCGATAATGACAACGATAACCAGTTGGGAAATATTATTCGTGGTGAGTACAAAAATGATGCAAGGTTTATGGTGCTTAGTCAAAGCCAGAAACGCGAACGAAATTACTGCCGTAATCTTGGTATCGAACTGGCAACCGGAAATTGGATATCGATTATAGATGGTGATGACTCACTTCCCAGAGATTCACTGGAATCCAGGGTTAAACTGGCGAAAACGACAAAGGATATTGTGTTTGGCTGGTTAGAAATAGCAGCAGAAAACCATGAACAGCATACAATTAAGTTTGCACAAGTATTTAAATTTACGGATTTACGCACCGGTTGGCCAAGCCATTGTACCTTGCTGATTCCGAAAAATATTCTGGGCAATACGCGTTACCCATCCAACATAGCCGATATAACAGCAGACCCATCGGCAATTGCCGGTGAGGATGTGAAATTTATGATGGAGCTAATGAAAAACAATCCATTAATACAAATGGTTAACTGTAATAAGCCGGCTTACACCTACAGGCGCCACTTCAGCTCTTCATATAAAAAACGGCAGCTTTCAATTACACAGGTTATTAAAACGGTGATTTATTATCACGGCATTCCAGATAGTGTCGACCTTGTTTATAAAAACTCGATTGCAGAAAGAGTGACGGCATACATGTTTTGGCTGGGTTTCAGCCTCATGGACAGGGACGGAAGTATTACTTCTAAAGTGTTGGTTGATGCGGTTGATCCGGAAATAGTAAAGTTATCCGTTGTTCTTTCTCCGGCTACAATATCTAAAGTAGAAAAACAATTTATTGAAGATTTGAAAAGATTAAATGTTTATGACACAAAGGTCTGTATTGCTATTGTAGATTTAGTAAAACAGGCAAGCACAGCAGTCTTTAAGCACCCGGAATTATCAAATACAACTCAAAACACTAAGAGCATAAATTTAGCGATGACGCAAACAAAAAAAAGCAGGACAGTAAACGGCAAGACACAAAAGCCCGATGTGACTAATATTGGCGGCCTGCAGGCAAAAAGCTTCGACCCACTAAAAATCGATTTCCAGCGTCTTCTCAGGTGGAAAAATAGACATGTTGGAGAAAAGTGCATATTAATGTGTAATGGCCCTAGCTTGAATAAGGTAGAGTTCAATAAAATCGATCTGGAGCAATATACAGTTTTTGGTTTAAATAAAATTTTTCTGGGCTTCGAAAGCCTTGGTGTTCTACCAAAATATATTGCCGCAGTGAATTCAAAAGTTTTAGATCAATCTACTGAAACTTATAAAGGCCTGGATGTAATAAAATTTCTGAGCAATAGAGTTAACTTAAAAGAAATCCCACAGAGCCCTTACACCTATTATATAAATAGTGCGAAACCGCCACCCCAGCCCCCCCGATTTAGTACGGATATTGCGGCATATGTTAACGAGGGATGGACGGTCACACATGTTGCACTTCAAATTATTTATTATATGGGTTTTGCAGAAGTATATATTGTCGGAATGGATCATAAATTTTCCCAGCATGTAGAAGGAAAAGAGAATCAGTCCTCTATAATAGAGGGCGATGATGTAGACCACTTCCATCCAGATTATTTTGGTCAAGGCAAGTCGTGGGATTTCCCCGACCTTGTCAATAGTGAAATCTCCTATACCGCGGCTTTAAAGACATATCAGGCAGACCAGAGAAATATTTACGACTGTACAATTAATGGTGCCTGCACGATATTTCCGAAAATGGATATTATTGAACTTTATCGATAGGGTCTATCATTGGCTACCCCCGTTAACCTTCTGTATTGCGGGTTATAACCCTTACTATCTTTGGGGTTTCTGTTGCCACCCAGTTTATGAACTGCCAGCTGCAGCAGTAGCTTACCAGTGCTCCGGTTGGCGATTCATGCTCGGTATAGTCACAAGAGAGTACCTTGCACCTACAAGTATATAAGGTTATTTCCTACATCTACTCAAGGCGAATTACTACATACCTAAGTGAGAGAAGCTGCCGAGTGATGGCAGTATATAAGTGAGTGGCAAGACATCAAGATTTTGTACTAATGCCATTCAAATAGAGTTTCATTATCTGGAACCGCCTTGACTCATAGATTTTTTGAATGATCTAATCTACTATCAGGGGTGTTGTTCTATCTTTATGTTTCGATGAGAATGAAACACATTATCATTAACCAAATGCCATAATGGCATTACACTAAAGAGACGAGGAAATATATCATGTATATACGTAAAACAATTATCGCCAGCGCAGTTGTATTGGTGTTAGCCAATGCTTCATCGGTTATGGCAGAAAAAATCCCGTTTGATAATCAGCCACCTATAGACTCAATGCCGCTGATAGAAACGGCCCCAAGTGGCTTCTTTGTTGATGCACCCATTAGTTATAACCTATCGGTTATGATTGTACGGGTATACGACAACCAGGGTGAATTGGTTCTCAATGTTCGTTCAAAAGGCGATCCGGTGGAGTTAATAGCTGCCGGGCTACCTGATGGCGAGTATCGTTATCAAGTAAAAACCATTTATCAGCTAGATACCCCCGTTGGTGAAGGGCCGGAATATCAAACCGAGGGTATGAACCGTGATTATGGCGTGTTTTCTATCCACAATGGTGAAATTGAAGCAGATACCAGCCCCGCTGATGAGGAACTTGGTTTTATTGATACGGTAAGCAGTAATGCACTAACATTTATTGGGAAGGCATTAAGCAGTATCGTGCCATCAGCTGTAGCACAAAATATTACGATAGGTTCTTCTGTCCCTACTATTTTATGGGATGATACTACAGCTGGAGCCTGTTGTGAATGGTACACGATTGGTGAGGGCACCGCCACTTCTGGAGAATACCGTATCGAAGATAGAATAGGGAGTAATATCAACCGGGTCTTTAGTATTGCAGGAGCGGCTGGTGTCACATCGAATACAGATTCGATCCGCATCCAATCCAACGGTGATATCCTCTGGGCCGGAGGCGGAATGAGTTTTGATAGATCTCTTGATGAGTTAGCTATAGGAATTAATGTAACTGATCCGAATGCATTTGCTGAATTAACTGTTTCTAGTTTAAATCCTGATATTGCATTGCTTGATGAAAGTGTCGGTACTATGGTTAATTTTCAATTAGCCAATGAAGAGATGATATTTTGGGGTCGAGCGGCTGGTTTTGGAGCCTGGGGGAACATCATGAACTACAATGTAAATGCGCCATCAGATAGTTTGAGTATAGCTGCCAATGGGGATATGGGCTTGGGTACTGGCTCTCCCACCGAGGCGGTTGATGTAGAGCGTTCAGGTGCGGCAGCGAGGTTCCAATTGACCTCCTTTACCAACACGGGAAACCAGGCAGCTCAGTTTATTCAGCGCCGAGCGCGCGGTACTGAATCTACGCCTGCGGCAATATTGAACAATGATAATATCGGCTTGGTGTCATTCCGCGGATATAATGGCTCCGCTTATACCGGCTCTAAGGCTGCCATTGCGGTTTCGGCAAGAGGCAACTGGACGGGATCCTCCAATGGCACCCAAATTGCATTTAACACCACCCCGATTGGTTCAACCACGATGCAAAATGTGATGATTATTACCGAGGATGGACAGGTAAGGATTAATGGTACTGCACTGAATGTGCCCGATTATGTGTTCGAGGATGACTATGATCTTATGAGCCTGGATGATTTAGCAGAATACATCAATCTGAATAAGCACCTGCCGGGTGTGGCCAATGCAAATGAGGTGAATTCGAACGGTTTGGATCTGGCTGGCTCGCAGTTATCAATATTGGAGAAGGTTGAAGAGCTCGTGCTCTATACCCTGCAGCAGCATGAAGATCTCAAGCAATTAACGCATGAAAACGCACAGTTAAAAGCCTCAAATCGAGAGGTTCTGACAGCTTATCACGCGCTTAAATCTGAGCAAATCGAACTGCGGCAGATGGTAAATAGCATTATTCTAAACCAGTCAGATAGTATTGAATTGACCAGTTTGGAATAAGCAGAAAGTCTCTGCAACAAGCTACTCAAAAAGCCACTCTCGGGTGGCCTTTTCTATTAATCAGTGACTCCTTGATTTGTACAGAATCACGCGAACACACCCTACACCAAAATAGTGTTGCGCAGCTGTGTGTGGCAGGGGTAAATTATCACATACAAATCAAATACACAGTAGAATAGAGCTTGAAAACTTTTTTGTGGTAACAATTATGAATAACCGATTAAAGCTTGACGAGATTCTAGAAAATATTGATTATATTAATAGAAAAGCACAAATAGAAATAGAGTCGGTTCAGGTAGAGTTGCAGAACTTGATTAGTGGTGCTTCTTTAGCAGGGGAAGCTTCGACAGTTTTACTGAGTGAGGTATCATCTCGTCTGGGTCAATTGACGACGAGAGTGGTGCTTGTAGAGGCGTCAGTTAAATCAATCAAATCGCAATATAAACCCGGCTTGAGGCAGAAGCTTGCATTGCAAACTGTAGTTAAATCTAACCAACAGTCGGCCTTCACTGTGCCAGTTTCACAACTACCCGAAAACACCAACCTGCTACCACTGGAGGTGTCAGAAGGCAATATTAGCTATTGCTGGACTGGGGACAACCCAGAAACCGAATTCTCATTTTCTCTTAATCGGGGTGAAGTTCTTGGCTTTAAACTTTGCTTGTTTGCACTAATAAAACCGGAATATGCAAAAAGACTTAAAATTATCGTAGATGGCAGGCACTTAAAGCACTGGATAAACATTGAAGATAAATTATATATATTAAACTGTGATATTCCAGTTACAACTACCACTGGTTTAACTTCTATAGCCATAGTTATACCCTCCACACATAGCCCGAAGGATCTGGGCACCAGCGGCGATGAAAGGAAGCTGGGAATAGCTATAAGCGAAATTCGATTTGGTCGGCCTGGAAGCAAGGTAGATAATTTTCTCAAGCGGCTCAAGCTGAAGCCGTAAGCATTATACCGTTATTGTCATGCAGTCTATAACCCTAGAGTCAGAAACAGGCAGGAAGTATGTGGTATCTATTGATGATCCTAAGCCAGGCTTGAAAAGCAGTTATGTTTTCGCCTTTGCAAGGGGTGGTAGCACCCTTTTAAACGGCATGATAGAGGCGTATTGTAATTATGTGAATGTGCCAACTTTTTCTTTATTTAATAGCGCTTTCGATCAGGGTGTGCATACAAGTGAGATTCAGGAAGACTCCTTAAAACTGTTTAAAAAGACCGGATATGTCTATACTGGTTTTAGGCACTTTCCCTTGTTTAACATGGATATCAAGGGGGCTCCAGTAGTTTGGTTAGTCCGTGATCCTAGGGATATATTGGTATCACTGTATTACTCGATACTTAAAAGTCATGTGATCCCTAAAGGGCTGGTATCTTTGGTAAAAAGTCGGAAGGCAACTGAAAAGACTGATATTAATCAGTTTGTCCTCAATAGAGCAAAAACATTTAATCAACAATTTCAACGCTATCAGAAAATGTTGGTCTCTAGTGATCTGAAAATTTATAAATACGAAGATGTTATCTATGAAAAGGAAATATGGCTAACGGATATAATCGCAAAACTTGGTATTGAGTACAACCCACGCCTAGTGCGCAATATAGCAAGAGACTTTAACATTCTTCCCAAGAAAGAAAATAATAACAAACACATTAGACAGGTTCACCCAGGAAATCACACAACAAAACTGGAATCTCAAACAATACAGGAATTGAATAAGGTGTTATCTGAATTTCTAACATGTTTTGGGTATATAGATTAGGCTTCATTGAAAAGGGCTGGTTAATACTAGGTTGTTATGATGTCACTTTTGCCAAGCGTATACCACTAACACCATGCTGTGGTCTTTTTGTTCTCAAAGGTTGCTCATGGGAGGAAAGCACCCAGGTAGATTAAGCACCTACTCAATCAGGGCAATGGAGTTAACTTGATTTTCGGAAGTAACAAGAAGTATAAAGAGTTGGGTAAGATGCTCTTAACCCTGACACAAAAAATCTTCAGACCGTTGCTTCCTGGTTGCGCTAGGCTGGAGAACCAATATGACCCACAGGAGATCCCGAGCCCTGCACCCCTATCTGTGGAGTCGGGCGGAATAGACTATCCCCGTATTTCCATCATCGTACCTTCTTATAGCCAAGGGCATTTTATCAGAAACACACTGGACAGCATTATCAACCAGAACTACCCAAATCTGGAGTTAATTGTAGTCGATGGCGGCTCTGAGGATGGCACAGTGGAGGTTATCAAGGAGTATTCAGAACATATAAAGTGGTGGGTTAGTGAGGATGATAACGGCCAAGCAAGCGCAATAAATAAGGGCATGGAGCATGCCACAGGTGATATTCTTGCATGGTTGAACTCCGATGACTGCTTAATGCCCGGCGCTTTACTCAAAGTGGCCAGTTGCTTTCTGGCCTCAAGTAAAACCGATGTGGTATACGGTCACCGGGTGTTAATAAACGCTGCGGGGATGGATATTGGAAAGTGGATCATGCCGGGCCACCATCATTTTCTTCTCACTTATGCGGACTATATCCCTCAGGAAACCATGTTTTGGCGGTCTGCTTTGTGGCAGAAGACCGGAGCGAAGATTGATGAGTCTTTTCATTTTGCGCTGGACTGGGAGCTTATTCGGCGATTTATTAAGGCAGATGCAAAATTTCAGTTGATTCCAGTGTTTTTGGGTCAATTTCGTCTTCATGATTTACAAAAAACACAGGCAAATATCGAGTCCGATGGATTTAGGGAAATGGAGATCATCCGTAATAACTGCAAACAGGAGTTTTCCAACCATATCGCTATGCAAAATTTTTACTATCGTGCGCAACGCGTTAGTTTGTATTATTTCTTGTTAAAGGCTCGCTTAAAAGAATTACTCTGGAGGATGAAGTTCATTCGCATAAATTAATTGCTTGTATGAATGCGGTATAATTAACAGTTGAGTATTCCCTCTAAATTGAAAGTGATATAAGGATTTTCAAGTTGAAAAAACGCGCATTAATCACCGGGGTAACCGGCCAGGACGGCGCCTATTTAGCCGAATTACTGCTAGAGAAGGGCTATGAAGTTCATGGCCTTAAGCGCCGGGCATCGTCCTTTAATACCGATCGCATCGACCACTTGTATCAGGACCCACATATTTCTGACCGTGATTTTATCCTGCACTATGGCGATATGACCGACTCCACCAATCTGACTCGCGTGGTACAGGAAATTCAGCCGGATGAAATTTATAACCTGGCAGCCCAAAGCCATGTGGGTGTTTCGTTTGAAATGCCAGAATACACCGCTAATGCCGATGGGTTGGGTGCACTGCGTTTGTTAGAGGCTATTCGTTTATTAAAGTTGACAGATAAAACCCGTTTTTACCAGGCATCCACTTCTGAACTATATGGTCTGGTACAAGAAACCCCGCAAACTGAAACCACCCCCTTTTATCCGCGCTCTCCCTACGCGGTTGCCAAGATGTACGCTTATTGGATCGTGGTGAACTACCGCGAAGCTTACGGTATGTACGCCTGCAACGGTATTTTGTTTAATCACGAATCACCTCAACGGGGTGAAACTTTCGTAACCCGCAAAATCACCCGGGCACTTGCCAGAATTAAAACCGGTCTTCAAGACACTCTTTTTCTTGGCAATATCGATTCCCTCCGCGACTGGGGCCATGCACGGGACTATGTTGAAGCGCAATGGATGATGCTGCAGCAGAAAACGGCGGAAGATTATGTGATTGCCACCGGCGAGCAACACTCGGTGCGTGAATTTGTTGAGCATGCTTTGAGTTTTCTAGGTATGACTATCGGCTGGGAGGGTGAGGGTGTTGATGAAATTGGTCGAATCATCGAAAACCCTCAGAGCGAGGGCCCGCAAGCCGGCGAAGTGATTGTGCGTATTGATCCACGCTATTTCCGCCCTACAGAGGTTGAAACTTTATTAGGTGACCCGGCCAAAGCGAAGAAAAACTTGGGCTGGGAGCCGAAAACCTCATTTATGGATCTGGTTAAAGAGATGGTCCACGAAGACCTACAACTAGCACGCCGTGATGCGGTGATTGCTAAGGAAGGTTACAAAGTATTTAACTACCATGAATAAACCCAATACTCAGGAATTAGATCGCCTACGCGCCGGTAAAATTTATGTGGCCGGTCATCGTGGCATGGTGGGTTCAGCCCTAGTCCGTCGTTTGCGGGAATCCGGTTGTGAAAACCTGATCTTAAAAACCCGCGCAGAAGTAGATCTGGAAAACCAACAGCAGGTGCGAGATTTTATGCAGGCTGAAAAGCCGGATTTCGTATTTTTGGCGGCCGCACGGGTGGGTGGTATTCATGCTAACAATACTTGGCCTGCACAGTTTATATACAGCAACCTTATGATGGCAGCGAATGTCATTGATGCTGCCCATAAGAGCGGAGTTGGGCATTTATTGTTTTTGGGAAGTTCTTGCATATACCCCAAGCAAGCCCCCCAACCGATGCCGGAAGCTTGTCTTTTGACTGGGGTGTTAGAAGAAACCAACGAACCTTATGCGATTGCGAAAATTGCCGGGATAAAGCTGTGCGAGTCTTATAACCGTGAATACGGTACGGATTACCGCAGTGTGATGCCCACTAATCTTTATGGCAGTAATGATAATTTTGATTTAAAAACCAGCCATGTATTACCGGCATTATTGCGTAAGTTCCATGAGGCAAAGGTGGCGGGTAGTCCAACGGTTGAAATCTGGGGAAGTGGTAAGCCGCGGCGTGAGTTTTTGCATGTGGATGATCTTGCTGATGCTTGCCTGTATATAGCCTGTTTGCCGCAGGATGTGTATGCAGCGCATACTCAACCACGGCAGACGCATTTGAATATTGGTACCGGTTGTGATGTTTCGATTGCTGAGCTTGCGGTTATTATTCGTAAGGTGGTGGGTTATGAGGGTGAAATTCAATACAACAGTGAGTATCCGGATGGCACTATGCGCAAGTTACTAGATGTTTCGGTTGTGAAAGAGTTGGGCTGGGAGGCCGGAATTGAATTAGAAGATGGAGTGGCAGACACATATAAGTGGTATTTGGACAATGATAGCTAAGTTTTCGGCCAGTCGATGACCCAGCCGGCCACTTTATTGCGTTGTCCCTGCGCCCCTTTTTTGGTCTTCCCCGCGCAGGCGGGGATCCAGTGGTTTTACGAAGACATCAAAACCCGCCAATGGTAACGAAAGTATGAAAATTACAATATTCGGTGTGGGTTATGTTGGCTTGGTGCAAGCGGCGGTGTTTGCCGACACCGGGCACCATGTTGTCTGTGTGGATGTGGATGATGAGCGGATAGAGAACTTAAAGAAGGGCATTATTCCGATCTATGAGCCGGGTTTAAGCACCTTGGTTGAAGAAAACTATGCGGCAGGACGGTTGGAATTTACCACCGATGCGGAAGTTGGGGTTGCTCATGGTGATATTCAGTTTATCGCTGTGGGCACACCATCTGATGAAGATGGCACGGCTGATCTTACCGCTGTATTGATGGTTGCACAAACCATTGCTACGCATATGACAACTTCAAAAATTATTGTTGATAAGAGTACAGTTCCTGTAGGCACAGCAGGTAAGGTTAAAGTTTCGGTGAGTCACATTTTAGAGCAGCGTGGCGTAGACATTGATTTCGATATAGTATCCAACCCCGAGTTTTTGAAAGAAGGTTCGGCAATTGAAGACTGCAAACGCCCGGATCGGATTATTATTGGCACCAACAACACAGCCACAGCCAGCACCATGCGCGAGCTCTACGCCCCCATGAACCGCAACCATGAACGAATAATTATCATGGATGTTAAAAGCGCTGAACTGACTAAATATGCGGCCAATGCCATGCTCGCCACCAAAATCAGCTTTATGAATGAAATTTCCAACCTAGCTGAGGCCTTGGGTGCGGATATTGAAGCGGTGCGACAGGGCATTGGTTCGGATAAACGCGTTGGCTATCACTTTATCTATCCCGGCTGTGGTTATGGAGGCTCTTGCTTTCCCAAAGATGTGCAGGCATTGGTGCGCACAGCCGAGTCCGTCGGCTATGATGCGGAAATTCTTAAATCTGTGGAAGCGGTTAATGTCCGCCAGAAAAACAAGTTGTTTGAGAAAATCAACAAGCATTTTGGGAATGACTTAAAGGGTAAAGTTTTTGCCCTTTGGGGTTTGAGTTTTAAACCTAACACCGATGATATGCGTGATGCCCCCAGTCGGGCATTAATGGAGGCTCTTTGGGCCGCTGGTGCTAAAGTGCAGGCTTATGATCCTGAAGCGATGACAGAATGTGAACGGATTTATGGCCAGCGTGAGGATTTAATTTTGATGGGTTCACAGGAGGGCGTGCTTGAAGCTGCTGATGCCCTGATTATAGTAACTGAGTGGCAGCATTTTAAAGTGTTGGATTTTGAGGTGTTGAAACTAAACCTCAAACAGCCCGTTATTTTCGATGGGCGCAACCTGTTTGAACCACAAAAAATGCGAGACAATGGCATTACTTACTATTCCATCGGTAGGGCATAAATGACAATACTGGTAACCGGTGGTTGTGGCTTTATAGGTTCACATGCCGGTGTTGTGCTGCAGGATGCCGGCTATGAAGTACTGGTGCTAGATAATCTGTGCAATAGTAACCGTGAAGTTATCGAGCGCATCGAACAAATCACCGGCAAGGCTGCCGAATTTGTAGAAGGTGATATCCGTGACTCTGAGTGTTTAAATAATTTATTTACCGACCACAACATTTCAGCGGTAATGCATTTTGCCGGCTTAAAGGCAGTGGGAGAATCAGTTGCAGAACCGGAAAAGTATTACGCCAACAATGTGAAGGGCAGCAGGACATTATTCGCGGCCATGCAGGCAGCTGATGTAAAAACACTGGTGTTTTCATCATCAGCAACCGTATACGGTGATCCGGCCAGTGTACCGATTCGTGAGGATTTCCCGCGTTCAGCCACCAATCCTTATGGTGAGACTAAGCTGAAAGTGGAGGATATTCTTGCCGATATGCAGCAGCAGGATTCAAGTTGGCGACTGGCCAGGTTACGCTATTTCAATCCAGTGGGCGCGCATGCCAGCGGTTTGATTGGAGAAGACCCGGATGGAATACCCAACAATTTAATGCCGTTTATCAGCCAAACAGCGGCTGGCATTCGTGACCATTTGAGTGTATTTGGTAGTGACTACCCAACCCCCGATGGCACCGGGATACGCGATTATATTCATGTGGTCGATCTGGCTGAAGGGCATTTAGCCGCGTTGCAGTACCTGGAAAAAACCCCGGGTATGCTCACCGTAAACCTTGGTACTGGGAAGGGGGCTTCTGTGCTGGAAATGATTCATGCCTTTGAGCAGGTTAATCAATGCAAAGTGCCCTATCGCATTGTTGACCGGCGGGCGGGTGATATCGCCGAATGCTGGGCTGATACTAGCCTAGCTGAAGATTTATTAGGCTGGCAGGCTAGTCGCACACTTGATGATATGTGTAAAGATACCTGGCGTTGGCAGCAGTCCCGGAAGCCTGCATGAAACATGAACTCGACCTGGTTGATATAGGCTGCAATCTTACCCACGATAGCTTCGACAAAGACCGCGAACAGGTTATCCGTCATGCGACTGAAGCGGGGGTTAGCCAGATGGTGGTAACCGGGGGAACAGCGGCGGGAAGTACCGCTGCTTTGGAGTTGGCAAAACAGTACCCCAACCACCTGTTTGCTACGGCGGGTGTGCATCCACACCATGCGGCAGACTACACTATTGAAACAGACCAGCTCCTGCGACAGCTGTTGTTAGAGCCTGAAGTTGTCGCAGTGGGTGAGGCGGGACTCGATTATTTTCGCGATTTCTCTCCTCGACTGGCGCAGAAAAAAGCTTTTGAGCAACAAATCCAGATAGCCATCGATACCCAATTACCATTGTTTTTGCATCAACGGGATGCACACGCAGATTTTTTTGCCATATTAAAAAGTTTTCGTGATCAGTTGGCCGGTGTAGTGGTACATTGTTTTACTGATACTCGGGAGGCGTTGCATGACTACCTTGATTTAGATTGTCACATAGGCATTACCGGTTGGATCTGTGATGAGCGCCGCGGTGCTCATTTGAAGGATTTGGTAGAGGATATACCCGCGAATCGTTTGCTGATTGAAACCGATGCGCCGTATTTAAAGCCGCGAAATTTACGCCCCAAAATAAAGAGCCATCGCAATGAGCCGCGAGTTTTGCCGTGGGTATTAGGAACGGTTGCAGCCTGCCGGGGTGAAAGCCCATTAGTGACAGCCGCTAATACAAGCCGTAATGCGCGGTCGTTTTTTAACTTGCCTTAAATCAGCGCGAGGGCATTTATGCTCACGGTAATGGTCTGTTAAACACCGCTTTCATCCAGTACGATACTATTTTTCGGCCTGCCGGACATAACGCGTGGGGTGTTAGACAGCGCTGACCAACTAACGAGAGCATAGCGGACTCCGGACTCAACTTTTTCGGCTTCGTGCATGTAGCGGAAGTCAGAGGGAAAAAACAATAAATCACCTCTCTTTGGCTGGTAACGATAATTGAATTTATTAAACTTGATCGCCCCGCCGGTGTATTCATCGTTTAGATAAATTAGCAGGCTGACACTGCGATCCAGAGTTTTGTGCCAGCAGTCGAGTTGTTCGTCATAATTATCAGAGTCTGCATGACCCTTGTACAGGCCACCCGGAGTGTATCGCAGCAGGGTAGGTTGCTCATACCAGGCAATAGTGTGTTTGTAATAGGTCTCAACTTTATCGTGCAAGGCACGGACGACAACGGCATTAAGCTCGGCCTAAATTTCTTCCAGCTCGACTTTTTGTGTTATCCGGCGGGGGTCCATCTTTAAGGCAATGTTGTCGCGAGTAGATTTTTCTAAATCCACCACTTCCAGCCATGAGCGCTTCTTTTTCTCGGCTCGAGTTACCCATTCATCACATTGTTCGTTTGTAAGGAAGTTATCAACCACCTGTACCCCGTAAGGTGGCGGGCGATGGGGGTCTTTACTACCGCAGCAAGACTTAAAGCGTTTGCCGCTGTTGCAAAAACAGGGGTCGAAGCGACCGAGTTTAAAGTCCGGGCGACGGCTTTTTACAGGTGTATTCATAGGCTAGCTCCGCAGGCCCTTGCCGGTGTGCACCAACCACAAACAAAGGCTACCCAGCAGACCGATAAAGACCAGAATAATGGCATATGCCGTGCCAATAGAAACATCTGATTGCCCCAACATGCCATAGCGAAAACCATTGATAATATAAAAAATGGGGTTAAACGCAGAGACTTTTTGCCAGAATTCAGGTAACAGCGAGATCGAATAAAACACCCCGCCGAGGTAAGTTAGCGGGGTAAGAATAAAGGTCGGGATAATCGCAATGTCATCGAATTTTTCCGCGAAAATAGCATTTACCATTCCCGCCAGGGCGAATAAAATTGAAGTGAGCAAAGCGATCGAAACAGTAATTAAGATGTTACTGACGGCAATATGGGTAAACTGCATGGCTATCAGACTAACTACAAAGCCGACGATTAACCCACGCGTCATTGCGCCACTAACATAACCGGCTACAATCACATAACTGGGCAAGGGCGATACTAGTAACTCTTCTATATGGCGGCCAAACTTTGCACCGAAAAATGAACTCACCATATTACCGTAGGAATTGGTTATTACCGACATCATCACCAACCCGGGAACAATAAAAGTCATGTAATCAACGCCATCCATTTGGCCGATGCGTTTGCCAATCAGGTTGCCGAAAATTATAAAGTACAGGGTCATGGTAATCGCTGGCGGCACGATGGTTTGCCCCCAGATGCGTAGGATGCGTTTAATTTCCTTGCGTACCAGGGTTTTATAGCCGATCCAGTTCAGTTTTACACTCATGCGGCTGAATCCTCTGTTTTATCCTGATTATCATCGTTAATCATGCGCATAAACAATTCTTCCAGACGATTGGCTTTATTGCGCATAGAAAGCACGCGCACGCCGGCCTGATCGAGGGCGGAAAATAGATTATTGAGCGAGCGTTCTCTGGGAACAATGGCTTCTATCTGATTAGGGTCTACCAATCGGGTAGAAATTCCCTCTACCGTTGGTGCTGTCGATAAGGGTTCGCGCAAATCGAGTAGGAAGGTTTCCATATCCAGGCTTGCCAGCAAGGATTTGACATCAGTGTTTCTCACCAGCTTGCCGTGGTTGATGATGGCTATATTGCGACACAGCTGTTCGGCTTCTTCCAGATAGTGGGTGGTAAGGATTACTGTAGTTCCGGCTTCGTTAATGCCTTTAATAAACCCCCACATTTCCCGCCGAATTTCGATATCGACTCCGGCAGTTGGCTCATCCAAAATAAGCAATTCCGGCTCATGCACCATTGCTCTTGCTATCATCAGCCGGCGCTTCATACCACCTGAAAGCTGACGCGAGGGCTTGTCGTGCTTGTCCCATAATTGTAATTGTCTAAGGTATTTTTCCGCTCGTTCAAGTGCTAGTGGACGGGTCAAACCATAATACCCGGCCTGATTAACAACAATATCCAGCGGTGATTCAAACTGATTGAAGTTGAATTCCTGTGGCACCAATCCCAAATGACGCATGGCAGCGGAGCGGTTTTTTCGCACTGAATCACCAAATACTTTTACATCGCCAGAGGTGCTGTTGACCAAAGAGCTGATAATCCCGATCAGAGTAGATTTGCCGGCACCGTTGGGTCCAAGCAAGGCAAAAAAATCACCTTGCTCTACACTTAGGGAAATCCCCTTGAGTGCCTCAACTCCATTGGCGTAGGTTTTTATAAGGTCGGTGATTTCAAGCGCCATTTTTTGCATGCGCTCATTATAGGCTGTGCTTGATATCAGGTCAGTATAATTTTCAAACCGAAATGACCTGTGACCTATAGACTCAGGCGGTCTAATTAACTATCATTCTCACCTGTTATAAAGCCACCAGTAACATTCGAGGGGATATCGTTGAAACAAATATGTATATTTGCACTGCTGATATTTACCACAGCGGTCACAAATGCTCAGTCAAGCAGCGAGCTTCCGGATCTTGAGCTGAAAAAATGCGTGCTGGATATGCCCGGTACTTCGGCTACTGCTGAAGCGGAGTGCGGATGGCTTACGGTATTGGAAAACCGCCAGCAGCCGGATAGTAAAAAAATCCGCTTGCGCTTTGTTTTGGCGCGCGCAATCAAACCCACAACTGATAGCACTCCCATCTTCTTTTTTGCCGGCGGTCCGGGGCAAGCTGCATCGGAACTGTGGGTGCAACTGGTAGACCCGCTAAAAAAACTGCAACGCAAACACGATATTGTATTGCTGGATCAGCGCGGCACCGGAACCGATTCACCCTTGAGTTGCACGCTGGATGATGAGTCTATGGACTTACGGGTTGATCTCGGCAAAGTTACTCAACAGGCACGCGAATGCTTGCAAAAAATAGACGGTGACCCGCGCTTTTACACCACCACCCTTGCCATGGCCGATTATGAACAACTGCGAATCGCGCTTGGTTACAACAAAATTAATTTAATGGGGACTTCTTATGGTACCCGAGCGGTTCAGGAATACCTACGCCGCTATCCCGATGTTGTGCGTACTATTACACTGGATTCTGTCGCCCCGGTCGAATTAATATTAGGTAGCGAACATGCTATGAATTTGGATTTGGCAATGACCGGTATTTTTGGTGATTGTCGCAATGATCCTGATTGTAATGCAGCTTTTCCGGATGTGGAAAAGCAATTGCAGCAACTTATTCAGCAGGCTCGTAATAACCCGCAAATGCTGACAATAGACGATCCGCTGAGTGGTGACCCGGTCGAGTTGGAAGCGAATATGGATGTGATCGGTATTGCCCTGAGAATGCTGTCATATAGCTCTAGCACGCAGGCACAACTGCCCTTTTTGATTAATGATGCGGTAATTAACAACAACCCAAAACGCTTGCTGGCACAGGCACTGATGGTTATGTATAGCATGCAGGGGATGATAAGCCACTGGATGGAGTTGTCGGTTATTTGTAGTGAAGACTACCCTTTTATGCAAGCCCGACCGCAAGATGCCAATACCATCATTGGTGAGGTGTTCTACAAAATGTTGATTGCACAGTGCGAAATTTGGCCGCGCGGTGAGGTTCCTGCTGATTTCCACCAACCCTTTAGTTCAGATGTACCGGCCTTGTTGTTATCGGGTGAATTCGACCCGGTAACCCCGCCTCGTTATGCCGATCAGGCAGCTAAACAGTTCAGCCAACATTTAAACCTGGTGGTAAAAGGTCAGGGGCATAGCGTGAGCTTTAGCCAGTGTACGCGTGAAATTGTTACCGATTTTATTACAACTGCCAGCTTTGAAGAACTAGATACCAGTTGCTTGGAAAATCAGGGCCGCGCACCATTTTTTGTCAACTTACTGGGGCCAACACCATGATTGAAGTAGAAAACCTGACAAAATCGTTTGGCGAAGTAAAGGCCGTTCGAGGTGTGAGCTTTAAGGCCCTAGACGGTAAGATTACTGGGCTGCTAGGCCCTAATGGTGCTGGCAAAACCACCACCTTACGCATGCTCTATACCCTGCTTGAACCGGATAGCGGCAGCATTAAAATCGATGGTCTGAACCCCCACGAACATGCGCTGGAAGTAAAGCGTAAGCTCGGAGTTGTGCCGGACTCCCGTGGTTTGTATACGCGCCTGAGTGCGCGTGAAAACATTCGTTATTTTGGGCAATTACATGGAATGGCCGCACCGGAACTGGATGTGCGCATCGATGAATTAAGCGAAATATTGGGCATGCAGAAGTTTATCGACCGACGCACCGATGGCTTTTCGCAAGGCCAGCGGGTAAAAGTAGCCATTGCTCGGGCGGTAGTGCACTCACCGCAAACCATCCTCTTGGATGAGCCTACCAACGGGCTTGATGTTATGACCACCCGCGCATTGCGTCATTATCTGCTGGAGTTAAAAAAAGCCGGGCATTGTGTGGTGCTTTCAACCCACATTATGCAGGAGGTGGCAGCCCTTTGTGACCACATTATTATTATCGCCGATGGTCAGATTGCCGCGGCTGGAAATGCCGATGAATTATTACAGCAAAGCGGTTGTGAAACGCTGGAAGATGCCTTTGTGAACTTAATTGGCACGGAAGAAGGCTTGCTGTCATGAGCGGTTGGTTAACAGTATTCAATAAAGAAGTTAAAGAAAATTTTCGTGACCGCAGGGTAATTATTACCTCCTTGATTATCGGCCCGCTTTTTGGACCGTTGTTACTAATCGGCATGTTCAACTTGATGGCGGATAAAACCTCCGAGCGTATGGAGGAGGCATTGGAACTGCCAGTAGCAGGCCAGCAATATGCACCCAACCTAATCACTTACTTGGTCCAGCAAGGGGTTGAGATTAAAGCTGCACCCGCAAATCCTGAAGCGGCAGTCAAAGCCAAAGACGAAGATGTTGTTTTACGCATTCCTGCCGATTTTGCCGAACGCTGGAGCGAAGGCCAACGAGCCATTGTTGAAGTCATTGTCGATGAGTCGCGCAATCATGTCGGGGTTACCAGTCAACGGTTGCGGCGGCTATTACATGCCTATTCAAGCCAGATAGGCATCTCGCGATTGCAGCTCCGTGGGGTTTCCCCGCAATTGCTTACACCAATTATGGTTAAAACTATCGACCAATCCACGCTAACCTCCAGGGCGGCCAGATTACTGTCATTTTTACCCTATATTCTGATGATTGGCGCTTTCGTAGGTGGTATGCATCTGGCGATTGATGCCACCGCTGGTGAAAAAGAACGGCGCTCGCTGGAACCGCTACTGATTAACCCGGTGCCACGCTGGCAGATTATGGCCGGAAAGCTTATGGCGACCTCATTTTTTGCCGCGCTGTCGGTTTTTCTCACGGTTGTGGCCTTCCGATTATTGGTGCCGTTTTTACCCGCCAACCTGCTGGGCACTTCAGTTTCCATTACCAACCCGATGATGCTGGGTATTTTAGTGGTGATAATACCGATGGCTATTCTCGCCTCGGCGTTTCTGACAATTCTTGCATCTTTCGCCAAATCTTTCCGCGAGGCCAATTCCTATATGGGTTTGGTCACCATTATTCCGATGCTGCCAAGCTTCTATTTAATGATAAATCCGGTAAAAGCCGAAACCTGGATGATGGCGGTACCGCTGCTTTCGCAGAATGTGTTAATTCATGAATTAATTCGTGGAGAACAGGTTTCACTGAGCTGGTATTTGCTCGCCGGAGGAACAACTTTAGGCCTGGGGCTGGTGCTGGCGGTAATAGCAGCAACCCTCTACAATCGTCCACGGGTCATTTTTTCAGGCGAGTAAAGCCTGTTTGTATTATACTAAAGTCGAATAGACTTATTTATTTTAATAAAGTTTGTAAATTTGTGAGAGGATTTGATCACTGACGACAGTAATAGAATATAAGGGAAACGCAATATCAGGAGGTTGGTTGCGTTAGGAACAAATAAAAATAAATTTGAAAAGGGCAGAATAAATATGTGTGCAATGAGAATAGCCGATCAAATGGCTCACGGCGCTTCAGAAGCTGATACAGCGGCTAGTGCCGAGAGCACAGCAGCCAAGCCTATCGCGGCGCAAAGTTACGCCGCTCCAATAGACATTCCTGCAAACCGCCCCGACAGCAGTGCCAAAGACTGGGCGCGAGGCCGGCAAGCCCAATTTAACATGGTGACCTTTAAGCTTTGCGGCAGCGGCCGTGAAGAATGGCACGATGAAGTAGTGAAGACTGATCAATGGTTTAATACCTCAGCTACCGAACCCGTGCCGGTTGTCCGCCTGACAGATTGTGAAAGTGAATTACGCGGCATTGTTCACATGCGCACCACAGACGCGGGCACGGAGGTTTGTCTTTCACTGATTACCCCAAAAGGCAATTGGCAGACGGGCATCTGGTTTGAAATTGCAGCAGAAGATGAAGTCTCTGTTGCCTGGTGTACCGACTGGTCAGGGCGTGAACTAACCACGATCACACTGGAAATTCAGCAAACCCAGCACTGATTTAAAAAACATATAAGCTAAAAGCCGGGCATTGCTCGGCTTTTTTGTGCCTACAATCGTTATCCTTTGGCCGTTAGACACACTCCTGTGCTCTCACGGCATTCGTGCATCCATACACATCAAAGCTGAATGGGGAAAGGGGGTGATAGAAATTTGTAGTGTTATGATAGATGGACATTGCCGAGCCTGCGGCCTCGTATAAGCTCACTCCGGAGAAGAACAAAATGCGTTTAAATAAGTTGCCTTTAGCTATCGTCCTGTTGTTACTGATATTGTTACCCATGCTGGTAAGCGGCGAGGATTCTCTAGTCGGAAAACCGGCACCTGAATTCAAAATGCAAGATCAGAATGGTGACTGGCATACGCTGGAAAATTATAAGGGTAAGTGGTTGGCGCTTTATTTTTACCCGAAAAACGACACTCCGGGGTGCACCACCGAGGCCTGTAACTTTCGTGACAATATCTATGCTTACAAAGCCATTGGTGCTGCCGTTGTTGGTGTTAGCTTGGATGATGTGGCCTCGCATGCAAAATTTGCGAGCAAGTACAAACTGCCTTTTACCCTGCTTTCCGATGCTGATGGTTCCTTGAGCAAGGCCTACCATGTGTTGCGGGATTACAAATTGATAAAAATTGCTGCCCGGCAGTCTTTTCTGATTAATCCACAAGGTGTTATCGTAAAACACTATGAAAAAGTAGACCCGGAAACCCATAGCGAAGAAGTACTTGAAGCCTTGAAGCAATTGATGGCTGAAGCGGGTTAGTACCCCTCACCCCGGCTTCGGGGCCCTAGCAATTACCCAGCAGTCGACTCGTTTTACACCCCCAGCAAGCAATATCCCTGCAGCTTCAGAAAGCGTGCTGCCCGTGGTCATAACATCATCTACTAGGACGACATGGCCTGGCAGTTTGGTTTCCTGCGGGTTGAGTGAAAAAACCCCGCGAATATTCTTTTTTCTGGATTTGGCATCAAGCTCGGACTGCGGCGGAGAGGGTTTTTCGCGTAACAAAAAATTCCCAAGCAGGGGTGTTTCCAAGCCTTTTGCCAGATCAGCGGCCAGCAAGGCAGACTGATTAAAGCCCCGCTCATGCAGGCGTGAATGATGCAAAGGGATAGATATAATTGCGGTGGGCATAGCCTCGGCTGCCAATATTTTTATCTGTTTTTGCATTAGCGCCGATAAAACTCGCCCAATGGCGAGGTCGCCCTGAAATTTAAACGCCTGTATCAGCTTGTCCATTGGCCAACAATATTCATAGCTTGCATGGGTATGGGTAAATGCTGGTGGTGCGCGCAGGCAAGCTCCGCAGCGGAGTTTATCGCCGGCCACATCGGCAGGCAGGGGGATGGCACATTGATAACAGGCCTGGGGATTCTGGATCAAGTCGGACTCGCAGGCGCTGCAAATATCGACCCCCGCTTGGTATTTTTTTCTCTGATTAGGCGTCTCGTCTCGATGGTCACTCTGCCCACTTGCGCCACAAAGCACACAAACAGGCGGATAAATCTTGTCAACCAACTTGCTAATCGTTTGGTTGACAGTCAAAATACAAACCCTGAGGAATACACTATTTTACGCCCGATAGAACAGGTAACAAAAATGACAATTTCAAACTCTCCCACGCAGTCCATTACTAAAGATGATACCGCTTTACGCCATGACTGGTCATCTCCTGAAGTTCTGCGCTTGTTTAATCTACCATTTAATGATTTGTTATTCCGCGCGCACAACATCCATCGGCAACATTTTGACCCCAATCAAGTGCAAATCAGCACTTTGCTGAGCATTAAAACCGGGGCTTGCCCGGAAGATTGCAAATATTGCCCGCAGAGTGTGCACTATGATACTGGTCTGGAGCGTGAAAAACTATTGCCGGTAGAAGATGTGATCGCTGCCGCCACTGCCGCCCGCGAAACCGGAGCCACGCGTTTTTGTATGGGTGCGGCTTGGCGTCAACCCACCGACCGCAATCTGGAAAAAGTTATAAAACTGATTACCGCTGTTCGCGAAACCGGGATGGAAACTTGTGTCACCCTTGGAATGTTAACCGATAGTCAGGCCCTGCGCCTGAAAGAGGCGGGTTTGGATTATTACAATCATAACCTTGATACCTCACCGGAATTTTATCCCGAGGTGGTTAAAAGCCGAACATATGATGATCGCCTAGACACCCTCAAAAATGTGCGTGATGCCGGTTTGAATGTTTGCTGTGGCGGCATTGTTGGTATGG
>JAKITK010000006.1 GCA_021648125.1 Lysobacterales bacterium
CCTGCCTTTAGGTTCAGTTCAATATCCATCACTTTCCAGGGTGCCTGTATCCCTAGTATCTTACTGTACAGCTCTTTATCTCTCATGTCCTATAGGGTAATCTACCCACTCGATCAGGGGAAGAGCCTAATAATAAGGACAGGCTCAGCCTGCTCTTTAATACTGTCCATCGCTACAAAACGACGGTTGTTTCTGGCACTATATGGCTGAACATAAAGCAAAGGAGTCGTACATTTAGTGAATATCGATACATTTTTAGCAAGTAACCAATTCTTTGTAGGCTGGGGCACATTGGCCTTGATTAATGCTGGTATTGCCCAGGGCAAAGGTAGAAGTGGTTTAAATTGGTTTTTTCTTTCGGTTTTTTTGGGTCCTCTAGCAACACTTGCTATTGTTGCCATGGAAAAACTACCTGAAATCATTGAGTAATTAACTACATGTGCAAATTTAATATAACCAACCTTATGGGTTAAATCACATGAGTGATGTGCCTATCCGCTGGGGCCTTTGAAACAATAGGGCGTCGGTTTTTAGATAAGTTGATATTTCACAAAAAATTATACTCAAAATGCTGTTTAATTTAGATTTTGAGTTAATATTAGCATTCCTAATCAATCCTGATTTGTTCGGAGAACAAAATGAATTTATTACAGAAAACCATAATCACCACAGCCCTGTCTTTCACTTTGTTGGCAGCACCGGCAGTGGCGCACCAGACATTCTTGGTGCCGGAAAAATTCAATTCTGCGGTTGGTGAGCAAGTTAACCTGGTTATAACCAGTGCGCTTGCCTACCCCAATAGGGAAGGCGGGCCAAGTCTGGATCGGATTCCGTTTATCCATGTAATGCTAAATGGGCAGAAAATAAAAAACCTGACATTTACAGAAAACGAAACATACATGAATGCTAGCTTTACTGCTAATAGTGTCGGTTTTGCGATGGCCGCAATGAGTTCCAAGCGTAGGTTTGGAGAAATCAAACCAGAAGAGGCCGACTATTATCTTGATTCCTTAGGGGTTAATGACGAAGTTAAAGCCGCTTTTTTCGCTCAAGAAGGAACTCCGGCACTGAACCGCAGTTACAACAAACATACCAAGACATTCTTTTGTATTGAAAGCTGTGATGGCGGTAAGCAAACAGCTTACGAGGCTGTTGGTCAAGACTTGGAATTTGTCGCATCAAGTGAGGCAGCAAACCATTTCATCTTGCTGCTAAATGGCAAGCCTTTAGCCGGCCATGTAGTAACCGTTGTTTCGCCGGGGTCAGATAATCTTGAGCTAAGCACTAACCAAAACGGTGGTATTAATTTTGACAGCTCAGAAATGAACTCAGTAATGATGACCGCTGTTTGGGTTACGCTTCCGGAACAGGCTTCGGGTGTTTATCAGAGCGATTATGCAACGCTTACTGTGGGCTTTACAAAATAATGTGTTCCACTAGAGCATCATAAGGTGTTTGCCCCGTATTCCGATACCGTATTCCGCCGTATCCCGACTATTGAAGTCGAACTGTTCTGTAGCAGAATTCCAAAAAAACTGGAGCCTGACCAGGGTATACAACAATTAAATGAAACAAGGGCATAAATGAAACAATCAATCATACATGTAGCATTGTTAGTTAAAGACTATGATGAAGCTATTGGGTTCTATGTAGAGAAGCTAAATTTCGAATTGATTGAGGACAGCTACCAGCCAGAACAAGACAAACGGTGGGTGGTAGTTTCTCCACCTGGTTCAAACGGAGTTACTTTGCTTTTAGCCAGGGCATCAAAACCCGAGCAGGAGTCATTTATCGGTAATCAGTCGGGTGGTCGAGTATTTCTATTTCTTAACACAGATGACTTTTGGCGTGACTACCATGCAATGGAAGCTAAAGGTATAAAGTTCCTAAGAGAGCCAAAACAACAAAGCTATGGGATGGTGGCTGTATTTGAGGATTTATATGGGAATCTTTGGGATCTATTGGAATTGAATAGTGATCACCCTATGTCGGTACGGAGCGTATAGCGAAATGATAAACAGGCTAATTATGTTTGAATATACGATATTATTAAACAAGGTAACCGCAACCGAGTACAAAAACTACTGCCTAATCGCTAACTGAATTTTAGCGTAGGCTGTTGATGATTTATATGAAAACAAAAGATACACCGTTATGCTCATAATTGAAAACCCAGATGTTGCTGCAGTATTTAAACGCTATCCTCCACGCATGCGCCAAAAGCTTTTGTTCCTGCGTCAGTTGGTTCTAGAAACAGCTGCTGAATCAGAAAGTGTTGGAGTAGTGGAAGAAACACTTAAATGGGGCGAGCCAAGCTATGTTTGTAAAGGCGGAAGTGCAGTTCGACTGGGCTGGAAAGAAAAAACCCCACATCAGTATATGATGTACTTTCAGTGCCAGACTAAGTTAGTTGATACATTCAAAGAGCTTTATAGAGATAAGTTTAAGTTTGAAGGTAACCGAGCCATTGTGTTTGATGAAAGCCGTGAAGTATCGACTGAAGAGCTAAAACACTGCATTGAACTATCTCTTACCTATCATAGTAGGAAGCACTTACCAATGTTGGGTAGTTAAAAAACTTACCTAGATACCGACCAATAGGGTTTAAGACGGTATTCGAACATTATTTAACGCATAAAATCGTTACACGGAAAATTATTCTATCAAAGGAACTACGGATGAACAAAATAGCTCTAGCTGATCAAATTTTGAAAAGAATAAAAGCAGAAAAGCCTTCTCTTCGAAGCCAATACGAAAACACTAAAGATCAAATTGGATATCTAGTCATTGACAATCTCCTACCAGACTCAGTTGCTATGGAGATATATCAAGCCTTCCCAGCAGCGGATTTGATGATATTAAATAAAAATTTACGCGAAGATAAATATATTGCAGTTCAAATGGATCAATACGCGCCGATTTTGGAAGCGGTAATATTTGCATTCCAAGATCCTAGGATTGTTGATTTGATAAAGAATATATGTAGTATAGACACACTATATCCAGATAAAAACCTATATGCTGGAGGCTTATCCCTTATGCAGAAGGGCCAGTTTTTGAATCCACATATAGATAACTCTCACGAAAAAGATAGAAAACAATGGCGGGTGTTAAATCTTTTGTATTATGTCTCCCCAGGCTGGGAGGCTAAAAATGGTGGTAATTTAGAGATATGGTCTAATGGTTTTAAAGAAAAACAGATAACCATTGAAAGCTTGTTTAACCGGCTCGCAATTATGACAACGCATGGGGCTTCATGGCATTCGGTTAGTCCAATACTGACGGATTCAAAAAGAACATGTGTCTCAAATTATTATTTTTCTGATACAGCACTAAGGCCAGATGACCAGTTCCATGTGACTTCGTTTAGAGGCCGTCCAGAGCAAAAAATTAGAGATCTGGTATTGCAGGCAGATGCTGTATTGAGACAGGGCATTAGAAAAATATTTCCTAAAGGCGCTGTAACTAGCGATCATGTATATAAAGACCCCAAGGACAGCTAGGCTAGCTTTCGACTCTAGTATGTCCGCAGGGCATAAATCAAGCGTTATTTTTTGCCCACCGTAAGGGTTTTAGTTGCGACCGGCAATAACACCACCATCAACATCCCAAATAGCACCTGTCACCCAGCTTGCCTCATCACTGAGCAATAGACTGATTACACTGGCGATATCCGTAGGTGTTCCTATTCGTCCAATAGGATGAAATGCATCAAATGTCGCTAGAGTTTCATCTATATCGTCCGGTTCAATGAACGACTCGTAGATGGGTGTTTTAACCACGGCTGGAGAAACCGCATTTACCCGGATATTCTCATCTGCTAATTCCATCGCCATGTGTTGCGTAAGCGAATGTAATCCGGCCTTAGCCATTGAGTAGGCCGATGAAGGCGTGGCTTTGACCGCTTGTTTTGCCCACATTGAACCAATATGGACTATCAAACCACCACCATTTTTCTGCATATTTTTAGCGACCGCTTGGGAGATGAAAAATGCAGCCCGATTTAAGTCCATATAGGTGTTGTAATCCTCGGCATTGTGTTCAAGAAATGCTGTAGGTTTGAATTTTCCAGCCGCATTTACAAAATACTTGATATGCCGAGTGTTCTCCACAGCAAAATTAATCACCCGTTGAATGTCTTCGGCGTTGTATAAGTCGGCCTGTAATATCTCAATGTTTCCTGACTCAGCAAGGTCATGTTTTGCTGTTTCTAGTTTGCTAAGGGAACTACCAACAATTACAGTATCAATGCCGCGTTCGAGCAACATCTTTGTCGTGGCTAAGCCAATGCCACTAGAGCCACCAACAACTAATGCGATCGGTTTATTTGTGATTTCCATGATTTATTTCCTTAGTGATTATGATAATTGTGGACATATCTTATAAAACTTAGTAGCCTACTGAAAAGTAGGAACAAACGGGTATAGTAGGCACTTATTGGTACATGTTAATGAAAACAAAGCAAAAATTATTTACCAGAAAATCATCATCCGAGAAAACAGCGCGTATGGTTGAAACCATTTATGGCTGCAAATGGTCGCTCACTGTTTACCAACTGCTTGCAAGTGGCATCAATCGGCCAGGGGCGATGGTTCGCAGTGTTGAAGGTTTAACCACAAAGGTCCTCAATGAATGCCTAAGAAAAAATGTCGGCTTTGGTATTTTAGAGCGTGTTAGCTACAATGAGATACCGCCTCGGGTGGAATATAAAGTTACCAAGTTTGGCACTCAATTTCTCCTAGTTCTGGATGACCTTGAGAACTTGCAGAATATGATTGAAAGTGAAGCATAATAAATCAATACACTGCAATCACTTGCCGCTGGCAGTTAGTGTTTTCAAAGGTTGCAATACTGTTCTGCAAATCATCATAAATAAATTCAGGAAGAGCCTCATGAAAAAATTGTTTTTACTTGTATTAATAGCAACTATTTCTTTTCCTGCGGTGGCGGATAATGTTTTTAATGGTCGTTGGATCGATTTGACACATGAGTTTTCAGAGGAAACGATATACTGGCCCACGGCAGAATCCTATAAAAAGACCACCGTTTTTGAAGGTCATACCGATGCCGGGTTCTATTACACGGCATATAATTTTAGTGCTGCAGAACATGGGGGAACACATGTTGATGCACCGATTCACTTTTCTGAGGGCCGTAAAACAGTAGATCAAATGCCGATTGAGCAATTCATTGGCGCAGGCGTGCTTATTCGAATTACAGAAAAAGTCAAAAAGAACCGCAATTATCAGTTGTCAGTACAGGATATTATCGATTGGGAAAGTAAACACGGTGTTATTGAGAAAAACAGCATATTACTTATCGATACTGGTTCAAGTAAATTATGGCCAAATAGAAAAAAATACATGGGGACTGATGAGCGCGGGCCCGAGGCTGTAAAAAAACTCAAGTTTCCTGGTATTCATCCTGATGCAGCAAGATTTCTAAGCGCTAAGCGAAGCATTAAAGCCGTAGGTTTAGACAGTCCAAGCATCGATTTTGGCGGTTCTACGTTATTTGAAACTCATCAGATATTGTTTGAAAAAAATATTCCGGGTTTCGAAAACGTTGCCAATCTTGATAAATTACCATCTAAAGGATTCATGGTTGTTGCACTACCGATGAAAATCAAAGACGGTAGCGGAGCTCCTTTGCGCATTGTTGCTTTTATGCCGGCTGAATAATTATTAAGCTCGTTAAAGCTTGCGGCAAGCATAAAACTGATGCTTTTATAATTAATAAACAACTGTGACTATTAACAATATAAGCGTTCTGGGAAGCGGTTGGCTTGGTTTACCAATAGCCGAGTATTTTGTTTCTATGGGCGCTCATGTCAAAGCCTCAACTACATCTAAAAACCGTTTTCCAGAATTGACATGTTCAAAAATTGAACCTTTCATTCTAAATATTGGATGCTTGCCAAATAATCTTCACGATTTCCTTCAAAGTAAAATATTAATCATTAATATACCATCCAAAAATGTCGAAGGTTTTAGCATTCTGGTTAATGAAATAGCAAAGTCTGCAATAGAGAAAGTATTATTGGTTAGCTCTACTTCTGTTTACAAAAATGCAAACAAAAGGCACTACGAAACAGATGATGAAGAACTGCCCCCGAGCCCACTATTAAAGATTGAAAATCTTTTTAGAAAAAACACGAGTTTCAAGACCACAATAGTGAGGTTTGGTGGCTTAATTGGTTACAAGCGAAACCCCGGCAGGTTTTTTGATAAAGGCAAGCTTGTTGCAAACCCCGAGGCTTATGTAAACCTAATTCATCGTGATGACTGCATTCAGATCATCAGTCAAATTATTGCACAAGATGTCTGGGGTGAGGTCTTTAATTGTTGCGCTGATTCTCATCCTACAAAAAGGGAATTCTATACCCAAGCGGCAAAGCAAATCGGTGCGCCTATCCCAAATTTTGCAAGCGCAGGCGTAAACTCTTTTAAAATAATCAGTAACCAAAAAGTGAAGCGAGCTCTAAATTATGAGTTTTTACATCCTGATTTGATGGAAATTCAATTTTAAAAAGGCAGATGCTTAAGCAATCAAGCCCATGATTTGAGGGCATAGCAGACGATCTGCTTATAATCATTACTCATTAAAGGAAAAAATGTGAATCCAAACAACAATAAACTTCTTATCATTGCAGCTACTTGTAGTGCGTTAGTCGCTATTGCTCACCTCGGCTGTATTGTTTTCGGTGCCGATTGGTATCGTTTTTTTGGTGCTGGTGAGGCCATGGCCAAAATGGCTGAAGCTGGTCATTGGTATCCAACGGTTGTTACCGTAGTTATTGTAGCTTTGCTTTCTATCTGGTCTCTATATGCGCTTTCCGGTGCGCGGGTGATAAAACGCTTGCCCTTGCTTCGGCTGGGCTTAATTGTTATTTCTGCAATTTACATTTTACGCGGGATCGCATTTGTGGGAATAATGCCGATGTTTCCCGAAAATAGTTTAATGTTTTGGTTTATAAGCTCTAGTATTTCATTAAGTATCGGTTTGTTATATGGGTTTGGTACTTACAAGGCATGGTCGCATTTAAGTGCAAAAACCACTAATTAGCTGATGACTTCTTAATGATTTCACAATTGAGACGACTGGCACTGTCTAAACAAGGGCTGAGCACACAGAAACAGTTCGGCACAGGCTTGTCTGGGGCATTGCATGCAATCGAGCACCTAGGCTATGTGCAAATCGATACGCTATCAGTGGTAGAACGCGCGCATCACCATGTATTGTGGAGTAGGGTGGCGGATTATGACCTACACCACCTGAACCAACTAATCAGCGAGCAGCAGGTTTTTGAATATTGGTACCATGCCGCATCGTATCTACCCATGCGCGACTATCGTTATGCGTTACCGAACATGATGGCTGTGCGCAATGGTGAAAACCGCTATCACACCAATGTCGATAAAAATCTGATGAAGGAACTGCTGATCCGCGTGAGTGCAGAAGGGCCGTTACGGTTACGAGATTTTGATATGCGCGACAAACTAAAGGGCTCATGGTGGAGTTGGGGGCCGAGCCGCCGTGCGCTCGATAAGTTATTTATGCAGGGCGACCTGATGGTTTGTGGGCGCAATGGCATGGAAAAGGTCTATGACATCGCCGAACGCTGTTTGCCAGAAGATATTGATCTTAGCCTGCCCACGCTGCGCGATTATGCCGTTTATTTATTCGACACCACACTCAGGGCGCATGGTGTATTTACCTGGAAGCAACTATTGCACCTGAAGACAGGCAAGCCCATGCGCGACACAATGCGCGAAGTTCTCGATGAGCGTATTGATGCTGGAGTGGTAACAGTGTTCGATATCGCCGATGCTCCAAGCCTATATGTAGACAGTAAGGCACTGGAACAAGTATCGGTAACAAATGCTGAAGTGAAAATTTTATCACCATTTGATAATGTTCTGATCCACCGCGACCGTTTGAGTACATTGTTTGGCTTTGACTACCGGATGGAATGTTATGTGCCGGCAGCTAAGCGTGTATTCGGCTACTTTTCCCTGCCTATCCTTTATGCCGATAAGTTCGTTGCTCGAATAGATTGCAAGGCGCATCGGGCAGAGCAGCGTTTAGAGGTTTTAAGCCTGAACCTAGAGGATGTAATGCTCGACCGAGATCAGTTTTTCCCGGAATTAAACAAGCAGATACAACGGTTCGCTAACTTCAATAATTGTACCTTGCTCGATAGCAAAGTAATCTTGCCCTAGGGTATTGCTGCATAGTAACATGCTGGTTTATAACAGGCATTTTGTGTGATAATTAGAACGTTATTAATACTTCAACAAAGCGAAAATTGAACATATGCCAGAGCCGTTTAAAAATTTCTTTAATCTAAGCCTTATTTCCGGTATGGCCAAACACTTCCAGAATCAGTGGTCTGAGTTTGATCACAAAGGCTTTACAGATACAGCCTCTAACAATTTAGATGCGCTGGAATTAAAACAACGCTCCAAGCAAATTACCAATGCGATGATTAGGTATCTGCCTGATGATTTCACCAAAGCCGGTAAAATTATTCTCGCCAGTTTAAGCCCAGCGCTGAAAGGTGATATTTTCGGTGTCTGCGTTGACCACAAAGGTATTGCAGGCTGGGCTATTATGCCCATGGATCACTATGTGGCTTTGCGAGGTCACGATTGCTTTGCCTTATCAATGACCTTATTTAAGGAGCTAACCAAACGGTTTTCTTCAGAGTTCGGCATTCGTTTCTTTCTGCAGGAGTCACCTGAAAAAACATTATCTATACTGAAAAAATGGACGCTGGATAATGATCGACATGTACGGCGATTGGTGTCTGAAGGCACTCGCCCAAGATTACCTTGGGCAATGCAACTACCTTTGTTTATCAAAGACCCATCACCTGTCATTGTACTATTGGAACTGCTCAAAGATGATGAAGAGGAATATGTACGCCGCTCAGTAGCAAACAATCTCAATGATATAGCCAAGGATCACCCTGATGTGGTTGCTGAAATCGCAAGCAAATAGATGCAAGGCGCGAGCAAGGAAAGACAGAAACTACTTCGGCATGCCTGTCGAACTTTAATAAAAAATGGTAATAAAAAGGTCTTGCAAGTATTTGGATATATGCTACCGAAAATTAAACAGGCAAGCATTGAGGTGAACACGCCAGAAGTTATCTTTGGTGATGCCTTGGAGTTTAGTTTGTCAATTTTGTCTGATTCTGTTAACGATCAAGCACTAATGATTGATTACATTATTCACCACCGAAAAGCCAATGGAAAAACTACCCCGAAGGTCTTTAAGTGGCGTGTAAAAACCCTAGAAGCTCATCGGAGCCTTATTTCGACAAAGCGACATGTCATTAAAAAAATAAGCACACGGGTTTATTACCCAGGCATTCATACTGTTGAGGCAATGGTTAACGGTGTTTCTGTGGGATCGGCTGATTTTAATCTTTTGATGCCATAATTATGTTGAGAAATATTTTAATATTCGGCAATTCAGGTTCAGGCAAGTCCACATTGGCTGCTAGTATCTGTAAATCACAACATTTAGCGCACTTAGATCTTGATTCGCTTGCATGGGATGCGACAAATCCTCCTGAGCGCAAACAACTAAAAGACTCTGAAAAGGAGATTCTCGAATTTATCAAGACCAATAAAAACTGGGTAATTGAAGGCTGTTATACTGATTTATTGGCATTAGCAGAGCAATACTCGAATGAAATCATATTTATGAATTTATCGGTTGATGAATGTATTGCAAATGCAAAATCGCGCCCATGGGAACCACATAAGTATGAATCTAAGCAATCTCAAGATAATAATTTAGATATGCTGATTGAGTGGATAGCGCAGTATGATGAAAGAGATGACACCTTTTCGATGTCGGCACATCAAAGGTTTTATGATAATTACCATGGAAAAAAAGACTGATAAAAAGAAATTTACCGCTCGAATAATGGTTTGTTGATATTAGCTGATGTTCTGCTAGTAATTTTTCGGCCTGGAACAAGGGGCGGTTTGATATTGGAGATGCAATGAAAATTACTGGAAAGTTTGATATTGATATTAAACCTCAGGAGATTTCCTCTCAGGGTGAAGATGGCATTCATCTGGGTCGAATGTCTTTTGATAAAACATTTTATGGAGCGCTTGAGGCCAGCAGCAAGGGTGAAATGTTAACTGCCATGACCGCGGTTAAAGGTTCTGCGGGTTATGTTGCAATTGAACAGGTAATTGGATGCTTATCGGGCAAACAAGGGAGTTTTGTACTGCAGCATTTTGGCACAATGGACAGCGGAAATAATCAGCTTACATTGGAAGTTATTCCGAATTCTGGAACAGGGGAGCTGACGGGTTTACAGGGAAAAATGAATATTTCCATTGATGACGGTCAGCATCATTATGAATTTGAGTATGGATTAGCTTAACCATGCGGCTAACTTGATAGATAGCCCATTGGCAATGGGTGAAGTTTCAAATACCACATCGAGAGACTATGAAAACTTCAAGCAATGACAGAATCAATAAATTCCTAGCGGATTTACAACTTATTTCAGCAGACAAACTGGAAGTAATCGAACATGTTCGCAAAACATTTCTCAGTGCTAATGATAAGATTACTGAAGAAATTAAATATGGTGGTCTCGTGTTTGCTCTGTCTAATGTATTGATTGGCGGTGTGTTCGCCTATAAAGGACATGTATCTATAGAATTTAGTAATGGCGCTGAGTTTCCTGATCCATCTGCTGTGTTGGAAGGAAAAGGTAAGAGCAGAAGGCATTTGAAAATATTTGAATTGGCAGATGTAGATGCTAAAGGTGCTGGTGTGTTTGTGGCAGAAGCCATAAGAAGGAATGTGCTGGATTTATAGAAATTTAAGCATTTATTAAAGACTTTGCCTGTATAGAGCTGAGTTGGTTTTCGAGTTAGGCAGACAAAACTTAAAAGGAATATATCATGATTTACGATGACTTCATTCGTCAAATATTACTTGCGGCTACCGGTGGGATTTTCATTTTTTTTGCTCTTTGGGCTATAGTTAAACCTGATTTGTTAGCAAGTATGCTGGGTTACGAGCTAAAAACTAAAAGTGCATTTAGTGAGTTTCATGCTATTTATGTTGGGGTTTTCATAGCACAAGCTTTATTATGCGCGCTGGCGTTCACACGCATTGAAGATGCAATCATTGGTGACCTAGTCGCAGTTTTTTTATTGGCTCAGCCCGTTGGTAGGTTGATAGCAGGTTTGCGTCGAGGATTTCCGTCAGGGTTTATGCAGGTGCTATTTGCAATGGAACTTGTTGGCGGCATTGTCCTTCTCCTGGTACGCCCTAGCATTTAATAAACGAGCTACTGCCTGTTAGTGTGGTGGTATTCAACCAACGCTATTGGCACGGGCTGCCGCAAAAGAGATTAAACCACCTGACCACAGCACCAGCCGGAAGCCCAGGCCCACTGAAAATTATAACCGCCTAGCCAGCCGGTAACATCAAGCACTTCGCCGATAAAATAAAGACCAGCTACACTGTTGGCTGCAAATGTTTTTGATGAAATGGCGTTGGTATCTACACCGCCAAGTGTAACCTCTGCGGTTTTATAACCATCGGTATTCGACACTTTTGGCTGCCAGTGATGAAATTTGTTAATAATTGCACTCTGTTGCAACTTTGAATATTGCCGGGTAGGTAGGTTATCAAACTCCTGTAGCCACAATTCCACCAGTCGCCGTGGCATTATTTTGCTGAGATGGGTTGCCAGTAGTGCATTATCCAGCCGCCACTTTTCCCAGAGCAGGCTCAGCTCGTAGTTGGGTAGTAGATTAATTTCAAGCGGTTTTTCCGCTTGCCAATAACTTGAAATTTGTAAAATAGCTGGGCCACTAATGCCTTTATGAGTAAACAGCATGGCTTCACTGAATGTCATTCCATCACAGCTCACTGAGACATCCAGAGATAGGCCGGAGAGGCTGGCCAAGCTGCCCTGTAGAGATTCATTCAGATGCAGACCGACCAAGCCCGGACGGGTATTAAGCACGGGAATATTAAACTGGGCCGCTAACTGATAGCCAAAATTACTAGCACCCATACGCGGAATCGATAAACCACCACTGGCTATAACCAAACTGTGGGTTTGGATTTGTTGCAGAGAAGAAGCGTTTTCTAGGGATAATTTAAACCCGCCACCATCTCGTTTGCGGATATTGCTGCAGTGGGTATGGCTTTGGATAGTGACGCCTGCACTGCTGCATTCGGCTTTAAGCATGTTAAGAATGTCAGCCGACTTTTGTTCGCAAAACAACTGCCCGGTGGCAATGCTATCGGTTTTTTCGCGATAAGGGATATTGTGTTTGTCTACTAGCTCAAGGAAATGAAAAGGGCTGTATCGTGCGAATGCTGATTTACAAAAATGCGGGTTGTTAGATAGATAGTTTGTTGCACTGACATCCAAATTGGTGAAGTTGCAACGGCCACCACCAGACATCAAGATTTTTTTGCCAATTTTATTGGCATGGTCAATAACCAGGGTGCGGCGCCCGCGTTTGCCCGCTTCTATGGCACACATCAGGCCGGCAGCACCAGCACCAATAATAACTACATCAAATTCCAGCCTTTTCGGCATTGATTAATAATCGAAAAACTGTAATTCTGCCAACTCGCCCTCAAGCTGGTTCTGACAGTAGTTATCGCCTTGCTGTTGAGCCAGTTCTTCAGCCAACTGATGCGCTTTGTTAAGGTTTTGCCGGTAGTATTCAATTCGGGTGGCGGTAGGCATGGCAAAGGGCTCTACCTGTGAGATATCTAAGGCACAAGCAACACTAAAGCAATCGCTAAGTGGTACCTGGTTTTTATGCTCCCAGGCACCGGAGCATAAATCGAAATCATATAGGCTAAGGAAGCGATAACCATGGTCGGCGAGGAACTCTACTGCTTCAATAATATAATCGGTTTCAGCGGCATCCATAGTGTAGTGAAAACCTACCCGACACCAACCGGGCTTTATTCCACCAAAACCTTCGCGTACCCAGTGACGGTGTTTTTCAGATTCTTTCAGGTCAATCCCCAACAGGGTATGTCCGTAAGGCCCGGCACAGGAACAACCGGCACGGGACTGGATGCCGAATAAATCATTCAGTAGTGCAGTGAGTAACTTAGGGTGTAAATAACGCCCTCTGGGCGAGCGGATATTGAATGAAACAATGCCTACGCGTTTTTCAGGATCGGTACTTCCCATGATTTCAATTTTCGGGTGTGCCAGCCAACGGGTAAATGCTTGCTGTAGCATTTTCTGTTCGTATTCTTCAATGGTAGCTGGGGTGATTTCATCTTTAATCTGGAAAGTTAGGGCGGCCTTGATTAGTTGCAACACACCCGGTGTTCCCGGTTTTTCCCGCTCCTCAATATTGGCAATAAAGTCCTGATCCAGCGGGCTCACATAATCAACAGTACCACCAGCAGCTAAAGTAGGCGGCAGGTCGCGTCGGTATAGTTGTTGTTTAAACACCAGGATACCGGATGACCCAGGACCACCCAAAAATTTATGCGGTGAGATAAACACGGCATCAAGACTTGGGTCCTCTCCATTAGCATCAAGCGGCGGGCTCATGTTGATCTCTACATAGGGTGCGCTGGCCGCATAGTCAAACACGGCAATGGCATTGTGTTTATGCAACAGGCGGGCAATATCGTGTACCGCCGAGATTCTGCCGGAAACATTCGATGCCGCTGAAAATGAACCGATTCGATAGCGATTTAAATAGCGTGGGTCTTCGAGTAATTCCTCAAGATGCTTGAGATCAATACCTCCGCTGGCATCCAAACTGACTTCAATAACGGTTGCCATACCCTGCCGCCAGGATATTTCATTGGAATGATGTTCGTATGGGCCAACAAAAACAACCGGTTGGTGTTGTTGGTGATGCTGGCGGAATTCATTAGCTTTATCTTCACCAAAAAAATCATCGAGGCAATGGTCTAGTTTTTCTCGACTAACTGGGGCTAAGGAGATACCAAGAATTTGCTGTAATTTATCGATAGCACCAGTCGCACCTGTTCCGTGCGCAATAATACGCCCATCAATGCCGGCATTAACCGATTTCTTGATCGCAGTCTCGGCCTGATGCAGCAGGCGGGTCATGCTGCGGCCGGTAATGTCATCTTCAGTATGAGTATTAGCGTAATTTCGTTGCAGCGACTGCAGATATTTTTCCACGAAACTCAGGCAACGACCAGATGCAGTGTAATCACAATACACCATAAGGCGCTCGCCAAACGGTGTCGTAAAGCTTGAATCTATACCGATAATTTGTTGCCGTAAAAACTCTGGTGTTAGCTTTGTATTCATTAAAATACCTGATTTAAGACTGCTAAAGGCGTGAGTTGCCTATCATCAGGAATTATACTCTCATTTAGCAGAGTCAAACATCATTGCTCCCCCGCCCAAGCCTACCGGTGGGCATGTTTGTCTGAAAGAGTGGACCCAAGCATAGCACTGATTTACCACTCCCAATTTGGTGGCGGTATGGCTTTTTGTCGCCTGGGGTTTGGGATTGGCGCAAAATAGCACTGTAAAAGAGCAGAAACCAGTAACATTCATACAAATACAATAAGTTTTCGTGGTGAATCAACTCACATATTGTCTTAAATTGCTGTTTGCTATATGTATAATTGTGGCAATATAGCTTTTATGCTACCTATACTCGAACCTAGCTAAGTCTGTAACCGTAGAGTAAGTACGATTAACAGTCTCTCTTCTTTTGTGAGAATAAAGTCGTACATTCCACTCATTACAAAACAATCAGTTGCAGACCTCTTTTTGCTGGATTGATTTAATAAAGCCGTACATTTTTCACACATCTTTACGAAGGTATTAGCTGATCCCCGATTTGTCGTCATGTTTGTTGGGTTTACATCCAAATATGTACTATATATGCATTCAAAACTGCACCAGCATATGGGCGGTACATCGGTACATCGGTACAATTAATATAATCCAGTTTCACCCAGGGTCAAAATCCAGTGCAAATGCTGGTAATAATTTGAGTGCAATTCAACACTGTCTCAAAATAAACTTATCCGAATATGTCTTTGATGGTATGCCATGAACATCCCACGTCACCACTGTAACTGAACTTGCCTTGAGGCCTACGTTGGTTTATATCAGTAAAGCTTTTGATTGCCTCAATTAGCTTTGCATCCACAATAGTGTCCTCGTTAATGGCCTTCAGAGCTTCTCTAGCAGTTTCCCTGTTGAGCTCAAACTTTTTATCATTGTTTTCGATATCACTATTAGTGATTTCAGGCATTTCAGCAAACCCATGAATTACCATTGCGACTGGAATATGAGTTAGTAACGGAGCGCTTGAAACTGTTTTGTTATCCTCATTGTAAATTAGTGTGATTTTAAGCAAAAATGCAAACACACCAAAATCTGAGGAGGGTTTATGGTCAGAAGATATGCTGAATTGAAAACGATCGACCGATTGTGCCGCGACTGCTTGAGAGATGTTTAATTTGTTCGCGCTTCCTTTGGCACTCAAAATATTAATATCGTACGTTCGAGATACAGGAACAGCGGAAGATTCAATGTTTACGAGTGGCAAGTCCCAGTGCCCGATGGTCTCAATCACAGCTTGTTTAATAAATACGATCTCATCTGAATTATTTCGTAGCTTTACATCAATGATTGCTGCCTCATGTTGATGCTCTACTGTGATGTCAACGAACTCTATGTTTGCTGAAAGATGCTCTCTGGCATGATTAATACTAATATTTTGTATTTGAGTGTTAACTGAGTTTCTGCCTGATTGCACTATCTGTTGATTGCCAACTTCGGAGTTGGCTTTTACACTTTGATGTATTTTATTTCGAGCCCTCTTCGAAACCCTCTTTTCTGAAAAAAAGAAGATAAGGAATGTAATGAAGAGTGAAATAACAAAAACACCGACCCCATTAAATATCCACTCCATATTCTCTACTATCCAATTATTCCAATTATTTACATTCTACTCTGACCCCAATTATTCCCCAATTATTCCCCAATTATTCCCCAATTATTCCAATTATTTCCAATTATTTACCCCAATTATTTTTTCCAATTATTTTTTATCTCCCCTGGGTTTTGATAGGAATTGAACCAATTTTAATTATTGGTATGCAGCTTTTCGTGTTTCATTCTCAAGGCTGGCTACATACCAATTTAATAGGTGAAATGGACAAATTTGATAGATGGTTTAATTCTCCTGCCAATCATCGCATGCATCACAGTGCCGATATCAAACATCAAGATGTAAATTTTGCTGCTATATTTATGCTATGGGACAAAATATTTGGGACTTACATAAAACCAGAAAAAAATCTTCATTATGGGGTTAATGGAATAGCCGAGGACAATTCATACATTAAAGTTTATACCAACCCCTGGAAATAACCTTCGTCCACCCTAGTTTCAACGCCCATTGTCAGCTGGCTGGCACTTCACCGTATCCACGATATTTCGCCAGGAATGGTGTTAAAGGCGGCTTAACTTTCTATTGACGACACTCGTTACTAATGAGGAAATTACAAATTAGCGCTATACTATAAGTAGTTTAATGTTAAACTATATTGATTAATCAATAGAAGGTATCAGAATGCATCGACGTAAATTTTTGAAGATTGCAGGGTCGGCAAGCGTTATTGTTGCTGCAACAGCTGGCACCGGGTTTTTCTTAACACGCTCACCTACAGATGCTTTAAAGCCCTGGAAAAATGCTGGATCTATATATTCCGACCCGATAAGATGGGCTTTGTCGTACGCTATTTTGGCCCCCAACCCGCATAATCGGCAGCCGTGGCTTGTCGATCTGATAAGCGATACTGATGCAGTATTGTACTGTGACCCGGATCGCTTACTGCCAGTCACGGACCCGTTTAGCCGGCAAATTGTGATCGGGCTTGGGTGTTTTCTGGAGCTGTTTTCAATTGCTGCATCAAATCAAGGATACCAGGCAGGTATTCGGTATTTCCCTGAAGGAGAGCCGGGCGAGAAACTGGATAGAAGGCCGATTGCCTATCTGTCGCTCAAACAACAACCTGACTTAAAAGCAGACCCATTGTTTACTCAGTGCCTAAACCGCCAGACCAACCGCAGCCCGTTTGACACGAGCCGGCAGGTCAGTGATACCACCTTGCAAGGCCTTAGCGAAGTGTCTGTGGGTGATGTAAGAGTTGCTGTAACAAATAGCGAGAAATTACGAGATGAGCTTAGAGTGTTGACGCGGGACGCTATGGTTACCGAATTTAGAACCGCGGATGCGTATCAGGAAAGCGTTGATCTGATGCGTATTGGCCGGGCGGAAATTGAGCGTAATCCAGATGGTATTTTCCTGTCTGGGGCCTTCCTAGAGTCTTTGCGATTGGCGGGTATATTAACCCGGGAAAACCTGGCCGATCCAAACTCGAAAGCATTTCAAACCGGCCTCTCCATGGTCGAAGAAAATACGATGTCGGCCATGGGGTTTATCTGGATCAATACGCTTGGAAACGAGCGTATTAGTCAGATTGAGGTTGGCCGAGCCTATATGCGTATTGCTCTTCAGGCCAGCGCCGAAAAGCTTGCTATTCAACCAATGAGCCAAGCATTGCAGGAATATTCCGCGGTCGAACCATATTATAAAACGATTCACGCTAGCCTGGCTCAGCAGCCAGGGGAGAGAGTGCAAATGCTAGCTCGAATTGGTTACGCTGCAAATACTGGTCCTACCCCTCGCTGGCCTTTAGAGGCCAGGATAATGGAGAGTTAAAGGTGCCAGTTAATAAAGCAGTGTCTGAAGAGCCATTGGCATTCAGTTTGCTCACCGAAATAGGTATTATCGAGCAGCTCTCAAGCAATATATTAGAGCAAGGGCTGCCTGATGGTCTCAAGCTATCTCAGTTTGTGGTGTTGCACCACTTTTGTCGTTTAGGTGGAGATTGGAACCCGGTACGACTGGCCAATGCATTCCAGGTTACCAAAGGGGCGATGACAAACACACTGCAAAGACTAGAAAAACGCGGCCTTGTGACGATCAGGCCAAATCCATGTGATGGGCGTGGGAAACTGGTAAGCATTACCAAAGCAGGAAGGGATATGCGTAAGCAATGCATAAAAAGTGTTGATCCAGTTATAGCTTCCCTTTCTGAAAAAATTGCTCGGGAAGATTTATTAGTTGCTTTATCTGTTTTGGAAAATATTAGAAAACGGCTGGACACTAACAGGCCATAGTAAAGCCCTCCCAATTTGACAGATACTTTAAATCAGCGACTATAGTCATATCAGGAGTATCTAGAAATGAGCCGAATAACAAACTATCGGGCAGGCATTTGGCACAAATACATGCTGGCCAGAATTAGCGCGCAAACACTCATTGCCTGGTTTTTGAATCAACCGCTTCACCGAACCATAAGATATAGTTTGACTGGCCTTATACTGTCATATTAAAGCGCATAATATTTTATTAAATTACCCAATATTCATAAGCTTATACCCCATGCCAGAATTTGCCAGAATTTGCCAGACCCATTTCTAGACTTTTCCTTTAGTATCGGATATCAACTTAAAAGTCGGATATCAAGATAATGCTATTTAGAACATGGAAGTTTTTTATAACCAACTCGAGCTTTATTGCTTTCTGGATATTGTTAATGTCTATGGCTGGAGCACCTGTTCTTGCCAAAGGGATACAAACAGAACTGCATGAAGATCAACAAATCAGCTCTTACAAAGGCCCTGAAGGCTTAACTCAAAAAGAGTGGGGCAGCATTAAAAAGCTGTTAAAAAATAAGCAGTATGGCTCCTTCAAGCAGGTTGATGGAAGTTATACAAGTAGTAATATTGCCAATGGCTGGCAGATAAAATATGGTACAGATGGCCATACCGTACTTACTCCCTACGGATCCCAGGAAAGCCAATACTATATAGGTTTAAAATTAAAATCATTGGGTTATGCGAAACAAACAAGATACGAAAACCCTGAAAGACTAACAGCAAGTGAACAAGAATTAAGCTATCACTGGGATGATAATGTTAAAGAAATCTGGACAAATTCAGCCGATAAGCTAGAGCAGTGGTTTGAAATTCAACAACAACCTCAAGGCGAGCTAGCAGGTCACCAACTGGTATTGCAACTAGCCTTGAGCACAAATTTAGAAGTTATCCAGTCTGGCGATGCACTAAGTTTTTCTGATAAAATTAGTTACGATAAACTCAAAGTATGGGATAGCAAAGGCGTTATTATGCCTGCTTCTATGCAGTTACAAAACAATATGATAGCGCTGGTTATCGATGACAGCCTGGCTCAATACCCACTGACCATAGATCCAAGCTTCCAGCAACAAGCATACCTTAAGTCATCTAACTCAGAGTCTGGAGATTTATTTGGCTGGTCCGCTGACATCTCAGGAGACACCTTGGTAGTTGGCGCACATGGCGAAGATAGTTCGGCCACTGGTGTAAATGGTGATGAATCTAATAATTTAGCTGAAGCTTCAGGGGCCGTATATATTTTTATCCGAACAGCTTCGGGCTGGCAGCAGCAGGCCTATATAAAAGCCTCAAACACTGATTCGAATGATCAATTTGGTCGGTCGGTGGCCATTTCAGGTGATACGGTGGTGATTGGTGCCTTTAATGAAGACAGCAATGCCACCGGAGTTGATGGTGATCAGGCCAATAACGCAGCAGCTGTTTCTGGTGCGGCCTATATATTTACCCGTACCGGTACTAGCTGGGAACAGCAAGCCTACCTGAAGGCTTCAAATACAGGTGCAGATGACTGGTTTGCTTACCAAGTTGATATTTCTGGTGATACAGTTGTGGTCAGCTCTCAACGAGAGGATAGCAACTCCACAGGCATTAACAGCTCTCCGAATAATTTTTCTACAAACTCTGGCGCGGCTTATGTTTTTACCCGGAATGGGGCAGGTGAGTGGGATCAGCAAGCTTATTTAAAAGCCTCAAACACTGGAAATTTTGATGGCTTTGGTGGTTCAATTGCAATATCAAATGATACTATTGTGGTTGGTGCTCGTGCCGAAGGGAGTAATTCTATAGGCATTGATGGCGACCAAAGCAATAACCTCGCTACTGAGTCAGGTGCGGCGTATATATTTACCCGTTCCGGTGAAAGCTGGACTCAGCAGGCCTACCTAAAAGCTTCAAATACTGATGCCAGAGATCATTTTGGTAATCCAGTTGCTATTGCCGACGATACAGTGGTGATAGGCGCACTGAATGAAGATAGTAATGCGGTAGGAATTGACGGCGATCAAACTGATAACTCTGCAAACTCAGCAGGTGCGGCTTATGTTTTTACCCGTAGCGGAACCGCCTGGGAACAGCAGGCATATCTGAAAGCCTCAAATACAGGCGATGGCGATCTATTTTCCTCAGGTATCGGTGTATCAGGTAATACAATCATAATGGGAGCCCAGCGCGAGGGCAGCAGTGCTACAGGCATTGATGGTGACGAAACTGATGATTCATCTGGCTCTGCAGGCGCCGCATATGTTTATACTCGCATAGAGGGTGTTTGGGGCCAACATGCTTATCTAAAGGCTTCAAATACAGGTGGGGGTGATGAATTTGGTAGTAATGTCACCATTTCTGGCAATACAGTACTGGTTGGAGCTGCCAGAGAAGACAGTAATGCCACCGGTGTTGATGGTGATGGCAACAATAATTTGGCTCGTACATCAGGTGCTGTATATGTGTTTGGCGACCTGATAACAACGGATTATAGCGTTGGTGGCACAGTAGCTGGCTTGACAGCAGGAAATAGTGCGACTCTACAAAATAATGCCAGTGATGACTTAAGCATTCTTAGCAATGGAAGCTTTACCTTTAATGCCCCGATAGCTGATGGTGATCCATTCGTAGTTACAGCTTCTGTTCAACCAACAAACCCAAATCAAATCTGCACAGTTACCGGTGGTAACAGCGGCAATAATGATGGAGCCGGGATAATAGCGGGCGCAGCAATTACCAATATTGTAGTTACTTGTAGGGGCGAGTCGATATTTAGTAACAGCTTTGAATAAAATCAAACGCTAATCTGTGATGATTATGCCAGCGAGACTTGCATACTGTGATAGTAAAAAATCATCCTCTGGTAACCACCATTGCTTGGCGCTGCTTTTTAGTTTCAGCATAGTAGAATACGCATTCTTACTATCGCCTTTCAATGATTGATACAACGCTTTATTTTTTAAATATGGATATGGAGGCGGTGCTAGCGAGTCTAGTACAGTTAACCAATTAGATACTGACTCAGAAGTGCTATTTTGATTCAGCATGAATGAAAGATATGCATTTATAGCTTTTATAAGTGTGTAATTAAGGCTCTGTTGTTGATAGGCAAGCATACTTTCTTCAAATAATTCTTCGGCCATTATTGCTTGCTTGTTATGCGCAAATATTTGCGCTTTGACATATAAATGTGGCCCATTGGGGATAGACTCATCAAAGCTTGATAGTTGTTCTACGGAGATACTATCTTGCGTAGTGCGTAATTTATGCGCTGCTTGCAGTATCGCATAATTAATATTTACATCTATACTCTCAACCTCCAGGGATAGTACGCCTGATTGTTGAAGAAACTCCTCAGCTCTTGCGGGGTTCCCTGTATTCATATGGTATTGGTATTCAAAGCTCAAATATTCAGCCTTTAAATAAGGGTCTTCCAACAGCTTCAATTTATTATTGAAACTATCAAGTTTTTGCCGTGCAATCTCAAAGTTCCCATATTCAAGGTCTATTTGGATTAACAACTTTAACGCATATAAACTAACCATAACCTCGGCATCACTAGTTGCAACAACTTTTTGCGCCGCAATATAGGCATCCTCAAACCTTGCATACATCAACAGAGCATTCGCCCGATTGACCAATGCAATATTAACCGACCTTTTATTTCCAGATAATTTAGCCGCTTCATAAGCTAATTCTGAATAATACAGGGCACTGTCAACATCAGAACTGTTGTTGTGTATTTCATATAAACCAGTGTAAATATTTGCCAATGTTGACTTTTGATAATTTTTGTCGACATAGAGCAGTGCTTCTTCAAGATTTTTACGTGCCTTATCAGGCAAAAACATAGCAGAATATATATAAGCTTGGTTAACCAGTGCCATTACCTGAATCGTTGGGTCATGAAGCCTTTCGGAATAGGTCAAAGCCTCATCAAAGGCGGAGGATGCTTGACTAAGGTTGCCTAAATAGAAAAGCCCACCCGCTTTCATACTAAGAACCTGGAAACTTAAACGATCAGAGGCCCGAGATAAATCTATGTTTTCAATTATCTCCAGAGCTTTTTCAAACTGTCCTCTCTTTATATGCTGGCCGGCAAGTTGATTCCAGGCCTGAAAAAACAAAGGGTCTCTTACCACAGCCTGCTGGAGTGCCGCTATGGCTAAATCAGGTTTGTTCTCAAGCTCAAGCCTGATGGCCCTTAAGTAATCATTAAATGCACCTTCTGATCTAGTCATATCAGCAATATCAATAGTAGTTGATGCGCCTGTTTGTAATTGTTCAAACACCCAGACAGAAATTTTGTGAATCAATTCACGCATGCTTATTACTTCAAAGACCTTCAGTGGAACCATATAGTCGCCTTGGCGAAGTAACACATGCGCTTTGCTGCCATATTCATGAGTAATAACCTGTATATTCAGTACATAGTCGTAACCTAGGTCATGAACCATAGTGGTGCTTGTTTGTTTAAATGTCTCACCCGTAGAAGCACCCTTCTCCAATTTTACATTCAACCTGTCACTAATTAATAACTGTGATTTTAAAGCTTGGGCCATGACTCGTTGGCTGATTATGCTATCTTGATTACTATCGGCAGGGTAAACAATTGCCATTCTCTCTACTTTTTGAGCGAGCTTTACATTTTTTTTCTTGATTGAATTTATTTGCAAAAAGGCAATAGCTATTACCAGTAGTAACAAAGCTGCCGATAATTTCAAATATAATGCTGATTTTGTAGAGCGCGACTTGGTATGCTCTACTGATTGCTCGGTTTGAGCAATGGTTTTCTTGACCTTTGCAACAAAAATAATACCGCGGCCATGTATTGTTTGTAATAGCTCTTCATCAGAAAGCTTGGTTAATAACTCCTCTTTTAGGCGCTTAACCTGTTTATACAAGGTGTTATCTGAAATAATGCGCCCACTCCAAACATTCTCTTTCAGAGTATCTTTGCTGATGACTTCGTTGGGGTTTTCCAGCAAGTAGACTAGCAAATCAAAATTAAGGGATGATGATTGAACCTTGTCCCCACCTTTATAGATGCATCGTTTTGTTGTATCTACAGTAATATCTAAAAAATGTAACAAGGCAGGTGTCCGTATTAAGTCCGTTTAATCTGATTGTCATCTTATCAGAATCCAAAGAGTGCTTTATGGGTGCATCAATACAGAGTTTGCACAGCCCTGAAGGTGTGGTATGAAAAAGCCGGAGCAGAACTCCGGCTTTTACTAGTCAAGCCTGATTGGGTTTAGTTAAGAATTTCAAAAACGCCTGCTGCACCCATTCCAGTACCTATACACATAGTCACCATTCCATATTTGAGTTTTTTCTCTCGCATGGCGTGGATCATCTTAGTGCTGAGGATTGCGCCAGTTGCACCCAATGGATGCCCCAGTGAAATTGCGCCACCTAATGGATTGATTTTTTCCGGGTTTAGGCCGGTATCCTTGATCACCGCCAGCGCCTGAGCTGCAAAGGCTTCATTCAATTCAATCCAGTCGAGGTCATCTTGATGAATTCCCGTTTGTTTTAGCACTTTGGGGATGGCGGCAATTGGGCCAATACCCATAATTTCCGGGGGTACGCCAGCAACCGAGAAACCACGAAATACGGCTAGAGGTTGCAGATTATATTCCTTAACTGCCGCTTCACTGGCTAGCATTAATGCAGCTGCGCCATCAGACATTTGCGAACTGTTGGCTGCAGTAACACTACCATTGGCTTTAAATACCGTGCGTAAGCGCGCGAGTATTTCCAGTGAGCTATCAGCTCGTGGGCCTTCATCGGCACTAAACAGGCCCTCACGGACTTGCACCACTGAGCCATCCGTTTGATAAGAGCGGGTAGCAATGGGCACAATACCGGTCGCAACACCACTTTCCTGAGCTGCCAGTGCTTTTATATGGCTGTTATAGGCGAACTGATCCTGTGCTTCACGACTGATAGCGTATTTATCGGCTACATTTTCTGCAGTTATACCCATTCCATAAGCAATGTTGATATGCTCGCTGGAAAATAAAGCCGGATTCATTTCAACCTTGTTGCCCATCATCGGCACCATGGTCATTGATTCGGTACCACCGGCGAGCATCAGATCGGCTTCGCCTAGACGAATTCGATCCGCAGCCATGGCAATGGTTTGCAGCCCGGATGAGCAAAAACGGTTCACTGTCACGCCTGGTACCGTATCCGGTAATCCGGCTAATAACACGCCTATTCTGGCAATATTCATACCTTGCGGACCTTCCGGCATGGCACAACCAATAATCGCATCCTCAATACGAGCAGGATCAATTTCACCCGCCGCACTAACGGCGTTCTGAATAACATGGGAAAGCATGTCATCGGGTCGAGTTTTGCTCAACGAACCACGGAAAGCTTTGCCAACCGGGGTGCGGGTAGCGGAAACAATATAAGCATCTTGCATTCTAAATTACTCCTGAATTCTCTTATTACATTCTTATTGGATTCTTATGTCAGCACATATGGCTGATTAGTTGCCGATTAATTTCGTAAAGGTTTGCCGTTTTTTAGCATGAAAGCGACTCGCTCGAGTGTTTTTGGCATCTGTGCCAGTTCAAGGAAGTTGTCCCGCTCGAGTTTTATTAACCAGTCTTCGTCAACTCTAGATTCGGCATCGACTTCTCCGCCACAAAGTACAGTTGCTACACGCTCAGAAACTACATAATCGTGAGCGGAAATAAAGTTACCGGCTTGCATATTGACCAATGCAGCGCGGAAATTTGCTATTCCAGTCCGCCCGGCAACTGCGTGTTTGATGTAGCGTAACGGTGGACGGTAGCCGGATTCCGCCATGGCTTTGACTTGCTGATGGGCAACAAAAAGCGTTTCTTCCGTATTCATAATCACTACATCGGTAGGGCGCAGGTAACCAAACTTTACAGCCTCGTGGGCGCTGGCGGTCACTTTGCCCATTGCGATTTGTTCAAAATATTGCTGCAACAATGCGGAAGAATCCCCCGCAACGGTATTAATACGGGAACGCAGCGCCAGCTCCTTGGTGCCACCCCCCGCAGGTAGTAGGCCTACACCGGCTTCTACCAGTCCGATATAGCTTTCGTGGGCGGCAACAACACGAGCGCAATGCATTAGAATTTCAGCACCGCCACCTAATGCCAACCCGCGCACGGCGGCAACGGTGGGTACAAGGGCATACTTTAGGCGTAAATTCACCCGTTGGAAACCATCAATCATTGCATCAAGGTCGTCAATCCGGCCTTCTTTCACCATAGTGGCCATGCCAAACAAATCGGCACCGGCGCAGAAGGGTCCTTTGGGTTGCCAAATCACCAAGCCAGTGTATTTTGCCTCTGCTGTATCGATGGCGGTATTCATATCGGCAACCAGCGCATCATTGACAGTGTTCATTTTGGTTTTAAAACTAAGAATGGCGACTTTGCCATCTAGTGTCCATAGCCTGCTGGCATCCGTTTCAATGATGGTTTCGCCGTGCTCTGTTGGCTCACCCAATAAACGCTGTGGCTGTAATTGTCTGCTGTATACCGGCAAGTTTGAACGCGGGCTGTACTCACCCCGTGCCGCCGACCAAGAACCCTGAATGCCGTGCACGCCTTCACGCCCATCGCTAGCCCAGGCGGGCAGGGCGATATTGGCCATGCTCTTGCCCTGATCTATATCGGCGTTAATCCAATCGCAGACCTGTTGCCAACCTGCAGCTTGCCAAATTTCAAAGGGGCCCTGTTTCCAGCCATAACCCCAACGAATGGCTTCATCCAGTTCGCGGGCACTATCGGCAATTTTGCCGAGATGGAAAGCACAGTAATGAAATAGATCCCGGAACATTGCCCACAGGAATTTAGCTTCGCGTGCCTCACTATTGCGCAAAGCTGCCAGTTTTTCACCCCAGTCACGAATTTTTAATATAGTTTTGACTTCATCCGGCAAGCTGTAATCGGCTGGCCGGTAATGATGGCCGTCTAGAACTTCGATCACTTTTCCTTGTTTGCGGAATACACCCTGGCGGGTTTTTTGACCTAGATCGCCTTTTTGAATCAGGTAGTCCAGCCATTCGGGTTTTTGATAATATTTCGCCCAAGGGTCATTTGGCAGGGTGTTGGTCAGGGTGCTAATAGTGTGTCCCATTGTATCCAAACCCACGACATCGGCGGTACGGTAAGTGGCGCTTTTCGGGCGGCCGATAGCAGGGCCGGTGAGGGCATCAATGGTATCAAAACCAAGGTTGAAACCTTTGGTGTGATGCATGGTTGCCAGCATTGAAAACATACCAATACGATTGGCAATAAAGTTTGGTGTGTCTTCGGCGCGTACAACACCTTTACCCAGAGTTGTAATTGAGAAGGCTTCAAGTGCATCTAGTACCCAGGCATCCGTACCGGCATGCGGGATGATTTCAGCTAGGTTCATATAGCGTGGCGGGTTAAAGAAATGGATGCCGCAGAAGCGGTGCCGCAGCGACTCTGGAAGTACGGTTGCCAGTTCACCGATACCAAGCCCCGATGTATTGGTAGCTAGAATGGCATTTTCGCCAATATGGTTTTCGATTTTATCGTAAAGGTCTTTTTTCCAGTCCATCCGTTCGCCAATGGCTTCGATCACAAGATCACAGTCATCCAACAAATGCAGGTGCTGATCATAGTTTGCAGGAATAATAAGCTTTGTGACTTGTGAAAACCCGAGGGGTGAGGGTTTGAGTTTTTTCAGGCCGGCAATGGCCTTATTCACCAAGGCGTTAGGGTCACCTTCTTTTGCCGCGAGCTCGAAAAGTACGGTTTCAATACCTGAGTTGACCAGATGGGCGGCGATTTGCGCACCCATGACACCGGCTCCGAGAACCGCTGCGCGGCGAACATGATTCATTTTGTTATTCATCTTGCTTCCTTTGGTTAAACTAATTTTGTTTGTTTATAAAATATTTAGATTCGACAGGGTTTACATTGGTGTTGCATCTGCGGGAAATTCATCGACGCTAATAACCTTGATTGCAAGCACTTGGGCTGTGCGCACTAATTCCGCTTGGTCTTGAGTAATAATGCTAGTTGCCAAACCGCGCTCAATCAGGTTTTCATAATTGGTAATACTGACAGCCTCTTTAAAGGCATTCTTCAATGCGCGCTCCGGTACAACGGCCTTTCTGTCGGCCGCAAAAGCTTGCATCAATAAGCCGGTGGCATCGTCTTTGTCAGAGATATACAAGCCCTCCATTAAGCGATCACGACTAGGGCAATCGGTTAATAACAGGCGTGCCACATGCTTGCCACAGGTATCTCTGGGGCCTTCATAGGGTAGGCCTAAGGGGAAAATTACTAGGCGGATCAACTTGCCCACAAATGGCATGGGGTAGTTGCGTAAAATTCCCACAATCCGAGTTTGCATGATATATAAGCTGTCCTGCATTGCCCAGTGTACCAATGGCATATCTTCTTTTGGCTGCCCATCGTCCTCAAACTTCTTCAGCACAGCGGATGCCAGATAAAGATGGGAGAGTATGTCAGCCAACCGTCCGGAGGTTTTTTCTTTGAATTTGAAGCTGCCGCCATAGGTTGCCAGAATGAAATCGGCGATAAATGCAAACGCGGAACTCATCCGTGTGAGTTGTCGATAGTAACGAGCCGTTGGCCCTTGTATTGGTGCGCGAACCCATCTGGCACTGCTAATCCCTAGTACAAAGGCTCTAACTTTGTTGCTTATGACAAAGCCAATATGCCCGAACAGCGCCCGATCGAAGCTCGCTAAACCATGGTTTTCATCCGGGTTTGCGGCGGCTTCCATTTCCTGTAATAACCACGGATGGCAGCGAATAGCGCCCTGGCCGAAAATAATCATGCTACGGGTTAAAATATTTGCGCCCTCAACTGTGATCGCAACCGGGGTTGATTTGTAGACTGTAGAAAGATAGTTATTTGGTCCTTCAATAATTCCCTTGCCACCGTGAATATCCATCGCATCATTGATGACCAGACGAGCACCTTCAGTTAATTGTTGCTTAAGTATGGCGGATAATACTGAGGGTTTCTCTCCTTCCATCAAGGCTGCCAGCGTTAATTGTCTGCCGGCGTCCATCCGGTAGGCGTTACCACCAATCCGGGCGAGGGGTTCTTCAATGCCTTCAAAATAGCCGATGGGCATACTAAATTGACGGCGAATTCTTGCATAAGCACCGGAAAAGATAGCAGCGGCTTTACCACCGGCTGTTCCCAGAGCCGGCAGGGAAATTGCCCGACCTGCAGCTAGTGATTGCATCAGCATACGCCAGCCCTGACCAATGCGCGCCTGACCACCAATGATCCAATCCATGGGAATAAAAACATCTTTACCACGGGTGGGCCCATTCATAAACGCGGAGCCGATGGGTATATGCCGGGCGCCAATTTCTACCCCGGGGGTTGATGCGGGTATTAATGCACAGGTAATGCCGAGATCCTTTTGGTTGCCGAGTAGACCGTTTGGATCAACAGCTCGGAATGCCAGGCCCAGCAGCGTTGCAACCGGCGCCAGAGTAATGTAACGCTTGTCCCAGGTAACGCTGAGCCCGAGAACTTCCTTGCCTTCAAATTCGCCCATACAGACCACACCCTCATCCGGCATTCCGGCTGCATCAGAGCCAGCGGCAGGGGCGGTTAGTGCGAAGCAGGGGATATCTTCGGAGCTCGCCAAGCGTGGCAGGTAATAATCTTTTTGTTCCTCTGTACCATAATGCATCAGCAGTTCACCGGGCCCCAGCGAATTGGGCACCATAACCGTAACTGCGGCGGTAACATTGCGTGATGAAATCATCATCACGATAGCAGAATTGGCAAAAGCAGAAAACTCAAGCCCGCCATACGCTTTTGGAATAATCATACTAAAGAAGCGATGCTCTTTTAGGTAGCCCCAGATTTCCTTTGGAAGGTCATTGTTCTGTCTTACTTCCCATTCGTCCAGCATTCCGCACAGGGTCTTAACAGGTCCGTCAATAAAGGCTTGTTCTTCTTCGGTTAATTCTGGTTTTTTTACTTCAAGCAGTTTCTTCCACTTGGGTTTTCCGGAAAAAAGTTCAGCATCCCACCAAACCGTACCGGCCTCAAGTGCTTCACGCTCGGTATCGGACATCGTTGGCAGTACCCCTTTAAACCAACTAAACAGGGGTTTAGATACTAATTTCCGACGCAGAGGAATGATGCTTAAAAACCCAAGAATGAGTGTTATTAACAAGGGTAATAGCATAATCCATAGTGGTTGGTAAAAACTTTGGTGGCCGAAGAAACCGAGTGTTGTAACTGCCGCCATACTCCCAAGCCAAATCAGTAGCGGCGCGCGAAAGTAGGCCAAGGATATAATTATACTCAGCAGGACGGTGATGTGTAGCAGTGCGATAAGAATACTCATTAGGGTTTTCCGTGTTCTTGAATTGAATTGGTGATTTGAACAGCAGTATTGCCACCCAAATTAAACAGGTCTTTTTGCGCCAAGGATGGCTGAAAACTGCGTATTCCCGCAGCTGCAAAGGCCACTAGACGATCAGCTTCATTTATTGCTCCCGATTCTGGGTTTTCGGAGTTACTAAAATGCCCGCTAAAATCAGCCATTACATAGGTTAGGGCACCAATCACAAAGTCCAGTTGCCAACGCAATTCCTTGGCGGGCATATCTGGCATTATTGCTTGGATTGTTTGCGCAAAGCGTTTCATTACATGTCCATATTCTGTGGCCAAAAAGCTATGCAGTTCTTCATTGTTCTCGGCATATATTCTGGCAATCAGCTTCACAAATCGGGCCCCTCCGGTTTGTTGGTCCCGTGATAGTTTCAGTGCAGGGTATATCAAGGCCCGTAGAACCTCTTCAAGGTAAATCGGCTGGTTTGTTGAAGTTACTTTAGCCAGTCGGTGTAGGCGTTCTTTATTCAGGCTATCCATATGATGTCTGAATACTTCCACCACAAGCAATTGTTTGTTTCCAAAATGATAATTTACAGCAGCAAGATTAACCCCTGCGTGGCAGGTTATTTCCCGAAGCGAAGTACAAGCAATTCCCTGTTCTGAGAATAAGGTTTCAGCGGACAATAATATTTTCTGCTGGGTGCTTGGCATGCTTATACTTTAGCGAATATTCTAGATTCAAACAAGTGTTTTAATTAAGCGTATGAAAACAATTCGAATGTTTTCGGAAATCGCGAACAAACAGATACTAAGTACAGTAATCGAAAGCTACTGCACTTAGGTGTTATATCTTATGTTCTAGCAGCTCCCTGGCCCTGAAGTTAAAGGCGTTTGTAATTGCTTAAACCTTCCTCTGAGGCTACAATGGCACGGATTTTTCACGGTTTTTGATTTTACATATTAAGATCAATGAATCACTACTGTTATCAACAAGATATAAGGAAGCTTTAAGTGTCTATCGAGAGAACATTTTCAATCATAAAACCCGATGCCGTAGCAAAAAATGTTATTGGTCAGATTTACAGCCGCTTCGAGCAGGCCGGGCTGAAGATTATTGCATCCCAGTACCGCCAGCTTTCAACTGCTGAAGCCGAAGGTTTTTATGCGGTTCATAGCGAGCGCCCATTTTTCGCCGACCTGGTTAAGTTTATGACATCGGGCCCAGTGATGCTGCAAGTTCTTGAAGGTGAGGATGCTATTGCTACTAACCGCAAACTTATGGGTGCGACTAACCCGATGGAAGCAGAGTCCGGTACTATTCGTGCCGATTTTGCCGAAAGCATTGATGCCAATGCTGTTCATGGTTCAGATGCAGCGGAAACTGCGGCCGAGGAAATCGCATATTTCTTCAGCGGTTGTGATATTCACTCACGCTAGTTTGTTAGTGCCTTATGACTGAAAACGCCAAACAAGCACTGGTCAATTTGTTAGATCTGGATGAATCCGGGTTGCGCGAATTTTTTGAGGGGATAGATGAAAAACCCTTCCGTGCCACCCAGGTTATGAAGTGGATCTATCATCATGGAGTCACAGACTTTTCTGCGATGACAGATCTGGGTAAAGACTTACGCCAACGGCTTGGCTCGCTGGCGTGTATTACTTTGCCTACAATCCTCAAGCAGCAGCGCTCTAACGACGGCACGGTAAAGTGGATGTTGGGTTTGCCCGGAGGCAATGCGGTAGAAACGGTCTACATACCGGAGGCCAACCGCGGTACGCTGTGCGTGTCTTCACAAGTGGGTTGTGCGTTAAATTGTTCTTTTTGCTCTACGGCTACTCAGGGTTTCAGTCGCAATTTAATGACCAGCGAAATTATCGGCCAGGTTTTTCTTGCGGCCCAAGCTCTCGGGCATGAGCGCAACGGCAAGCGGGCAATTACCAATGTAGTCATGATGGGCATGGGTGAGCCCTTGTTGAATTTTGACGCGCTAGCTCCTGCGCTAAATTTGATGCGTGATGATCTGGGCTATGGTTTTGCTTCTCGCCGGGTTACCGTAAGCACCGCCGGTTTAGTGCCGATGATTGACCGTTTGCGGGAATCCGTTGATGTGGCTTTGGCGGTATCTCTGCACGCTCCTATTGATGATCTGCGCGTGCAGCTGGTACCACTAAACAAAAAATACCCAATCAAGGAGCTAATGGCAGCCTGCCAGCGTTATGTCGCCGGTCGGAATAAATGTCAGGTAACTTTCGAATACACCATGATGGGCGGAATTAATGATTTTCCGGAACATGCAAGGCAGCTGGTTAAACTGTTGCGCCGGGTTCCAAGTAAACTTAACATTATTCCGTTTAATCCCTACCCGGGAGCGCGTTACAGCTGTTCTTCACCAGAGAGAATTGAGGCCTTCAAGCAAATCGTGATGCGCGGTGGTCTAATTGCTACCGTACGGAAAACTCGTGGGGAAGACATTGACGCGGCCTGTGGGCAGTTGGTCGGAAAAGTACGCGATCGCACTCGACGGCAGGCCGCGCATAATGCACAACTGGCAGGGCAGGCTAGTGCATAATCCCGGTATAATCTTTCAAACAAGTTTTAGGCGGAAGGAATGGCTATGAAAACATGGATGGTTTTAACACTCTCGACATTATTGATGGCTTGCGCATCAAGCGGGCCTATTCCAGAACAAGGTAAAGAATCGGTTGAAGGTGCGATAGTCAATGTAAAACTAGCAACCGGCTATATCCAGCAGGGAGATTATGAGGTTGCACTGGATAAATTAAAGCGGGCCCTCGAATTTGATCCCAACTACGCTACTGCACATACCGTCATAGGAGTGCTCTACGGGCGTATCGGTAAGCTGGAGCTTGCGGGAAAGCACTATAAACGCGCTACTGAACTAAATCCACATGATGGCGGTGTGCTAAATAATTATGGGCAATACCTTTGCCAAACCCAGCAATATGATGCGGCATTTCCATATTTTGAGCGCGCTTTAGAAGAACCTTTCTACCACACGCCTGAATCTGCGCTTGCCAATGCCGGGCGTTGCGCTATCGACCAAGGCGATTTGGAAAAGGCTGAGCTTTATCTGCGCAGGGCACTGAAAAAAAGCCCAGGTTACCCGCCAACTTTACTCGATCTGGCGGAGCTAATGAAACTCCGCGGCGATAATTTGAAGGCTCGGGCATTTCTCGAGCGTTTTCACGCCACCAGACAGGTTTCTGCTCAGAGTCTCTATATGGGGTATGATATAGAGAGCAAACTAGGGGATACCAAAGCTAGCCAGGAATATAGGCGTAAGCTGATTCAGCAGTTCCCTGATTCGGCTCTGACCAATTCCATACTGTAACAAGGAAGTTCAGGATGTCTGCACAAAACGAATTGCCGATAGGGACCCCGGGTGAGCTTTTAGCTAATGCCCGTCTAAAACAAGGCTGTAGTATCGAAAAGGTGGCTGGCTTTCTTAAGCTTAGCGTCGAAAAAGTTGAAGCAATGGAAGCTGATCAATGGGGTCAGATTGCACCCGTTTACTGCAAGGGCTCTGCCCGTAGATATGCTGCTTTTTTAGGTCTTGACGCTGATAAGTTTGAAATAACACTAAACGGTATTGAATGTACCGAACCGCCGGTTAAAAGTGTCTTTTCGAAAGGCTTAGCTACTAGTTCTGCTTCTCTGAATGGTTTTCGCGTGCTTTCGTATCTTGTAGCTACCGTCTTTGTTGTTCTACCGTTAGTTTTAGCCTACACCCATTTTGCTGTGCGTTGGTCCCAAGATGAACCGCTGCTGCCTGTGGTGTCTGGCGATGTTAGCCAGGTAGATCACTTACAGGCTAATATGTTATCAGGGGAAGCTCAGGGCGACAGGATTCTTAGTACCCTCGCCATCGAGCTTAGTGCGGACAGTTGGTTGAGTGTAGTCGATGCTGATGGTAGAAAGCTTGATTCGGAGTTGCGCAAAGGTGGCCAAGTATATAGCTATCAGGGAAAACCACCTTTTCAGTTACACATCGGCAGGGTATCAGCAACCCGTGTGAGGTTTAATGGTGACCTTGTAGACCTCTCTGCATATACCAATGGAAATATTGCCAACCTGGAGGTTGGAGCCAACCATTCGGGCTAACGGAATTTCGATTTACACTTCAAAACAGGAACGCTATTCTAGTGTGTAAACGCTTGGGGCGAATTAACTTGTGGTAGAAAAAATTAAAACAATCAAAGGGATGCATGATGTTCTTCCAAATGACATTAATGTTTGGCAGAAGCTGGAAAGTGTTGCTTCAAGTGTGTTTTCCGGTTATGGCTATACGGAAATACGGACGCCAGTACTAGAAAAAACTGCACTTTTTGTAAATTCCATTGGCGAATCTACCGACATCGTCGAGAAAGAAATGTACGCCTTTGCCGATCGCGGCGGTGAACATATTGCACTCAGGCCTGAAGGAACTGCCGGGGTTGTTCGTGCGGCAATTGAAAATGGCTTGTTATACGGGCAGCCACAAAGACTGTGGTATCGGGGCGCTATGTTCCGGCGTGAACGACCACAGCGAGGGCGCACCCGTCAATTCCATCAAATTGGCATCGAAGCATTTGGCATGGCCGGGCCGGATATTGATGCTGAAATCATCCTTATGGGCCAAAGGCTATGGCAAGCACTGGGTTTAAAAGATCTGCGGCTTGAAATTAACTCCTTGGGTAGCAGCGAAGAGCGAGCTAATTACCGCGAAAAACTAGTTGGTTACTTGCAGTCTAGGTTTGACCAGCTCGATGAGGATTCAAAGCGAAGACTAGAACGAAACCCTTTGCGGATTCTAGACAGCAAGAACCCAAAAACTCAGGAGCTGTTAAAAGACGCACCTAAATTAAAAGATTGTTTCGGTTCCGAGTCCCTACAGTACATGGGAACTCTACTGGAAGCCTTGGATTCTCTAGGAGTCTCCTACACGCTAAACCCCTACCTTGTGCGTGGCTTGGATTACTACTCGCAGACGGTTTTCGAGTGGATTACTGACGAACTTGGTGCCCAGGGTACAGTATGTGCAGGTGGTCGCTACGACGGCCTGGTGGAGCAACGCAGTGGTAAGCCGTGGCCGGGTATTGGGTTTGCAATGGGTGAGGAACGCCTGGTAGAACTGTTAAAACTAGAGGCCCAAAAACCCGCAAGCAGTGCCGATATCTACATTGTGTTACAAGGCCAGGGCAGCGAATTGGCAGGTTTGCAGCTGGCGGAACAAGTACGCAGCCAAATCCCTGAATTACGCCTGCAAAGTAATATGGGGGCAGGCAGTTTTAAGGCTCAATTCAAGCGTGCCGATCGCTCCGGAGCTGACTATGCTCTGGTTATGGCCGAAACAGAAATGCAGGCATCAACTATCACCATCAAACCTCTACGCGGGCAGGGAGAGCAGCTGAATATACCGATTGTGGAGCTGATCGACTGGTTGCACTTGCACTATTCTTGAACCTCTCTCAACTTTGCCTACCTGTTTGGCTATTATTTGCTTCAAACTAACATTGGAATAACACAAACAGGCAGTGGCTCTGGTACAATTGGGCGCTTAAAAATTACTATTCAATAAAGGTTATCCACAAATGGTTGAAATTTACGACGATCATGAACAAAGCGAACGCGTCCGCGATTGGGTTAAGGAAAACGGTTCCGCTGTTGTTATGGGCATTGTACTCGCAATTGGCGGTCTGTATGGCTGGAAATTTTGGCAAAACGCCGAGCAAGATTCGCAAGTACTGGTAGCAGCAGAATTCCAGAACCTTGCTCTAACACTAGATGATGAGAGGTTTGATCAGGCATTTACGCATTTTGAAACCATCCGCGTTGAATATCCCAAAAGCACTTATCTGCCAATGGCACAGTTAATGATAGCTCGCGCCCGGTTACAGCAGGGCCAGCCTGATCTCGCCGTGACAATTTACCGCGACATACTCAGTGCAAAGGCGAAATCAACCGAATTCATACAGTTTATTGCAGCTGAACGGCTGGCTCGACTGTTGTTACAGAATGGTGACTTAGTTGCAGCTGAAGTGATTCTTGATAAATACGATAGTAATGAGGCGTTTACCAGCAGATTTTCGGAAGTTCGTGGTGACTTGTTGGCTACAAGAGGCGATGCCGATGGCGCCCGCGCGGCCTATCAAAAGGCACTTGACTCAATGGAAGCAGGTACCGGCGATCGGCGTATGCTGGAGTTGAAGCGGGATAATCCGGTTAGTATCGCTGCAGTAACGGAAGACTCATGAAACGCATTGCTCTGACATTTTTATTAGCCGGTTTGCTGATCTCAGTATCCGGTTGTTCCTGGTTTTCTAAAGCGAAGCCCGGTGAACCAGCAGAGCTGGTCGATTTCGATGCCAGCCTGAAGGTTAAAAAGATCTGGAGCACCAATATTGGTAAAGGTAACTCCCTAAAAGGCCTGAACCTGAAGCCTGCCTATGATAACGGTCGAGTATATGCGAGTGATCATCGCGGTCGGGTGATTGCTGTTGATGCCGAAAATGGTAATAAGGTGTGGGAAATTGAAACCGAGTTACCGGTTTCTGCCGGACCTGCAGTCGCCAATGATTTTTTGTTTTTAGGTACGCTAGAAGCTGAGGTTTATGCCTACAGCAATGAAGACGGTAGTTTTCGTTGGAACGCACGAGTTTCTTCCGAGGTTCTGGCAATGCCGGTTCTACACGATGGCATTGTCATCGTTAGATGCCTGGACGGGCGTGTATTTGGACTGGATGCGGACACCGGAGACCGAGTCTGGGTATATGACAGCAGTGTACCGTTGTTGACTATACGGGGAAATAGCACTCCTGTCGTTCGTGCCGGTGTTGCCTATGTGGGCTATGACAGCGGTGAACTAATAGCTATAAGGGTCGCTGATGGAGCGGTTGGTTGGACAACACAAATCGCGGCAGCAGAAGGTCGTTCTGAACTGGATCGGCTGGTAGACATTGACGGTAATATTGCCATGGTGGCTACGGATATTTATGTAGCCAGCTATAAAAATCGTATGGGGGCACTTGCCTCAGAAAGTGGCCGCTTATTGTGGTTTAAAGATATAGGTACATCCTCTGGTATCGCTGTAGATCGCACCCACCTGGCGGTCAGTGATTCTCTCGGGCATTTGTGGATGTTAGATCGCCGCAACGGTGCTGAGGACTGGAAACTGGAAATGCTTGAAAACCGTCAGCTGACATTACCGGCGTTTTATGACAGCTTTGTAGTTGTTGGCGATATGGAAGGCTACCTTCACTGGTTTAGGGTGGAAACAGGTGAACTGGTTGCCCGCAACAAAGTGGCTAAGGATGGCTTTGCATCATCACCATTGGTGATTGGTGCCACCATGTATGTATTTGCCAATAATGGCGACTTAGTGGCCTATCGAGCTGGTCCTGCGATCTAAGCTTCGCACCAAAATAATTTACAAATAAAGAGGCAACTGCCTCTTTATTTGTTTCTGCCCAGATGCTCTATAATAAGCTCCTGTAATCAATCGGAAACCCCTCAAAATGCTACCTGTAATCACAATAGTGGGTCGACCGAATGTTGGTAAATCTACCTTATTTAATGCCTTAACACGAACCCGTGATGCTCTGGTGGCAGATATGCCTGGGGTAACTCGCGACCGTCAATACGGTACTGGTGAATTCGGAGATAGTCGTTATATGCTGGTTGATACCGGTGGCTTGGTCGATCAGGCCGAAGGTATCGACTATCTCACAGCGCAACAAGTACACCTGGCAATTGAAGAGGCTGATGTGGTTATGTTCGTGGTCTCAGCCCGCGATGGGGTAACCGCGGCAGATGAGGAAATTACCCGAATGTTACGGCAACATGGCAAGCCGGTGCAGATGGTAGTCAATAAAACTGATGGTACTGATGCCGAAATTTCAGTACCTGATTTTTATATGCTCGCCCTAGGTGAGCCATGTGGTGTTTCGGCCGCTCATCGGGCTGGCCTTGAAACTATGATGTCGCATATATTTGCATTGTTACCACCCTGGGGAGAACCCGAAGACTTCGATGAAATTGATGATGACATTATCCGCCTAGCAGTTCTGGGTCGGCCGAATGTCGGCAAATCTACACTGGTTAACCGTTTGTTGGGAGAAGAGCGGGTATTAACTTATGACATGCCGGGCACCACCCGCGACACCATCGAAGTTGAATTAGAACGGGATGGTCGGCAGTATAAAATTCTTGATACTGCCGGTGTAAGGCGCCGCAAAAATATTACTGAGGCGGTCGAAAAATTCAGTGTGGTAAAAGCCTTACAGGCCATCGAAAAATCTCAAGTTATTATTTTGATGATAGACGCAGAAGATGGAATGACCGATCAGGATGCCACGCTTTTGGGGCATGTTTTAAATCATGGTCGTGGTCTGGTTATTGCCGTTAACAAATGGGATATGATTGATTCCGATCAGCGCCATCGCTTAAAGTCTGAACTCGACCGTAGACTAACTTATGCAGAATTCGCTCGCCGGATTACACTATCAGCCTTACACGGCAGTGGACTGCGGGAATTAATGAATGCAGTTAACGAAGCCTGGGAGTCAGCGGCTCAGGATATGTCTACCACCCGCCTAACAGAAGTTGTACGGGCGGCCTGGGAGGCACATCAGCCAGCCATGAAGCAAGGCCGTACCGCCAAATTACGAATGGCTCACAGTGGCGGCAAATTCCCCCCACGCATCATTATTCATGGGCGGCGGGTGAATACAATTTCTACTGACTACCGTCGCTATATTTCGAATAAAATACGCACTGCATTCAAACTCAAAGGAACCCCTGTCTGGATTGGTTTCAGAGAAGGCGACAATCCCTTCAAAAACAAGAAGCCGAAAGAAGGCTTGCGGATACCTACCAAAAAGCAAAAGAAATCCAGGGTTAATAAAAGGATCAATAAATCCAACCGATGAGTCTGAAGCAACAACGCCTAGAGATATTACGCCGGGAAATTACTCAAATCTCCCCGCAAGCGGCGGTTGAGAATATGCAGTCGGGAGCCGCCTTGTTAGATGTGCGTGAGCCCGGGGTTCGGGAGCAAGGTAGTCCGGATAATGCCCTGCAGTTGTCGCGCAATTTTCTTGAGCTTGTTATTGAAACAAGTTTGCCCGACCCCAGTCAGTTAGTAATGACGCTGTGCGATAGTGGAATGTCCTCACTATTCGCCGCTGACGACTTGCGGCGCCTGGGTTATACCAATGTTGTCAGTATTGAAGGCGGTTTTAGTGCTTGGAAAGCCGCAGGCTTGCCCTGGAGTGCACCGATTGCACTAAATGATGAAGCCCGGGTTCGTTATTCTAGACACCTGCAGATGGCGGAAATCGGTGAGTCAGGCCAAGTGCAACTATTGGCGTCCAAAGTATTGATACTTGGTGCCGGTGGGCTAGGTTCTCCGGTGGCTTTATATCTTGCGGCAGCCGGTGTGGGCACCCTGGGTATAGTCGACAACGATATTGTCGAACGCTCGAATTTACAGCGGCAAATCCTACATGATGATGCCGCTGTCGGAATGCCGAAAACAGTGTCGGCACGAAGTCGTATTCATGGCATAAACCCTGGCATTCAGGTTATCACCCATGCTCAACGCTTAACTTCTGAAAATGCTGCTGCTGTTGTTTCAGGCTACGACTTGGTGATTGATGGCTCGGATAACCTCGAGACCCGTTACTGTATCAACGATGCTTGCCTACAGGCGGGCTTGCCGTTAATTTATGGCGCGATTTTTCGTTTTCAGGGCCAAGTTTCTATATTTAACTTCCAGACTGCTGATGCGGGTTTGTCGGCCTGTTATCGCTGCTTATTTAAGGCTGCTGAAAATGTCCAGCCGCCAACTTGTAGCGATGCCGGTGTTCTGGGTGTACTGCCAGGTGTTATCGGTACATTGCAGGCGACCGAGGCACTCAAAATATTGCTAAAAATTGGCGAGCCGCTAGCAGGTAGATTGCTCAGCTACGATGCGCTTGAAGCAAGCTTCAAGGAAATTCGCTTGCTGCCTGACCCTGCTTGCCGCTGCCGAGAATTAAACGCGTTATAGCACCCAGCTTTGCAGGTTCAACTCGATGGCGTGGGTAATTGCCTGATCGGTTGGGTCTACAGCCGATGGCCAGGTACGCACATATTCACCCCTGGAATCAAACAGTATTTTAAAGAAATTCCAGCGCGGCAGATAATCATTGCCCATTTCTTCAGCAAGTCGCCGATATAGCGGGTGAGCACCGCGTCCACAAACATGTTCTTTACGAGAAATTGGAAAATTTACCCGGTATTGTTGTTCAAGAAAGCTCTCAATGACATCATCCTCGCCAGGCTCTTTATCGGCGAAATCATTGCTTGGTACTGCCAGCACAACCAGTCCGGAATTGTGATAATCCTGCCAGACCTTTTCCATCTGACTAAACTGGTGGGCGTAGCGGGAGCGGGTGGCCGTATTGACCACAAGTATCGGCTGTCCCTGAAAACGATTCAGCGGCATGCTAGCACCTTGTAAGGTGATGAAGTTCTGCTCGTAAATAGTTCATGCAAACCTCTGATGTAAAACAACAGATATGGCATCCATGCAACTATAGATATTCGCTTAACCAACTAATCATAAAGTAATTTTGATAAAAACACTAATATTCAGCGCTGCGTTACAGTACAACCATTACAGTATTGTCCGGCTTGCGTTAAAATACAGAGACTAGATTAACGATCCTGGAAAAACCATGGCAGCACAGATTCTAGACGGCAAAAAAGTCAGTATTGAACTGATTGATACGGTAAAGCTCAGCATTGATAAACACTTGCAAGCGGGCAGATCAGCGCCTTCATTGGCAGTGGTTTTGGTAGGTGCAGACCCCGCCTCAAAAATCTATGTGCGCAACAAACGCCTTGCCTGTGCGCGTGCAGGGATAACAGCAAGAGACTATGACCTGCCGGTGACAACTACCGAGGCAGAACTGTTGATCCTTATCGGCCAGTTAAACAAAGACCCTTTAGTTAGCGGTATTTTGGTGCAATTGCCTTTGCCGGAGCATATCAATGAGGTCGCGGTTACCAACAGTGTTTCCCGGTATAAGGATGTTGATGGTTTTCACATCGCCAATGTGGGTTCTCTGGCCTTGCGCCAACCGGGCCTAAGGCCGTGTACTCCGAGGGGTATTGTGACTCTGCTGGATTATTATGGAATCGACCCCAAGGGTCTAGATGCGACCATTGTAGGGGCTTCCAATATTGTCGGCAGACCATTGTGTCTTGAGTTGCTTCATAAAGGAGCGACAATAACTGTAGCGCATCGTTTCACCCGTAATCTCCAACAACATGTACGCAATGCGCAATTACTTGTAGTCGCCGTAGGTAAGCCTGGAATTGTCAATGCCGAATGGATTAAGCCAGGCGCTATTGTTGTTGATGTTGGTATCAACCGTCAGCAGGACGGTAGTCTTTGCGGAGATATCGATTTTGAAGTTGCCAGTAAAAAAGCCGCCTGGATTAGCCCGGTACCGGGTGGTGTTGGCCCAATGACAGTTGCAACTTTGATTCAGAATACGGCTGAGGCAGCTGGTATTAGTGTGGGTTTTTCTAATCAGCATAGTACTGCGAATTGAATTGGCTATTACAAAACCAAGCCTAATAAAACATCAGTTGAAACGGCGCTCCTTTCAATTACTAGCAGGATTAATTTTGTTTTCTGCTAATCTTCTAGCCGACCAGTCGATTGCCGATCAATATCCTGGCTCCTTGCTGTATTCAAAACCTGTGGAGGTTATACCGCATGTTTGGTCAGCAATCGGCGCCACCGCGGCACCGAACTACGCCAATGCCGGGCACAATAACAACCTCTCATTTATTGTTACCACCGATGGGGTGGTAGTACTGAATTCTGGGGCTGCAATTAGCGCATTGATCGAGTCTGGTGAAGATTTGCAGGCAGCCTATGAATTAGACCAATCTCAATTTTCACATTTGCACATATTTAAGGAGTTGGCTGCAAAAAATGCTGGCAGGGTATTTGAACACATGGAGTTTGAATAATACTCTAAGCTACTGCGGAAATACTATTTAGCGTGCTTGGCGTATTTGTATGCTGTTGGCTTGCTGCGGGTTTCTACCGCGAATATCCCGGTAATACTCGCGGATAATTTCAAAATCGCTATCGACATTCCCACTCGGCATAAAGGACTTGCCGATACCGATTTGTTTGCGCCAGAAATCCAGATACCCCATGACAATAGGAACATTGGCGGCGCTAGCTATATGGTAAAATCCGGTTTTCCAATGGTCGGTCGGTTTTTTTACGCGCGCCTTCAGGCGCGAGAGCTAGAACCATGGCATCGGTGTTTGCAAAGCGTGCTTGCCGATCCACTGAGTATTTAACTTCATTGCCGACTGGGCGATGATGCCTAAGGGGAAGTCCCAGTTGCTGGTATGGGGTGCAGCGATTAGCACATATTTATTGGTTTGCGGATAGCCAGCGTAAGAATTCGGGTCTGTCCCGAATGGCACTAAGTTAAGCCATTCCTGCATTGATTCAACACCTTCTACTTTGGCTTTAAATAAGGGTTAAGTCCTTGATAGGTCACATGATGAAACCCCTTATCTTAGTGCCACTCAGGACAGACCCGAATTAAATCCTATGTTCCTCTATCTTTCCTCGCAAATGGTTCGCCTACAAATTTATCTAGACGGTTTTGCAACAAACTTCTTCTTATTCCAATCAAGTTACAAGGTAGGCTGATTTTAACGAAGCGCGAAGTTCGAATCATACAGCATTGAAAACGCGTTATCTGATCACTGGTTCCGCCACCTTGGTCCGTCATTACATTGTTAGGGTCACTGGTGTGAGTCCAAAGGTCTGCTAAATGCCCAATTTCTTGAACAACAGTTGTTCCATCACCGTCTGCATCGACTGTGACCCAATTTGAACCTGGGTATGCACACCCGCTGGCAGACTGAATGTCCCTGAGGAAATACACAGTAACTGTTGAGCAGCAGCCACAACTGTGGGCTGCGAACCAGGTAAAGAAACGACTAAACATGCCCCCAAAATCACATGTGGTTGAATCGAGATATTCTGGTTTGATTACAACTTCAAACCCACAAACAACCAGGTTAATATTTTGTGCGGGATATCCATTGAACTAACTGAAACCCCGCACTTTAAGACTGTCATGAGGTGATTAATTCTCTCATTAGAAGGGTTATTTAGAACATACAGGTCTAGGTCGTCGCTACAGTGGTGTGTTACTTTTTTGGCTTGTTAGCTACTCGGTAGATTCAAATTATGAAAAACATATGAATATCACTAACGCGGTTGGCGTATTTGTATGCGGCTGGTTTGGTGCGGGTGTCTACCGCGGATATCCCGGTAAAATGCACGGATAATTTCAAAATCGCTGTCGATATCTCCACTCGGCATAAATGACTTGCCGATGCCAACCTGTTTACGCCCGAAATCCAGATACCCCATGACAATAGGAACATTTGCAGCGCTTGCAATATGATAAAACCCGGTTTTCCAGTGGTCGGTTTTTCTGCGAGTGCCTTCGGGCGCGAGTGCTAGAACCATGCTATCGGTGTCTGCAAAGCGTGCAGCGAGTTGCTGGCTGAGGTTGAGGCTTTCGTGACGGTAAACTGGGGTGCCACCGATTGCCCGGAAAAGCCAGCCATAGGGCCAACGAAACAGGGTGTGCTTGCCGATCCACTGAATATTTAATTTCAGTGCTGACTGGGCGATGATACCTAAGGGAAAGTCCCAGTTGCTGGTATGGGGTGCAGCGATTAGTACATACTTCTTAGTTTTCGGGTAGTCTGCGTGGACTCTCCAGCCGAGTAATTTCAACAACCACAAAGATAGTTTTGATACCATCAGTTGAGGCGACCCTTATTCACGCAGTTGAGACTGCCATGTTGATAGTTCAGTAGCAATTTCCGGGTCTAGCTGCGGGTACTCAAGCCCCATGCCTTGTAGTGCTTCAACAACAATCTTGCCAACTTCCATGCGTGCGCGTGGTTTATCATCGGCAGGGATCATAAACCAGGGTGCGTAATCTGTAGAAGTAGCATTAACCATATCAGCGAATGCTTCATCATATGCTGTTCGATAAGCCATTTCTTTGACATCTGTAGGGTTGAACTTCCAGCGTTTTTTAGGTCGATCCAAGCGTGATAGGAAACGCCTTTTCTGTTCCGCTACTGATACATTCAGCCAGAACTTTAGAATTAATGTGCCGCTAGCGGCAAGGTGTTTTTCATAGGCAGAAATGGCCTGGTATCGCAATGGCCAAAGGTCGGCTGGATTATCGATACCCTTTGGGTACTGACTATTGAGAAAGCTCTCATGCACACGCACGACCAAAACTTCTTCGTAGTAACTGCGGTTAAAGATGCAAATCTCCCCACGCGCTGGTAATTGTTTGTTGGTGCGCCAGAGAAAATCATGCCGACTCTCAATTTTACTGGGTGACTTGAACGAAGCAACTTTAATGATTGCTGGGTCTTGGGCTGAAAATAGCGCACGAATCATGCTGTCCTTGCCAGCGGCATCAAGGGCCTGGACGACCAGTAAAATCGAATGAGACTGACTGGCTTGCAAACGCGAAAGCAGGGGACGCATCTGTTTTCCAAGCTGGCGAATCATTTTCTCATTTTTGGTTGCATCGCCGGGATCAGTAAATGCCGTAGCTGCCTCACCAGCACGCACGACTTCGATTTCTGGGTTTATCCGTAAACTCGATTGTACGGACGGTTTCAAGATGATGTTATTAGACACTCAGGGACGCTCCATTATTGCGCTAACGCCCATGCCACCGGCTGTACAGATTGAAATTAAACCGCGGCCTGAGCCCGCCTGTTCGAGTATTTGCCCGAGGGTTGCAATAATTCGACCGCCGGTTGCGGCAAACGGGTGACCCACTGCCAGAGAGCTGCCTTTTACATTGATTTTCCCCGGGTCGATTGCGCCAAGTGCGGTCTCAAGGCCCAGTCGATTACGACAATAATCACCCGATTCCCAGGCTTTTAATGTGCACAATACCTGGGCTGCGAAGGCTTCGTGGATTTCATAAAAGTCAAAGTCCTGTAATTTCAGATCTGCCATCTTCAGCATTTCAGCGACAGCCACTGTGGGACCCATCAACAAGCCCTCATCATCGACATAATCAACCGCAGCTGTGCGGCCGTAGGTCAAGAATGCCTGTACGGGTAGATTGTGTTTTGCAGCCCACTCTTCTGATGCCAACAATACTGCCGAAGCACCATCGGTTAGCGGCGTGCTGTTACCAGCGGTTAATGTACCGCCTGGGCTGCGATCAAAAGCGGCGCGTAACTGCGCCAGCTGGTCCATGGTTGAATTAGCGCGCAGATTGTTATCCCGTGTTACTCCGGCAAATGAGGTTAATAGTTCATCAAAAAAACCTGCGTCATAAGCTGCTGCCGCTTTGTGGTGGCTATCCATCGCCATGCGATCCTGATCTTCGCGGCTGATATTCCAGCGCTTGGCCATCCGTTCACAGTGTTGTCCCATGGAAAGTCCGGTGCGTGGCTCACCGTTAGCCGGTGGCTGCGGGCTAAGTTCAGCTGGAGAAAAGCCCTTAAATGCTTGCAGTTTTGCTTTCGCGCTTTTTGCTCTGCCCAGAGCGATCAGACGCTGTGAAAATCGCCGGGAAAATACAATAGGGGCATCGGAGGTGGTATCGGTACCACCGACAATGGCCGATTCAATTTGGCCTGAAGCAATTTTTGCACCTGACATCAGTGCAGCCTGTAAGCCGGTACCACAGGCCTGTGACATGGTGATCCCCGGAGTGAGCGGTGACAGGTCTGTAGACTGCAGAGCTTCACGGCTGAGGTTCCAGTCTTTGGAGTGGGTGGTTACTGCGCCGGCAACCACTTCATCAAGTTGCATGCCGTGAAGGCCAAATTTATCAACCACTCCTTGAATCGATGCAGCCAGCATTTCGAGATTGGTATTGTCTGCATAAAAACTATTAGAGCGACAGAAGGGAATCCGGCTGCCGCCGATGACAGCGATGCGGCGATAGTTATACTCACTCATGATGAGGCCTCCTGTTTGGCTGAAGATTGGTTATTTGAAGACTCGCTCTTTAGAGTGTCGTTTTCTTGAGATTCAAGGTAATGTAACGGCCCGCCGCGGAAGGGAGCAAAGCCGGTACCGAAAATCATCCCGGCATCAATAATATCGGCGTCAGCAACAATGCCATCAGCTAGGCAGGCGCGACACTCATCAAAATAGGGTTGCATGAGCTGGTCTGCCAGTTTCTTCAAATTGTGTCCGCGGATTTCTTCAGGGTCTTTTTTCGCCCGACCTTTTTCCCAACGATAAAAACCTTCGCCCGACTTCTTACCCAGCTTGCCGGCATCAATGTATTTTTTCAGGAACGCGATCTGATCCTCAGTGTCATCACCACCAAGAGTACTGACCACACCAAGGCCTACATCCAGGCCGACCGTATCTGCCAGTTCTACCGGTCCCATTGGCATACCAAAGTCTGTGGCGGCTTTATCAATGGCTTCTTTTGGAATTCCGGATTGGTATAAAGCCATGGCTTTGCTCATATATGGGGCAAGGACTCGGTTAACCAGAAAGCCCGGGCTGCTTTTAACCAGAAGTGGGAATCTGGATATCTGCCCGGCAAAAGCACAGGCCCGTTTGATTAATGGCTTATCGGTTTTTTTATCATAGACAATTTCAAGCAAGGGCATCTTGGCAACAGGATTGAAAAAGTGCAGACCGATCAAACGCTTGGGTGAGCGCAATGCCGAGGCGATATCCGCCAATGGGATCGCGGATGTGTTGGTTGCCAGAATGGCGTGTTTTGGTGCTTGCTTTTCTACCTTTTTAAACAGTTCCTGCTTGGCTTCGAGGTTCTCAAATATCGCCTCAATAATCACATCTGCCCGAGCGATACCGTTGCCATCAACATCGGCAGTCAGTCGTGCTTTGGCTGCCGCACGGGCGGCTTTTGACCTGATTTTTTTGCTGAATAACTTACCAGCGCGTTGCATGGCCGGTTCGATATACTTCATTTCTCGATCCTGAAGGGTAACTTCCAGTCCGCGCAAGACGCACCAGGCGGCAATATCACCGCCCATAACGCCAGCGCCGATTACATGTACACGCCGGACTTTGGCATCTGATTTTTTACCCTCAGCTTTTAAGCGTTCCATCAGCTTGAATACCCGGCGAAGATTGCGTGAAGTATCCCCAACGATGAGTTCGCCAACCCCAACGGCCTCGGCTTCAAGCATGGCTTGGTAATCATCGGCATGCTGTTCAAATAGATCAATTAATTTATACGGGGCAGGGTAGTGTTTTGGATTGGCTTTTTTCGCCGTTTCCTTGCGCACAAACTTAGCCAGCCAGCGGCGCACCGGCCCGCTGTTAAGGATGCCGACACCGCGGCCAGGTGCTTTGGATTTCAGCTTTCGTGCAATCGCCTTGCGTGCAGCCCAGTCTATGCTAACCTGCGGGCTTACCAGTTGGTCGATAAGGCCAATTTTCTTTGCCGCAGGAGCTCGCAGGAAGCGCGCGGATAGCATTAATGGCAGTGCGTTTTTACCGCCTAATTTACGAATAGTGCGTGCGGCGCCACCAAAGCCGGGGAAAATGCCGAGATTCATTTCCGGAAAACCAATCCGGGTTTTATCAATATTTTTTGCAATCCGCCAGTCGAAAGCCAGTGCCAGTTCCAGACCACCACCAAGGCAAAAGCCTTCTATGCAGGCCACCGTTGGAAACGGCAAAGCTTCAATACGATTAAATAAAGCGTGTACGCTGCGGATACCATCTGCCGCTTCAGCCGGATCGGTTGCATTATCAAATTCATTGACATCGGCGCCGAAAATGAAAGACTCATGTTTGCCAGAGCGCAATACAAGACCTCTAGGGTTTTCGGTTTCGATAGCAGCGATTGCGGTATCCAGTTCTTTAATAACCGCAGTTGATAATACATTGGCCTTTTCCCCGGGTCGGTCAAAAGTTAGCCAGATGATATTGTCGATATCACTTTCCAGCTTCCAGTTTTTTAAATCAGGGAATGTGCTCATTTTAATAATCCTTATGTATGTTCTGTGTAATTCAATGAAGCTGAGTCTATGTTAGCAGAGGGTTGCAGTTCGCTAGCGTATGGTGAGTATTATATGCTATCAACAACCACTGTGAGAAGCTTAAGGGATTTGGCAACCAGCGCTACGCAGTAGTTCAGCTGTAGCAATTAACGGTAGCCCGATCAAAGCAGTGGGGTCATCTGCTTTAATCCATTCAATTAAACTAATACCAAGTGCTTCAGCCTTGAAGCTGCCAGCACAATCGAAAGGTGATTCCCGCTCAATATAGCGTTGAATTTCAGTATTGTGCAAGTGTCTGAAATGTACCAGTGTGGGCACTCGGCGCTGCAAACTGATACCTCGGTCCCGACAAACCAATGCTACAGCGGTTTCAAATACAACCTCACGCCCGGAGAGTAATTGTAATTGTTCGGCAGCAGCATCAGCATTGCCGGCCTTGCCAAGTATTTGCCCGTCTGCAAGCAATGATTGGTCGGAGCCGATAACCACAGCATCCGGGTGTTGATTTGCAATAGTGTCCGCCTTGGCAAGTGCCAGACGATCGACCATTTTGGTTACAGATTCCCGAGCAAAAGGGGTTTCATCTACTGCCGGAGCCATGCATTCAAAGTCATTGAGCAGGCGCTGTAGTAGTTGTTTTCTGTAATTTGAGGTGGAGGCAAGGATAATTCTCATTTTTTCGGTGTATCGCCTTGTCATATAAGGATATTAATAGTAAAATTGTTCGGTTATGTCGAATGATTACCCAGAGCGTTTTCCTGCCACGGTGAATCCCTGGAGATTAGCAGAGGGCCAACAATCCTTGGCGGGTAGTATACCCCTCTGCCAACTGCAGCGTTTATGTGAGTTTTTGCATTTTGAGGGAGAAACCTCGGACGCGGTTGGAAAGGTTCGCTTTGATGCCCGTTTTGGCAAAGGCAGCAATCGCAGGCCGGTATTGCGTTTAAGGGTAATGGCAGAATTACCCATGCTGTGCCAACGCAGTCTAAAGGTCTATTCGGAAAAAATCGACCGTGAGATTGAGCTTACGCTGATTGATGCTGAAGCTAATAGGGAAGGGCGCGAAAACTTTGACGACGGCACAGATACTGTGCTGGTGAATTTTAAACAGATGGCGTTAGCTGTGGTGGTAGAGGACGAGCTTTTAATGTCCCTGCCGTTAATCGCGGTGAACCCGAAGTGCCCGCTAATGGAATACCATAGCGAGGACAAAAATTATACGGAACCTGAGCAAAAAAGTCCGTTTGCAGCTCTTGCAAAATTACGCTGAGTGCAAACCTATCAGGTTCAAGGGTAGTTCTACAACGGGTATATTGAAAATGCCGCTTGTGGAATAACAAGAATTATATTTATCAGGAGTTAGTACCATGGCAGTTCAAAAAAGTCGTAAAACCCCATCCAGGCGCGGTATGCGTCGTTCCCACGATGCCTTGAAAGCACCTACGCTTTCGATTGAGCCGACAACCGGTGAAGTCCATTTGCGCCACCATGTAAGTGAAGAAGGTTATTACCGCGGTCGCAAAGTCATCGAAACAAAAATCGTTGAAATTGAGGACGAAGAATAAGCTTGTTTGATTACATTTATTTATCGTTCGATGATCCGTTGTCAGTTGTACTGGCAGCGGATTTTTCGTTTTAGAGTGCGTACGCTGGCGTATGCCCGTAGTTACAGCAGGTTGCCTATTAATTAACGGTTAGCTAAAATTCAACCTTCATTGTAAAAATTCGGAAATAGCATGTCATGACATATTCAAGAATTATGGGTACCGGTAGTTACTTGCCTGAAAATATTGTTACCAATAAAGACCTGGAAAAAGTGATGGATACCAACGACCAGTGGATCCAGGAACGCACAGGAATCAAACAACGGCATATGGCCGCTGAGGGTGAGACTACGGTCGATATGGTTGAGCAGGCTGCCCTGCGTGCAATAGAGGCCTCTGGGATAGAAGCTGCTGAAATCGATATGATTATCCTTGGCACCACCACGCCTGATCTGATTTTCCCGAGCAGCGCCTGCCTGTTGCAGGAACGACTGGGCCTGCCGGGTATCGCCGCGTTCGATTTAAATGCCGCTTGCACCAGCTTTGTTTATAGTATCAGTGTTGCCGACCAGTTCATCAAAAGCGGAATGGCAAAGAAAATTCTAGTCTGTGGTGCGGAAACACTCTCACGGGCACTCGATTATGAGGATCGTACAACCGCGGTATTGTTTGCCGATGGTGCGGGAGCCATAGTTCTGGAAGCCTCTGAAGAGCCAGGCATACTCTCTACCCATATTCACGCTGACGGCCGCTATGCGCATTTGCTGGGAGCTGATGTAGGGGTTTCGCGAGGCTTTAAAGATAGCAATAATGGCGGCTTGAAAATATTGATGAATGGTCGGGAAGTATTCAAAATGGCCGTGCGCACGCTGGGTCAGATTGTTGATGAAACACTGGCAGCCAATAATCTGGAAAAGTCCGATATCGACTGGCTGATACCGCATCAGGCAAATTTGCGTATCATTATGGCAACTGCAAAAAAATTAAACATGTCAATGGAGAAAGTCATTGTTACTGTCGACAAACACGGCAATACCTCGGCCGCATCGGTTGCGTTGGCACTCGATGAAGGCGTTCGTAGTGGTCGGGTGAAACGCGGCGATACTATTTTGCTTGAAGCTTTTGGTGGTGGATTTACCTGGGGCTCAGCTCTAATTAAATATTAAGCACATATTAAGCAAATACTGATTAGCATTCTAATTTTACAGCTTAAATACTCAGACATAACGATATGAAAACTGCATTTTTATTTCCAGGCCAAGGCTCCCAGTCTATTGGTATGCTCAGTGAATTAGCTGCTGCACATCCGCAAGTGGCTGATGTTTTTGCTGAGGCCAGCGAAGCCATTGGAATGGACCTTTGGGCGCTTTGCCAAACGGGGCCACAAGAGCAGTTGAATAAAACCGAGTATACCCAGCCGGCTATGCTGGCAGCGGATATTGCAGTCTGGCAAGTTTGGCAGTCGCTCAATGGCGGTTTACCGGATTTCATGGCCGGCCATAGTCTTGGTGAATATGCAGCACTAGTGGCGACAGGCAGCATCAGTTTAAGTGATGGTATTCGTCTGGTTAATCGTCGCGGTCAATTAATGCAGGCCGCCACACCTGCAGGCGTTGGTGCAATGGCAGCTATCATAGGGCTGGATGATAAGCTGGTTGAAGCTGCTTGTGAACAAGCCTCTGGCAGTGGAATTGTCTCCGCAGCCAATTACAACTCCCCAGGACAAGTCGTTATAGCTGGCGAAAAAGCTGCAGTGGAAACGGCTTGTCAGCTGTGTTTGGATGCAGGTGCCCGCAGGGCAATGCTATTGGCTGTCAGCGTACCCTCGCACTGTGCTTTAATGCAGCCTGCTGCTGATCAATTTAAAGCTTCACTGGAAGCCGCGAATATCTCGGCTCCAACCACATCGGTACTACATAATGTAGATGCCAGTGTGGCAGCAGGTGCAGAATCTATCCGTGAGCATTTGCTTGCGCAGCTGAGCTTGCCAGTGCGCTGGTCAGAAACTATTCAACGCATGCTCGAGCTGGGTGTGCAGGCTTTCGCCGAGTGCGGGCCGGGCAAGGTACTCAGTGGTTTAAACAAGCGCATTGCCCGACGGGTGCCAATAACACCACTACAAAGCCCTGAGCATTTACAGATTACAGTTCAACAGTGGAGTGCAGAAGAATGAGTGAGTTTACAGCTAAAGTCGCACTGGTAACTGGTGCCAGTCGGGGAATAGGCGCAGCGATAGCGGATCGTTTGGTTGCTGATGGCATGTTGGTGATTGGGACTGCTACTTCTATAGCGGGTGCAGAGAAAATCGAAACCCGCCTTACAAAGCTTGGTCAGGGGGCAGGGCGCGCACTTGATGTTAATAATGCCGCTGCGGTTACTGACTTGATAAAAGAAATAACAGCGCAGTGGGGTGCACCGACGGTGCTGGTCAATAATGCCGGTATTACCCGGGATCAACTATTGATGCGCATGAAAGAACAAGATTGGGCCGATGTTATTGATACCGACCTGCGTTCGGTATTCCGTTTAAGCAAGGCCTGCCTGCGGGGAATGATGAAGGCCCGTGATGGGCGAATCGTTAATATCTCTTCAGTAATTGGTTCAACCGGCAATGCCGGGCAAAGTAATTACGCAGCTGCTAAAGCTGGAATTATCGGTTTCAGCAAGTCTTTGGCAAAGGAAATTGGCTCGCGAGGCATTACCGTGAATGTGATCGCTCCCGGATTTATTGCCACAGATATGACGGATAAGCTCTCAGAGCAACAAACCCTAGCGATGCTCGGTCAAATACCATTAGCAAGATTAGGCTGTGTTGCCGATATTGCTGATGCGGTATCCTGGCTGGTATCTTCACAGGCCGCCTATGTCACAGGGCACACCTTGCATGTTAATGGTGGCATGTTCATGGAGTGAATTAGATAAATCTTATAATTCATTGATATTTAAACAAATATAAAATATTCTTATTGAAGAAAGAAAGAAAGCGTCTGAGCTTAATTACCCATATGTTAGCCGTTAACGGGTATAAACACGGCGTTCAGATTCAGGTATAATTATGACGACTTATTACAAAGGAAGCATTAAATCATGAGTAACATCGAAAAACGCGTTAAGAAAATCGTTATTGAACAGCTGAATGTAAGTGAAGATGAGGTTAGCAATAACGCATCATTTATCGACGATCTCGGCGCGGATTCACTGGATACCGTCGAACTCGTTATGGCACTGGAAGAAGAATTCGAGTGTGAAATTCCTGACGAGGATGCAGAAAAAATCACCAATGTACAACAGGCAATCGATTATGTAACCAGCGCAATTTAAGCGTATATTACAGCTTTGCACATCATGACCGGGTGGAACCCCGGTCGTGATGCTGGCATAACCCAGCACAGAATCAAGCTGGTAACACACATTTCGAGGACATACAGTGAGCAAGCGTAAAGTTGTCTTAACCGGCATGGGTATTATTTCCCCAGTTGGAAATACTCTTGAAAGCGCATGGGATGCAATTTCAAACAGCCGTAGTGGTATCGCCGCATTAACTGCCTACGATGCAACAGAATTTAAAACCCGCTTTGCAGGTGAAATCAAAGACTTCGACATCAGTCAGTGGCTATCTGCAAAGGAAGCCCGCAAGATGGATCCGTTTATCCATTACGGCATGGCAGCTGCATTGGATGCAATTAAAGATTCTGGCTTCGAGGATTTTTCCGAGCTGGATCTTGAGCGGGTTGGTGTCAACATTGGCTCTGGCGTTGGTGGGCTTGCCGGGATTGAGGCAACCACACTCAAAATAGATAAAATGGGTCCGCGCAGAATTTCGCCGTTTTATATTCCTTCAACCATTATTAATATGGTGTCAGGTAACCTTTCTATAATGAAAGGCTATAAAGGCCCTAATATTTCACTGGTTACCGCCTGTAGCACAGCAACCCACAGCATTGGCATGGCTGCCAGAATGATTGCCTACGGCGATGCCGATGTAATGATTTGCGGTGGCGCAGAATACGGCACTACCAAATCAGCCATGGGTGGATTCAGTGCTGCCCGCGCACTCTCAACCCGTAATGAGGACCCCCAGGCAGCCAGTCGCCCCTGGGATAAGGATAGAGACGGATTTGTACTCAGTAACGGTGCGGGCATTGTAGTGCTCGAAAGCGAAGAGCACGCGCGCAAACGGGGAGGTAGAATTTACTCCGAAGTTGCCGGATTCGGAATGAGCGGTGATGCTTTTCACATGACCTCGCCGCCCGTCGGTGGAGAAGGCGCTGCCCGTTGTATGCAAATTGCGTTGGCGGATGCCGGTGTGAATTTAGATGAAGTGAATTATATTAACGCCCATGGGACTTCTACCCCAGCCGGTGATACCGCGGAATCTGATGCGGTGAAATCCGTGTTCGGCAAGCATGCCTATAATCTGATTATGAGCTCAACCAAGTCGATGACTGGTCATCTGTTGGGTGCTGCTGGAGGTGTGGAGTTGATCTTTACAGCCTTGGCATTACGCGACAACTTAGCTCCGCCGACCATCAATCTGGATGAGACCAACCCGGAAGATGACCTTAATTATGCTGCCCATACAGCCGTTGAAATGCCGATCGATGTCGCGATTTCTAATTCATTTGGATTCGGCGGCACCAATGGCAGTGTACTGTTGAAACGCTACACTGGGTGAGTTTGACAAGGCAACTGCCTGAGCTACCAGACCTGACCGGCCTGCACAGGCAAAATCCAGAAAAATACCCGCATTACCTTAGTAGTGCGGCCGACAGTGTCTTAAATCACCCAAACGAACGGTTTTCAATGTTATTCCTTGCGCGGGGGGAAACCCTTGAATTATCAACCAACGGCCAGTTACACGGACCGGATGAGCTAATTTCTGCAAACAAGAGTTTTCTGAGCGCTCTAGACGACTGGTTTCAACATCTAAAAGTAGCTTTTGATAGCGCTGATTCTCTGCCATTTTACGGTGGCTGGTTTGTATTCCTTGGGTATGAGATTGCGGCAGAAGTAGAGCCCGTACTGGATTTACCAGACTGTGTAAACCCTACTGAAACATCAGAATTCCCGGTCGCCTTTGCGCAACGCTGCCCGGCAGCCATTATTATTGACCATAATCAGGGCAATGCCTGGCTGGTTGCCGAAAAACCAGAATTGCTGGAAGAAATGCAGGCTGATCTCGTATCTACCGATAATTCCCCACAGGTAAACCAGTTACCGGACTTTACACTCTGTGTTGACCCAGATGAACGCTATCTTGCAGCAGTAGCATCAGCGATTGAGTATATCCACGCAGGCGATGTGTTTCAGGTCAACCTGTCACGGGCATGGAATATACAGGCACAACAAAACATCCCCGAGCCCATGGCGATTCTGGAAGCCCTGCAAACCAACAATCCTGCACCCTTTGCCGGCTTATCTATCTATCGACAACAGGCGATTATTAGTTCATCACCAGAGCGTCTGTTGGAAATCAACGGCCCGCTGGTGCAAGCTCGACCCATTGCCGGCACCCGCCCGCGTAGCAGCAGTGCCGCAGATGATAAGGCCTTGCTGGAAGAGTTAATTAATCACCCAAAAGAACGATCCGAGCATATTATGTTGATCGATCTGGTGCGCAATGACCTCGGGCGTGTCTGCGAGACCGGCAGTGTACAGGTTGATGAATTGATGGTGGTTGAGCAACATCCGCATGTGCATCACATTGTTTCTAATATTCGCGGTAAATTAAAGCCTGTATATTCTCCCATCGACGCGATTCGCGCGATTTTTCCGGGCGGGACTATAACCGGTTGCCCGAAGGTGCGCTGTATGCAGATTATTGCGGAACTCGAACATGCAGGGCGCGGTGTTTATACCGGTTCAATGGGTTATCTCAGCCGCAATGGAAATTTAGATATGAATATTCTTATCCGTAGTCTGTTTCAACAAGGTAAAAAGCTGGTATTTCGTACTGGCGGTGGTATTGTTGCTGATTCAGAACCTGAAGCCGAGCTGCGGGAAACCGAAGCCAAGGCAAAAGGCCTATTGCTAGCACTGGGGCTCAGCCATGCATGATTGTTTAATCGACGGGGAAATCAGTTCAGAAATACCGGTCAGTGACCGCGCGTTTCTTTACGGGCACGGTATTTTTGAGACCATTGCGGTTGAATCAGCGCAGCCGGTATTCTGGCAACAACATTTGCTGCGCCTGCGTGAGGGTTGCCAGCGCCTGGGTTTGTGTATGCCAGATGAAATCGTACTCCTGCGGGAATTACAGACAGTCTGTGCCGGCAAGTTACTCAGCGTAGTTCGTATTTCGATAAGCGCCAGCGGTGGTGCGCGCGGCTATTCGGCCTATACGCCATCAGGGCCGACCGCAACCCGGCGTACTGTTAGCTGTCATGCCTGGCCTGCAGATGTTGAACTACCACGATTAAAAGGTATAGAACTGCCTATTGCCGAGTATCAATTGGCGCATAACCGTCGACTGGCTGCGATCAAACATAGCAATCGTCTAGAGCAAGTTATCGCGGCATCAGAGCCTGCAGTAAGTAAGGCTGGCGAAGGACTGATGCTGGATCAGGATGAGTTTGTAATCTCGACTGTTTCGGCTAATATATTTTTGGTAAATGGTGGCCAGTTAATTACCCCGAGAATGGATCGCTGCGGTATTCATGGGGTAACCCGCGGGGCAATCTTACAGGCATTTTCCCATCGATGCGAAAAACGCCGGGTTACACTTCAGTTACTGAGTGAAGCTGAGGAAGTTTTTCTGTGCAATAGCATCAGAGGTATCTGGCCCATTACCCGGATAGCGGACTGGCAGTTTGAAATAGGGCCTTTCACCCGCGAAATTCAAGCATGGTTAGGGCAACAATCTAAACTACTGGCTAAACCCGCATGAATAAATTTCTGCTAATACTGGTGTTACTGTTATTGCTACTTGGTGCTTCAACGGGCTGGGTTTACCATCAGTATCAAGGTTTCCTGCAGCAGCCGCTGCAGGTTCAGGCTGGTGGGCAAACAATTACTATCAAGCGGGGTAGTAGTCATGCAGCGATGGTAGAAAAGCTGCTGACCGAAAAAATCAGCAAAGACCGTTGGCCTTGGCGTTTGTTACAGCGGCTTGAACCACAGCTTATTAAGGCCGGAGAATATCAACTTGAAGCGGGGATGACGCCGCAAATGTGGCTGCAACGGCTCAGCAAGGGTGAGGTCATTCGCTATAGCTTTACTATAATTGAAGGTTGGCGTGCAGCTGAATTATTGGTAGCCCTGCAAGCAGATGATCGTTTGGTACAGAGCTTGAATTCAGAAGCGCAGGCCGGGCTCTCGGCTACTCTGGGTATCGATGGTGAATTCATTGAGGGTTGGTTTCTGCCGGAAACTTATAGCTTTACCAAAGGTGACAGTGATTTGAGCATCCTTCGCCAAGCCTATCATGCGATGCAGACACAACTGGAAAAACACTGGCAGGAAAAAGCCCCAGACTTGCCGCTAGATAACCCCTATGAAATGCTGATACTAGCATCCATTGTTGAAAAGGAAACCGCGCTGGCCTCAGAACGCAGCGATGTTGCTGGGGTTTTTGTGCGGAGGCTACAAAAACGCATGCGCTTGCAGACTGATCCAACGGTCATCTATGGTCTGGGTGATGCCTTTGATGGCGATATCCGCCGTCGAGATTTACGCACAGACACACCCTACAACACTTATACCCGCTTTGGCTTGCCACCAACACCGATTGCACTGCCAGGAGCCGCATCACTAGCGGCAGTGGGCCAGCCAGCGGATGGTAAAACACTGTATTTTGTTGCTGACGGCAGCGGGGGACATACTTTTTCTGAGACTTATGCAGAACATAATAAGGCCGTACAGCGGATGTTAAAACGAAAATGAGCGCAGTATTTATTAGTCTTGAAGGCAGTGAAGGCGCCGGTAAATCATCGCTAATGCGGGTGGTTGGTAAATGGTTGGAAGATCGCGGCGACACGGTTGTCAGCTGTCGGGAACCCGGTGGTACGCCAACTGGCGAAGCTATCCGCGATATTCTTCTGGACCGCAGTCGTAGTGGGATTTTACCGCTAACCGAGTTATTGCTGATCTTCGCTTCACGCTCTCAGTTACTGGAACAAACTATTAAACCGGCGTTAGCGGCCGGAAAATCTGTTATCTGCGACCGTTTTGTTGATGCCAGTTATGCCTATCAGGGCGGCGGGCGACAACAGCCACTGGAGCAAATCAAACAACTACAGCAACTGGTGGTAGCCGAAACCATGCCGAAACTGACAATTTTGCTGGATGTGCCGGTTAAAATAGGTTTGTTGCGAGCACAAAAAACCGGCGAGCCTGATCGCTTCGAGTCCGAACAGCGGGTGTTTTTTGAGCGTGTTCGTAAAGCCTACTTGCAGCGCGCCCGGCAGCACCCCGAACGAATTGTAGTTGTTGATGCCAGTGCCCGTCAGTCGGCGGTGCGCAAACAGATATTATCAATTCTGGAGCAACGCCTGTGAGTCAGAATTTGCCCATACCCACTCCCATAGATAAGTGTTATCCCTGGCACACAAAGGTGTGGCAGCAGTTGATGAAACAACATGAAAATCAACATTTACCCCATGCTATTTTACTTAGCAGTCAGCTGCATGCCGGAATTGAACAACTTGCTGGTTGTCTTGCCGCTAGGTTGATTTGCAGCGAGGCCCGCGAAGATTCTGCCTGTGGTAAGTGCCGAAACTGTAAGCTATTTGCGAGTGGCAGTCATCCAGATGTTTTTATTCTCGAACCGGAAGAAGACAGCAAGGTCATTAAAATTGATCAAATTCGTGAGTTCGTGCATAAGATAACATTAACCGCCAGCATGGCCAGTTGTAAGGTAGCGCTGGTTCGCCCTGCGGAAGCTATGAACCGGGCAGCGGCAAATGCCTTGCTGAAAACGCTAGAAGAACCGGCGGGGGAAGCTTATATTATTCTCAGTAGCACGGAGCCTGCACGCTTGCTAGCAACCATTCGCAGTCGCTGCCAGCAATACGCTGTTGAGCCTGCCGCGAGTGCGGCGGTGGAGGCTTGGTTCACCCAGTCCGGGCAGCAAGCGGAACAAGTTCATCCCGCCATGTTGGCAGCGCGAGGATTACCTTTGCTGGCTGCCGAATACCTGCAGGGCGATTTGCTCGATGTGCGTCGAAATGTGGGCATTGGATATTTAAAAATTGCACGCGGCCAGGCCGACCTAATGACAGTAGCAAACAGCTGGGTAAGCCTAAAACAACCCTTGGTGTGGCTATGGTTAAGTCAGTGGATGGCTGATATAGCCCGTACCAGTCTGACAGGTGAAGCCTGTAAGGACCCGGTTAGTGAGGCGGTACGGAAAGCGCGACCGAATTTTCCACTGGAAACCTCATTACAGTTACAATCTATGGCCATGCAGGGCTGGAGAAGCCAAGAGGGTCCTTTACGCCAGGACTTACTCTTTGAGCAATGGTTGTTACAATGGGCACAGATTTAACCACCAGGGGGCGAAGAGTAATCAATATATTCGCTTCCGACAGTGTTCAGAAATTATAAAGGAGAACAAAATGGCACAGCAGGGAATTTTATCCGTATCCATCCTCGATCGCGACGCGCTGTATAAGACCTATATGCCGTTTATCGAAAACGGTGGCTTATTTGTGCCCAGCAATAAGCATTTTCAGTTAGGTGATGAAGTCTTCCTTCTGCTGACCCTGATGGACCTAGAAGAGCGCTTGCCGATTCCCGGCAAAGTCGTCTGGATTACTCCGATGGGCTCACAGGGAAACCGTAAACCCGGCATTGGTGTGCAGTTTGCGGAAACACCTGATGGTGAGCATGCCCGTGGGGTGATTGAACAACACCTTACCGGTATGCTTGAGAGTAATAAATCAACTCATACGATGTAGTGATAACCTAAATGCCCATCAGGCGCGCCATTATCCATGTTGATATGGATGCCTTTTTTGCTTCAGTTGAAGAGCTGGATAATCCTGAATATAGCGGCCATGCCGTTATCGTTGGTGGCCTAGGCCCGAGGGGCGTAGTATCCGCGGCTAACTATGCCGCGCGCAAGTTCGGTGTACACTCGGCAATGCCAATAGGTAGGGCCCGCAGATTATGCCCCCAGGGTATTTACTGTCGCGGTAATATGTCCCGTTATCGGGAAATATCGACTCAGGTGTTTTCTATTTTCAAGCAATTTACCCCATTGGTTGAAGGCTTGTCACTGGACGAAGCTTTTCTGGATGTTACCGCGAGTCGTAAAGTTTTGGGGGATATTGAAACTATCGGCATGGCGATTAAAAATAAGATATTACAGCAAACTGGTTTAGTTGCATCGGTGGGTATGGCCGAGAATAAATTCCTCGCTAAATTGGCCTCTGATTTTCGCAAACCGGATGGTTTTTTTCGGGTTCCCGACAATGCCCATGATTTTCTTGACCCCATGCCGGTGGGCAGACTTTGGGGGGTGGGGCCTAAAACCGAACAACGGATCAAACAGGCAGGCATTCTCACCGTTGGTCAGTTGCGACGCGCCAATATGCAATTAGTTGAATCGGCTCTCGGAGCCCAAGCCACCCATTTTCAGTCGCTCGCACGAGGTGAAGACCAACGCGAGGTCATTCCAACCCGCAGCGATAAATCCATCAGTCATGAGCAAACTTTCGATACCGACCTGAACGAGCAACGCCAAATGCTGGCGGTGTTGCAAAAACTTTCTGAACAAGTTGGTCGGCGTTTGCGTAAGAAAAAATATACAGCCCAGGTAATTCGCTTAAAAGTACGCAGCTCACGGTTTCAAACTTTTAGCCGGCAAATAAGCCTTATCGAAGCAACAGACTCTGGCAAAGCGATCTATAGTGTTAGCAAAGCGCTACTGAACAAATGGCTGCAACAGCATCCCGGCACTGCGGTACGCTTGCTGGGAGTAGGGACTTCAAAGCTGGAAAATAATTTCGCCATTCCCAATAACCGCCAGACAAAAACCGGCATCGAATCAGTACTCGATGAGATTAACGACAAATTCGGAGAGCAGACCGTTGCGCCTACACTGGGGAAACTCAGATAAACAGGGGCGCTGTAGTTTTGCAAGCTCGGAAACGGTGGTCGGAGTCGATAGTAATGCCTATTGCACAGCAATAGAGATACAAAGGACTCCAACCCCGGGTTAATCTTAAATTTTATCGATGGTGTTTTTCAATGTTTCTTTGACTTTTTCTTTAGTCTTTTCTGCCGCTAAAGCCATTTCCCGGAGTTCCCGCCGAAGAATTTTACCAACATTGGTTTTCGGTAGCTCGTCAAAAAACTCAATAATCTTAGGACGCTTATAGCCAGTAAGTTGTTCTTTGGCGTGTGCGCGCAGATCATCTGCCACCAAATCAGGGGTTTTCTTCACTACACAAATTTTTACAATTTCACCCGATTTTTCATCAGGAATACCAATAGCAGCTACCTCGAGTACCCCGGGGTGGGCTGCAAATACCTCTTCGATTTCGTTGGGAAATACATTAAAGCCGGAAACCAGGATCATGTCTTTCTTGCGATCAACAATAAAGAAGTATCCGTTTTCATCCATTTTTGCCACATCGCCAGTACGCAACCAATCGTCATTTTCGCCACACATGGTATCGGCAGTTGCACTAGGCAGTTGCCAATAGCCTTGCATTACTTGTGGGCCGCGGATACACAGCTCTCCTGGTTCGCCGGTGGCTACAGGCTGGCATTCATCGTCAATTATCATGGCTTCTGTTGATGATATGGGCAAACCGATAGCACCGGTAAACTCTGTTTGAGTAGTCGGGCTGAAAACAGCTGCAGGTGAGGTTTCTGTCAGCCCATAGGCTTCCAGAAGCGGTACGCCAGTAACTTCCTTCCAGTGCTCTGCAACCGCGCGTTGCACCGCCATACCGCCGCCCAAGGACAGCTTCATGCTTGAAAAATCTATATCACTGAACCCTGGCGTATTCAAAAGCCCGTTAAAAAGTGTATTGACACCGGTAATGCCGGTGAATTTTATATTACTTAATTCTTTAACAAAACCCGGCATATCCCGTGGATTGGTAATTAACAAATTGCTGCCACCCAGACTTACAAACATCAGGCAATTAGCAGTGAGCGCAAAGATATGATAAAGCGGCAATGCGGTAACAATGATTTCTTTGCCGGGTTCCAGCATATCACCGAGCCAGACAGTAGACTGCAACATGTTTGCAACTAGGTTGCCATGGCTCAGCATAGCGCCTTTGGCAACACCGGTTGTACCGCCGGTATACTGTAGAAACGCGAGCTGATCAAGGCTAACATCCTCGGGGGTAAAGGTCGCAGCGGCGCCTTTCTTCAATGCAGATTTGAAATTGATGCTGTCGGGTAAGTTGTAGTCCGGAACCATCTTTTTGATATGCTTTACGGCGAGATTTGTCAGCATGCCTTTGGGGAAATCAAGCATGTCGCCAAGCCGGGTTGTGATGACATGTTTAATTGGCACCTTGGGTAGGGTTTTTTCCAAAACATCGGCAAAGTTTTCCACTATGATTACGGCGCTGGCACCGGCATCGCTAAGTTGGTGGGTTAATTCTCTAACGGTATACAGTGGGTTTGTATTTATCACCACCATACCTGCACGCAATATTCCAAATACCGCAATCGGGTACTGCAGTAGATTGGGCATCATAATGGCAACGCGGTCGCCTTTTTTCAAACCAATTGACTGTAGATAAGCGGCAAAATCTCGGCTGTGTTTATCCAGCTGCGAGTAGCTCATGGAGGTTCCCATGTTAATAAAGGCTGTCCGCTTGGCGTATTTTTCAACGCTCTGATTAAATACATCGACAATCGAGGAATAGGTGCTGAGATCTATCTCTTCGGGAACATCGGCCGGGTATCCCTGTAGCCAGGGTTTCTCAGAATAAGGATTATTTGACATTTAAGTACTCCATAAAGTTATCAGCATTGACTAACATACTCAAAAACGCCAACTATTACCAATAAAACCGGTAATTTATTTGCCGTTTAGTCGGCACTTGATTAGTATTCATGTGCAAGAATAAAAAAATCACTCTGGTTTTATCTATAACCACACCCTTGAGCAGGAAGTTTGTATGGGCGAACAAAATGTAAGCGAACAAGTATCAGATGCGGATCGGCAACGGTTTATGCAGAACTTACTGACTGAGGTCAGAGTGCTAGAACGCATGCTTGATGAGGGTTTATTTGAAACCGGTATTCGTAGAGTCGGGGCTGAACAGGAAATGTTTATTGTGGACTCCTCACGGCGGGCCTCCTGTAAAGCATTAGAGATTCTTGAGGAACTGAATGACCCCGCTTTTACTACTGAGCTTGGTCTATTCAATCTTGAAGCCAATCTCTCCCCCTATGTGTTAACCGGTCATTGCTTGCGCGATTTAGAAGAGGAGTGTGAGGGCTACTACCGAAAAGCTCAGGAGGCTGCTCTGAAGAAAGGCGCAGATATTGCCTTGGTTGGAATACTGCCAACTTTATCTGAACGGGACTTGAGTTTAAAATCAATGGTGCCCAATCCGCGCTACATGGCGCTGAATGATGCCTTGCTTGCGCTTCGCGGCTCAGATTTTCAATTTACGATTAATGGGCTTGATCAGCTTAATATTCGCCATGACAACATCATGCTAGAGGCCTGCAATACCAGTTTTCAGGTGCACTTTCAGGTTGAACCTGACGAGTTTGCCCGACTTTATAATATTGCCCAAACTATTACTGCACCATTATTATCCTCAGTGGTCAATTCACCGATATTATTGGGCCGGCGTTTATGGATGGAAAGCCGCATTGCGGTATTCGAAAACGCCATCGATACCCGTACTGATGTAGAGCAACTACGAGGAACGCGTTCACGGGTGCATTTTGGTGATAATTGGGTAGAAAACTCTGTGGCAGAAATTTTCAAAGAAGACATTGCCCGATTTCGCCCCATTTTGACCATAGACACCGAAGAAGACCCGATGGCGATGTTAGATAAGGGTATTATCCCAAAATTACATGCGCTGAACCTGCACAATGGTACAGTCTACCGTTGGAACAGGGCGTGTTATGGGGTGGCTGATAATGTCGCGCATTTGCGTATCGAAAACCGGGTGATTCCTTCAGGACCTACGATTGCGGACGAAATAGCAAATACCGCATTTTTTATCGGTCTGATGTCGGGAATGATGAGCAAAGTAAACGATGTTCGCGATCACATAGATTTCGCCACCGTTAAAGGTAATTTTTTAGCCTCTGCACGCTACGGTCTGAGTGCTGAGCTGAAATGGTTTAACGACCAAGTCTTACCGGCGCAGGACCTTATTCTGGATGAACTCCTACCGTTAGCAGAAAGCGGTTTGCGCAGCAGTGGAATTGCGGCAGACGATATTGAACATTATCTGGGAATTATTGAGCGCCGGGTTAGTTTACGGCGTACCGGTTCCCGTTGGCAATTAGATTCTCTTGCGCAGATGGAAGGCCAGGGGAGTAAAAATGAACGCCTGCGCAGTCTTACCAGCAGCATGATTAAACAACAAGGTACGGGTAAACCGGTTCACGAATGGGAGCTTGCAGAGTTTTGCCAGGATCAGGATTGGCGCCAGTCCTACCAGACGGTCAATCAATATATGACCACCGAATTATTTACAGTGCGGCCAGACGATATTGTCGATTTTGTAGCCAGCCTGATGGACTGGAAACATGTCAGACATGTCCCGGTTGAAGATGCTGAGGGTAAGCTTGTAGGTCTAATTTCGCATCGGATTTTATTACGCTTATTGGCGCAGGGTAAAATCACTCCTGAAAAAAACCTCACGGTGGGCAGTATTATGCAAACCGAAATGGTGGTGATTTCACCACAAACCCTCACGGTTGAAGCCATCCGGATGATGCGCGACAACCACATTGCCTGCTTACCGGTGGTTGAGGATGATAAGTTAGTCGGCATGATTACCGAGCACGATTTGATTGTAGTGGCCTCGCGCCTACTGGAAGAAAGCTTGCTTTCGGTTGCGGATGACTGTGATTAAACGGCTAGTTTTATTACTTGCAGTGTTACTATTACAGGGCTGTAGTGAGGAGCCGTACAACTATTCGGAAAGTTTACGCCAGCAAATTAACCACCTAGAGCTTGCCTTCAACCAGGGGGAAACTGACTCTGTGTTAGATGCTGTGGCAACCGACTTTCATTCTGAATATTTTCCAGAACGGCGGCAACTGAGGTTATTTATGTTGCGCCAAAGGCAACAACACAGTCGTCTTACATCGCGCTCCGGCCCGGCGGTCATCCAGCTTCAGTTTACGGCTGATGACGAGTCTAAAGCCACCACTAAAATCACCGCCAGAGTCAGCTTTCAAAGTCTGTTAACTGGAGGTGGGGGTTGGCTTCCACATAGCGGCCAGTTTTATCACTTTGTTACCCACTGGCGCTGGCGGGGCAGTGCTAAGAAAGGCGAAGAGTGGGAGTTGGTTGAGGCTCAGTGGAAAGCGGTACTCGAGCCTCGTTGAATGTCATCTTGTAACTGACTCATAGGCTGCGAATTCCCAGCGGATCCTCGGCATTTATTCCATCCATAAACTGACGACTGCGATCAAGGTTTGTCACCTGATAGACCAGGCCTAGCCAATTGCTCACAATCGCCTTGGCTGTATCCCCCCAGGTGTTATCAAGGTGTGCTTGTAGTTGGTCTTCAAAAGTGACCGGTAACAGTTCGTTTGATTTAGCACTCTGAAGGAATTCTTGTGCGACTTGACGGGCTTCAGGTGAAAAATAATTGCTCGGATAGGCTGGGGTGTCAGTCAACTCATCCTTTAGGTAGCGTTGAACTTCTCGTTTGTATTCTTTTAATAAACTATTGATGTCATATTCGGGGTGCCCCTGAAAAAATATCATCCGAAACTGATCTGCGCTAACTGCCATCTGCACCCCGGCAGCACGGCTAGCCACCAACACAGTTAATCCAGCTTGCTCGAACTGCGCAGCAGAGATTTCGTTGTGGCGCGAGTGCGGCACATCAAAGCGAGTATTAATATCCCGCAACAATGGGTGCTGCGGCGCTAAGATATGGTGATTAAATACACCCCAGCATTTATCCGACAGTGCTTGGCGCTCGATTCCATGCAGTTGCTTGAGAATCGCATGGCTTGCCAGGCAAGAACAGAGAGTAGATGCAACATTCCGATCAGCCCAGTTGACCACCTCCGCAAGTGGCTGCCAGAAGGTTTCATCTTCAAGTGCTGAGCTGCTAGGGTTAGCACCGGTAATAATCAGCGCGTCTAGGCCCTGTTTTTTTAAATCTTCAAACTTACAATAATACTGCTCGATATAGTCTTGAGTCTTTCGACTACGATTGATTTCAGGCAGTGAAAAAGGGTAGACATAAAACTGGGCGATACGATTACAATTACCGACTAGGCGAATAAATTGGCGCTCGGTAGCTTCTAATGCGGCATCGGGCATCATGTTGAGAATGCCGATGTGTAGTTCACGGATATCTTGGTGCTCGGCTCGCTCGAGTGAAAGTACTTCTTGACCCTGCTGGCGCAGGCGAGAAAATGTTGGCAGTTGCATATGTTCGACTAATGGCATGTTCACAGTGTACCGCTCTAGCGGGAAGAACAAAACAGTTCGCGGTCTGATATTCTCAGCTTTTGATAAAACCTAGGCTATACTTTCGCAGTGAGCTCGAATATTAAAAAATAGAATGGAAGCCTGATGGAGAAGTTCACTCCGGCGGTACGCCATTGGTTTAATCAAAGTTTTTCAAGCGCTACCCCGGTGCAAGTGGCGGCCGTCGTTAATGCCCTAGCTAAGTGGTCGGGACAGCAGGCCATTGTGCTGGAGCAGGCGGTTAAACTATCTGCATGCCAGCCGTGAAGCTCTCAGTGTCATTCCTACCCAGCAACAGTTGGTCAGCCCGCAACAACTCTACCGCTATCTAGTTGAGTGGCAGGGTTTGCTCGATTCGGGCAGAAAATTCAGAACCGGTTCAGCAAATTCTTTTATAATTGAAAACGGTATACCAACAGAGTTGAGTAGCGAGGTCTATACTCTGGATCCCGGACTAAAGACAAGTACCAATATCAACCATTGAATTAGTAAAAGTTGTGGAGCTATTGTATTAATCCATCACTTTAATCGCTGAAGAAAACTGAGGAATTAGCCATGCGAACCAAGAATATAGTCATTTTAAGTTTATTCATCATTCCATTTATGCTTTCTGGCTGTGCCACACTTGATGGCGACCCCAATCAGAAAACCAAACAAGGTGCCTTGTGGGGTGCGCTAGCAGGTGCTGCAGCCGGTGCTTTGATTGGCGACCCTGAGTTAGACGATATCCTTATTGGCGCCGCCATTGGTGCTGGCTTAGGCGCAGGTGTTGGTCACTACATGGATAAGCAGGAAGCTGAACTGCGTAGAATCGAAGAGCTTGAAGTGCAGCGAATTGATGAAGAAACCCTACGGGTCAGGTTTGATAGCGATATCTTGTTTGCTGTGAATTCAGCAGTACTAGGTGGCGATAGTGAATACGCGCTGGTTGAGTTTGCCGGTGTCATGCGTGATTACCCAGAAACAGCGATAGTTGTGCAAGGCTATACCGATTCCACCGGATCAGAAGAATATAATCAAAAGTTATCTGAACGCCGCGCCCAGTCGGTATTTAATTTCATGATAGGCCAGGATATTTACCCCGAGCGGATGTACTCTGTGGGTTATGGTGAATCCCATCCGATTGCCGATAACTCAAGCCTTGAAGGTCGGAATGAAAATCGCAGAGTAGAAATACTGATTCGCGGTAAACGCTAACAAATATAAGGGCGGTACTTTATGGTAGCGCCCCCGTTTGGAGAATAGAGGAGGATCAGTCTGAACCCTATTCTGCCCCTTAACTGCTTGGCTTGGCGGGTTGGTGACGCAGCAATGACGCATGGATATTCAGGTGGCTGTGTTTTAATTCTGTATTTATACTTATACAGATCAAATACTATGAAACACAATGAAATGAACATAGCTTCAGAAAAACTGAAATCCTTAAGACAACAAAAAGGCTGGACCCAACAGCATTTAGCCGAGGTCAGTGGAATTAGCCTGAGAACCATCCAACGGGCCGAGTCTTCAGGTGTTACTTCAACCGATACCATCGGCGCTTTATCAGCTGTTTTTGAAGTTGAACGGAGCTATTGGCAAATTGATACTTTCACCTCTTCAGAAAAACAACGGATAATTCAAAAAGGCTTGCGCATAGCTTTGATTTCCATCGCGTTGGCTCAGATCATTTCACTGGTTGTGATTTGGCTATTTGTAGGCACTATCAATAGCCTGTGGTTAAAATCCATTCTTGCTAGTTGGTTGGTTTTGGGTTTCTGCTTTTTTGTGCACCGTGCAACTGTTCAGCAACTAAACATCCATTCATCTCAATCACTCAAAGCTTTACATGACAAGTTTGATAAAAGTTAACACTGACAAATGGCTGAAAAACAGGAGAATAGGGGGACAGTCTGTCCCGAATGGCACTAAGTTAAGCCATTCTTGCATTGAATCAACACCTTCTAATTTGGCTTTAAGTAAGGGTTAAGTCGTTGATAGGTCATATGATAAAACCCCTTATCTTAGTGCCATTCCAGTCTGTCCCCTAATCTTGATAATCGAACAGGCGATATCGTTCAGATTTCTGATCGAAATGATACATATTACTTGCTACAAAACCGGACATACTATGTACTACTAACAAGGACAAGGCTTATTCTTGACTGCGGGTTCTGATAGTTGTAGTATGAAATATGTGGTGTATAAACATTGTATATCATATGTTGCTTCGGATTCGTAGATTTATAAACCTGAAGTCACTGCTGTCCCGTTAACTTTGTGCCTAGCTGATGATAACCCTTACTATCGTTTGGCGCACACCAGTTTTTGTCACCGAGGACATGAATCCCGGGTGCTCGCCTGAGACACGCCGTAAACCCATCCATGGGGGCTCTTCACCCGCATCCATGCGGGTGGAGGTCTCAGGCGAGCACCCAGAATTCATGCTTGAACAGTTAACGGGACAGCAGTGACCTGAAGTGTAAGTTTTTATGGAAATACATCTTTTACTAAGGAAGGTTAAATATGAAAAATACAATTGTTTTTTTAATTCTCGGCATTACCGGATTATATTCGCCAAATTCAATGAGCTCTTCAGACTTTTCATTTGGCTGTGGAGTAGAGCAGTCAAATTTTACTGCTGCACAAGCATATGCAACTGCAAACCCAAATAATATGGGCGCTCAAACCGCTGCCAGTAACGCAGCAGCAGTTTATATGGCTTGTCTTGATTCACAGAACGCTGTAATTTGGGGACAGGAATAGGGGACCAGACCCGAATGGCACTAAGTTAAGCCTGTTTCGCATACCATTTAACGCTGCTTGATTGCCTCTAAAATGAGATAATAGGACATGAAAAACATGACCTTATATCTCCCCGGCTTTCACCTTTCCACACTGCGGAGAAAACCCCGATCTGCAGCTCATAAACTAGCCGATCAGCTCATTGAAATCCGGCGTAAATCGCTGCGTCAATTGAGCGCGTGTTTTGCAAGTTTTATCCCATCACAGATACTTAAGCCCCATCAATCAGGCGCACAAAGTCGACGCAGGTTGTTCAGCAAGGAAAATACTTTCTGGCAAGAGATACAGAAGAGATACGAGATACAGGGGGGTAGGCTATGGTGAATCCCACCCGATTGCTGATAATTCAAGCCTTGCAGGCCGGAATGAAAACCGTAGAGTAGAAATACTGATTCGCGGTAAACGCTAATAAACGGAGGGAAGGGCGACACCTTAAGGTACCGTCCCTCTGCTTATCACCCCAAAATTTTAGTACAGGCATCAATGGTTTTTTTACGCCCGAACATCAGATCAAAGCGAGAACCTCCCAGTTGCACCCACAATCGGGCTGAGCGCAATCCGGCGAACAACAAAGATCGAATCCAGCTAAGGGTTCTTTCATTTTGCAGGTGTGTAGGTTTGCCATTGACCATAATTCGAGAAGACAGCGTACTGATGGTCCTCTGGTAAAGCTCACCCAGCGCTGTTGCCTGGAGGTCCATAAGGTCGCTGTTATCGCTGTCCAGCTTACTGATATCAGTGAGTACTTCGCCGATTTCTTGGCGCATGGCCCGATCGGCCCGGTACTTTTTTTCTAGCTGCAGCAGCTCAACCGCATAAGCCAGAATTTGTCCACTTTGTTGTTCTCCTCCTAAAGCGCTGCGCAGTGCTTTTAAGCCCATGTTGACGCCGTATTCACCGGTATAAACATCCTCTACTGTTTCTGGATTTAACACAAACAGACTCTGGATGCTCTGTTCAGCCGCATAGCCGGACCACTGACCTGTTGTGGCCGCTTGATGCACCAGTTCAGCTGCCTGAAAGACGCCTGCCAACGCGAGAGTTTGTTCTTTTAATTGTTGCTTGAGCATAAATTTATTTCACTGTAATCAATAATTCCGCCACCAAGACACTCCTCGCCGCGGTAAAACACAATAGACTGACCTGGGGTAACAGCCCATTGATCCTGTTCAAAAACTACCCGGCAGGTATGTTTGTCGATATGGCTAATACGACAGGCTTGATCAGCCTGTCGATAGCGAATTTTAGCACTTAGATCCGTATCGATCTCCGCTGGCATGCCGGCAACCCAACTGAGTTCAGATATCTCAAGCTTGTTGGAAAATAACAATGGATGATCATGGCCCTGACCGACGGTGAGGATATTGTCCTGCATGTTTTTGCTAAGCACATACCAAGGGGCATCGCCGGCTCCTTTCACACCACCTATTCCAAGACCCTGGCGCTGACCCAGTGTGTAATACATCAAACCTTGATGTTGTCCGACAAGCTGCCCATCCTGGGTTCGTATCTCACCTGGCTGAGCTGGCAAGTAGCGAGAAAGAAAGGGCCTGAAGTTACGCTCGCCGATAAAACATATGCCGGTGCTGTCTTTTTTATCGTGGATAAGGAAGCCGGCGGATGCTGCCAGCTCACGCACTACAGGCTTTTCCAGTTCACCCACCGGAAACAATGTGCGTGCTAATTGTTGCTGCCCCAGGGTGTATAGAAAGTAACTCTGGTCCTTGTTTTGGTCTAGCCCCCGCAATAAGCGATACCGGCCGTCTAGTTCATCCCGGCGTGCATAGTGCCCGGTTGCAATATGGCTGCAACCAAGGTCTTGCGCATGCTCAAGAAAGGTTTTGAATTTGATTTCGCGGTTACACAAAATATCCGGATTCGGGGTGCGGCCAGCTTTGTATTCTGCAAGAAAATGTTCAAATACATGATCCCAGTACTCGGCAGCAAAATTGCGAGTGTAAAACGGGATTCCAATGCTGGCAGCAACAGCTGCGGCATCTTTTGCATCAGCCTCGGCTGGACAACTGCCCATGCGGTCGTCTTCTTCCCAGTTTTTCATAAACAGGCCGGAAGTATCGATGCCTTGCCGATGCAGCAGTAAAGCAGCAACTGAAGAATCCACCCCACCGGACAAGCCCGCCATAACCTTCATTTAATGATTCCTACAATCTAGCCATCTATCTTCCATTATATTGGATATGAGGGCAGGGGGCGTGCTTTCAAGTTGCAAGCCAAATATGCTCGCACCGGCTTTATATTCATAAATTTATTATAATAAAATTTCTACATAAATTATCTATCTATATGATATTTAATCAATATCAAGAATCTTGTCGACATCGTGTTACTGTCAGCCCTTGCACCTTTCTAAAGCTGTAATACAATGAGACTTATGAGTACACCAGACCATTCATTTGCAAACGACCTGTCACTTGAAGAAGTTCGGCTTGAGCTTGAGCCACCAAAAATGTATAAGGTCATGTTGTTAAACGACGATTACACACCGATGGAGTTTGTAATTGAGGTATTGTGTCAGCATTTCCGCATGAACGAAGACAAAGCTACCCAGGTAATGCTGCATGTGCATACCAAGGGCAAGGCCGTCTGTGGTGTTTTTTCCCGAGATATTGCAGAAACCAAGGTCGCCCAAGTGAATGACTTTTCCCGCCAGGAGAGCCAACCCTTACAGTGCACTTTAGAGTCGGTATGAAACTTTATGGCAGATTTAAGGTTCTATAGTAGAGAACCCAGAATATATTTACCCACAAGACAGGATTCAAAATTGGCAAATTTCAGGAGAGTTAAAACCCGTGTTTAGCAAAGACCTTGAACAAACCATAGCCCAGGCTTACCAGCAGGCCCGTGATTCCCGCCACGAATACCTGACGGTTGAACACCTGCTGCTATCACTGCTCGACAACGCCTCTGCTGTTAGCGCCTTGAATGCATGTGGCGCCGACTTGCCAGCTCTTGCCGATGAGCTTAATCAGGTGTTGGCGGAAAAAGTTCCATCGCTAGGTCCTGAAGATACTCGTGACACCCAGCCGACTATCGGCTTTCAGCGTGTACTGCAACGAGCTTTGTATCATGTCCAGTCTGCCAGCAAGACCGAAGTGTTGGGTTGCAATGTGCTGGTTGCCATTTATGGAGAAAAAGAATCCTATGCTAGCTGGGTACTAAATTCGCGTGACATCACCCGGCTTGATGTGATTAATTATATTTCCCACGGCATCACTCGTTACGACGGGGACAGCGAAAACACAGAGGGCCTTGCGGCAGATCAAGTGGAAACCTCCGTTGAAGAGCAGGAAAAAACCGCACTTGAGAAATTCGCCAGCAATCTCAACCAGCGAGCACTGGCAGATAAAATCGATCCTCTAATAGGTCGTGAAAAAGAGGTCGAGAGAATCATCCAGATCCTTTGTCGGCGGCGCAAGAATAACCCGTTGTTTGTGGGTGAAGCCGGCGTTGGTAAAACCGCTCTGGCAGAAGGCCTAGCGCGTAAAATTACTGAAAATGATGTTCCTGCAGTGCTCAAGGATGCGGTTATTTATTCTTTGGATATGGGGGCGCTATTGGCCGGCACAAAATACCGTGGTGATTTTGAAAAACGCTTCAAAGCGGTATTAGGTGAGATAAAAAAACAGTCTGAGTCTATTCTTTTTATAGATGAAATACACACCATTATTGGCGCTGGCGCCGCATCCGGTGGGGTGATGGATGCCTCAAATCTGATTAAACCGGTGCTCGCCAACGGCGACCTCCGCTGCATGGGCTCAACTACATTTGAAGAATATCGCGGTATTTTTGAGAAAGACCGAGCCTTGGCCAGGCGCTTCCAAAAAATTGATATCGCTGAACCCAGCATTTCTGAAACCATAGATATTCTGCGGGGTTTGAAGAGTCGCTTCGAAGACCACCATCAGGTTAAATACAGCGATGCCGCATTAGTCGCCGCAGCTGAACTCTCCGCGCGGCATATGAACGACCGTAGGCTACCGGATAAGGCCATCGATGTGGTCGATGAAGCTGGGGCCAGCCTCTGGCTGCAAGACCCCGAAGACCGCAAACAGGAACTGGATGCCGGCGATATCGAAACTGTGATCGCTAAAATTGCGCGGATTCCTGCTAAACAAGTTTCCCGTAGCGACCGCGATGCGCTGAAGTATCTCGAGCGGGATTTAAAATTATCCGTATTCGGCCAGGATGAGGCGATTGCTACATTGGCATCTGCGATTAAAATGTCGCGTTCAGGTCTTGCTGATGGAGAACGCCCGATTGGTAGTTTCCTGTTCGCCGGTCCCACCGGTGTTGGTAAAACCGAAGTTACCCGCCAGCTCGCACAAATTCTAGGAATTGAGTTAACCCGTTTCGATATGTCGGAATATATGGAGTCGCACTCGGTATCCCGTCTGGTTGGCGCACCTCCAGGCTATGTGGGTTTTGATAAAGGCGGCCTATTAACCGAAGCGATTGCTAAAAACCCGCACACAGTATTATTATTGGATGAAATCGAGAAAGCCCACCCGGATGTCTATAACTTACTCCTGCAAATCATGGATCACGGCAAACTGACCGACAGTAACGGCCGGGAAGCTGATTTCCGCCATGTAGTGCTGGTAATGACCAGCAATGCCGGAGCCAGAATAGCCGCAAGGCGCTCCATCGGTTTCTCAGACCAGGACAACAGTACAGATGCGATGGCTGAAATTGAAAAAACCTTCGCGCCGGAGTTCCGTAATAGACTGGATAGCATTATTCAGTTTAAATCACTAGATGAAGTGGTAGTGCTCAAAATTGTCGACAAATTTATTATCGAACTGGAAGCGCAACTCGCCGACAAAGATGTCAGTATCACCGTCAGCCCCGATGCACGCAGTTGGTTAGCTAGCAAAGGCTTTGATGAAACTATGGGCGCACGGCCTATGCAGCGGATAATTAAAAAACATATCAAGCGTGCACTAGCAGAAGAGTTGCTGTTTGGCAGCCTCTGCGAAGGTGGTGATGTGTTTGTGGAAACTGACGATACAAACCTCGATGCGTTGAAAATTCGCTATCACGCGTCAAACAAAGATGTGATTGTGGAAGCACCAACGCCAGCTACTACAGGATTACAGAAATAACAGCCTGAACTACAGGTTTAGATTTAGGCTTATTTCATGCGATAGGTGATGCGACCTTTGCTCAGATCGTAAGGTGTCATTTCAACACGCACACCGTCACCCGTGAGAATACGAATATAGTGTTTGCGCATGCGTCCGGAAATATGGGCAGTTATTACATGTCCATTTTCAAGTTCAACTCGGAACATGGTATTGGGTAATGTATCAACTACCTTACCTTCCATTTCAATTACATCTTTCTTAGCCATTTGATCCCATCGGTATTTATGTGTGCGTATTTTGCCACCCCCGAGCCATAAAACATAGTCCGGCGTGTGTTTTTCTGCTTTTATTGGCTACTTTTGAGGTTTTTTCGAATATTTACGAAAAATTGGCCTTTGATACTTGACAGTGGCTCAAAAGAGCTTAAAATTCACCTCCTTTGCGGGAATAGCTCAGCTGGTAGAGCACAACCTTGCCAAGGTTGGGGTCGCGAGTTCGAATCTCGTTTCCCGCTCCAAATATAAACAACCCCGGTAGCCGTTTTCGGGCCGGGGTTTTTTATTGCTTTAAGGCATGTTTTGGGCATTTACCGGCCCAAGAGTGTGGCAGAAATTTGCCTATGACTGTAAAATACAGTCTTAATTAGCAAACCTGATGGCCAGGTGGCAGAGTGGTTATGCAGCGGCCTGCAACGCCGTTGACCTCGGTTCGATTCCGGGCCTGGCCTCCATTTAAAGCTAGTTGATTTTCAAAGCACGCCCAAGTGGCATTGTGGTAGCACTAAATAACCACAACAATGCGGCTTAGTAGTGTATTGATGATGTTTGAGTAATATGCCCAGGTGGCGAAATTGGTAGACGCAAGGGACTTAAAATCCCTCGGTAGTGATACCGTGCCGGTTCGATTCCGGCCCTGGGCACCATTAAACACCCTATATATCAATCATATAGATCATTCACAGCCAGCTTAATAATGAATATAATTTACATTTTCCATTTTGTGTTCGGGTTTGTGTTCGGGTGGAGTATGCAAAGTTATTAATATCATTCTCAACCCCACGCCCGGACTTTCCTATAAGTAGACAGAACCTAATAAAACCAAACATTTGTTTTAATCAGTTAATAGCTCAACTGCCTGTGTAAAAAAATAGCTGGTCGCATATACTTTGAAGCGCCAACCTCAAGGATCGACCCACCATTCCCCTAGCACTTGATTCCTGCAAGGCTCTGCAGCTAGTGGCAGCAGCTTCTCTGGAGTGTAATTTGATGTTTGACTTATATCAATGCACAATCAACTGGATAGTATATACTCCAATATCTATTGATAATCAAAGGGTGCAAACGTGGCAAAAAATCACAGATTGCTCTGGCAAGTGTCTTTCTTGTTTGCCTGTTTGCTTTCAAATTCGGCATTCGCCGCGTCTGAAGATCATTTTGTCACCACCTGGAAAACTGATAATCCTGGTACATCAAATAGTTCCTCAATTACAATTCCGATGATAGGTGGTCCTTATGATGTGGATTGGGATAATGACGGTACTTTTGATGAATTTGGATTAACTGGTTCGATTACTCATGATTACGGTGTTGCAGGTACTTATACCATTAGAATCCGGGGTACATATGACACGATCCGTATTGCGTCGGGTGTCAATAGATATAAGATACTTTCCCTGAGTCAGTGGGGTACCAACGCTTGGAAATCAATGAATAGTGCATTTCTGGGAGCAACTAATCTAGTTCTACCAGCAAACGACCTGCCGGATTTTTCAGCAGTAACTGATATGTCAAATATGTTTTCTGGAGCCACCTCGGCCAATCCGGATACCAGTGGCTGGGATACATCAAAAGTCACTGACATGAGAAGCATGTTTGCGCGTGCCACCTCAGCCAATCCTGATACTAGTGGCTGGAATACATCGGCGGTCACTAATATGAGCAGGATGTTCGCTGAAGCCAGCTCGGCCAACCCGGATACTAGTAACTGGAATACTGCAACAGTTACAAACATGCGTGGAATGTTTGCATCTAACAATTCAGCTAATCCGGATACCAGTGGTTGGGATACATCAGCTGTACAGGATATGTCATACATGTTTTCGTTTGCTCATTTCGCCAACCCGGATACCAGCAGTTGGGATACATCAGCAGTTACAACCATGCATAGTATGTTTCGGAATACGCCCTTAGCAAATCCAGATACCAGTAACTGGGATACGTCAGCTGTTACATCGATGAAATTGATGTTCTATAAAGCCACTTTGGCCAACCCCAATACCAGTGGTTGGGATACATCTTCGGTAACAAATATGTCATGGATGTTTATGAATGCAACATCGGCTAATCCGGATACCAGTAGCTGGAATACAACAGCAGTCACAGAGATGTGGAGTATGTTTGCTTATGCTAGCTTGGCCAATCCAGATATCAGTAGCTGGGACACATCTTCTGTAACAAAGATGCAATTCATGTTTTATTACGCCCTGTCATTTAACCATGATATTGGTTCATGGAATGTTTCACAGCTAACAAATGCAACTAAAATGTTATTTGGTGCTACTCTTTCTGCAGAAAATTATGATAGTTTACTGGTTGGCTGGGCTCCTCAGATGCTTCAAACAGGTGTAACTTTTGACGCTGGAAATTCAGTTTATTGTTCAGCTCAGGCTATTACTGCTCGCGCAAATTTAGTCGCTAACTCTGCATGGCTTGTTATTGATGGAGGACAACTATGCCCAGTTATGCCAGCTGACCCTGTAATAGCTCCAGATCTAACCTCGGCTACGGATACCGGGGTTTCCAATAGCGATGATATTACCTCTGATAATACACCTAGATTCGAGGTGCAGTGTTCAGCTATCGGCAATATTATTACTCTCTACAACATCAACTCTGAAGTAAATACTCCAGTAGGGAGCCATAGTTGTTTTACTATCGGTGCAGAAATTGCTACGGTTTCAGTAGCGCTTAACATCGGCGCTCATAATATTGCCTATACCGATAGAATAGTGCGTAAAGAATCTGGTCTCTCGCCCCAGCTTGCAATTACTATTGTGCAAGCATTGCCCTCTGATGATTTCGTAACCACATGGAAAACCGACAACCCTGGTAGAACCAATAACTCATCAGTGGAGATACTGATAAGTGGTGGTCCTTATGATGTGGACTGGAATAATGACGGAGTTTTTGATCAGTTTAATCTTGTCGGACCGATTACTCATGATTATGGAATTGCTGGTACATACACAATTAGAATTCGCGGCTCTCATTCCTTTATTTTCTTTAGAACTGATGGAGATAATGAAAAAATACTTTCTCTTGATCAATGGGGAACGAAATCATGGATATCAATGAACCTTGCTTTTTATCAAGCAATAAATTTAAAAATTCTAGCTGTTGATACACCTGATTTTTCGGCTGTAACCGATATGAGTGTTATGTTTAGAGGTGCGTTGTTAGCAAATCCTGACACCAGTAACTGGAATACATCGGCAGTAACCGATATGGATTGGATGTTCGCTAATGCCACTTCAGCTAACCCAGATACCAGTGGCTGGGATACATCTTCAGTAGTAGATATGTCAAGAATGTTTCAGGGTGCGTCCTCAGCCAACCCAGATACCAGCGGCTGGGATACATCAGCAGTAGTCAGTATGTCAAGAATGTTTCAGGGCGCGATCTCAGCTAACCCAGATACCAGTGGCTGGGATACATCTTCAGTAGTAAACATGTCATACATGTTTCAGGGCACGACTTCAGCTAGCCCAGATACCAGTAGCTGGGATACATCTTCAGTAGTAGATATGGCATGGATGTTTGCTGGTGCTACCGCTTTTAATCGTGATATAGGTTCATGGAATGTAACCTCACTGATGAGTGCAGAATATATGTTTGAAGGTATAGCCCTATCCACCGTCAACTACGAAAGTCTGCTGGTCGGTTGGAATGCTCAAGCACTTCAATCCCATGTGATTTTTAGTGGCGGCTACTCAAGATATTGCTCAGATGGAGCAAATGCCGCCAGAACCAATATGTGGGTATCTTATAGATGGCATATTACCGATAGCGGAAGAAGATTCTGTCCGCCAGCAACTCCAGCCGTTGCCCCGGACCTTACCCCAGCAACAGATACTGGGGTGTCCAATAGCGATGATATTACCGCCAATAGTTCCCCTGAGTTTGCGGTGGTCTGTTCAGCCATTGGCAATGCCATCAATTTGCATACAAACCTGCCTGCAGTAAACACGGTTATAGGAACACATGTGTGTACCTCTGTTGGTGCCGAAATCGCTGCGACTACGGTGGTGCTTATCGATGGCACTCATACTATAAGTTATATTGACCATCAGAATGGTGAGCCTTCCGGTCAATCACCCTCATTGGCGGTTACTATTGATACTATTGTCACCGCCGGTCCCGGTAGTCTCACAGTCCCTGGTTCCCCCAGTAACGATGCTAATGCCGATATTATTGGCTCTTGTGGTCCCGAAGCCTCTAACGACACGGTGGTAGTAACGACCACCGCATCAGGTGGCTTTACCACACTGTATAACACCCCGATCACTCTGGATGCTAGCGGCAGCTTTAGTATTGTTAATCCAAACTGGAGCGAGGGTGCTTTTACGCTGCACTTTGAGTGTAGTGATGTCGCTGGAAATACAGCAATACTGGGGCCTTTTGGACCAATCTTGATTGATACATCCTGTTCGGGTAGCGATATTATAGTTAGCGGTGACTTCCCAGCCGGAATGCATTTATGTGTAGGCACGAACTCTCTGATTACTTCTGGGAATGTTAATCTTCAAGCGGGTGCTGTGGTCTATTTTCAATCTCCAGAAATCACTTTAAATAATGGATTTAATGTTAGCGAAGGTGCGAGCTTGATAAGTTCAACAGTAGTGGGTCCTGTTGTACCGTTACTACTAGGTCCTACAGAAATTAAGGCTAGTGTTGGTGAGATACTAATGTTTTCTGAGTCACATATCTGTGAAGATTATGAAGACGGTATATTAGCAATTACACCGGCTGATACTGGTGTAATTGCAAAATCAACAGAGCCAGAAATATTTACCCTGAGCTGTACAGGTTTGGATGGAATGCAGACACAAATGGAAGTGAGGGTAATTGCTGAATGAGAGCTATTAATTAATCGATTAGTTGTGGAATATTTACATATGCTACCTTCAATTCATTACATGAAAGAAGGGTAACAGACAACAGGCTCGGTAATAGGCAAACTGTATCTGAATCGGGAAGCCCAGCAGTGAAGCTATTACAGCCCTTAAAGAGGGTGTAAATTAAACTGTGTAACTGCCATTGGTTAAATGTAGTCCTGCAATCGGTCTTCAAACTCGATCATAAATCTATTCAGTGCAACTTTCCAGTTTCGTATGGGCATCGTCCACTTTTTTTAATGCATCGCGTAAATAGAGGATGCTATTCTCTCCGCTTTAGCTTTTTCTGCCCGTTCAGTCAGTGGGTCATGCCCGGCGGTAATATCTGTCTTTATATTACTGGCTTCCATTCTGGCCCGTTTTGGCTCCCAGGCTGGATAACCATATTTAAGCGTTAATCTACGCTCACGGCCTTTTACAAAATATCTGAGTATCCATGATTTAGTTCCGGCATGGGTGACGCGCAAGCCGAATCCTTTGGGTGCATCTCGTTGATTATCGTAATAGATTCGAGCTCGATTCTCTGGCTTGATACTCTTAATATGCCGGTCTGTCAGTTTATCCCTTGTGAGCGTCATTTTTAATCCGTGTCCTAGTTTGTGTTCCAGCTTTTGCGTGTATGAAAACAGATTGTATTGTCCCTCTTTAGGTGTGCTATGTCACATTAAGCCAATAAATACAAAGGGTTTAAGGGGTGGGACACGCTATTTTTCAGTGACTTACAAAAATAGCTAAAAGAGACTTAAAATCCCTCGGTAGTGATACCGTGCCGGTTCGATTCCGGCCCTGGGCACCATTATTTTATAATCAGCCACCTCTAGAACTATTCATAAACTGATAAATTCAGAAACCAAGGGCCAGTCTCTTTTCTATTCCTTTACAAGAACCAATCACAAAAAAGCAATCAAGAATATAGCTTGCATTTATCCAGTAACTATATGATATTCTTAATCTATGCAAAGCCTTAGTGCGGCGTTAGCTAGGGTAATTCGTCATGTCTAGCAACAACCTTACACAATTAAAATTCAGCGACTGCTATTTGAGATGCAACTAATAATATTAATTTTGAGGTCTGCGATGATTAAGTTATGGTGGTAAAAAACAAGCCGCTGAAGCGTTGCAACGCCGCAGCGGCTCTACTACTGCTTAGTTTGAAAGGAACCGGGCAGTAGATGAGTGTATTCTAACAAAAAAACTTGAGGATTAGTGCCGGTTTTGCCACCAGTGTTGAACAATTACATCTACATCTACTTCTTCAAGATCGGTTGCTGCCCACATTTTATAAAAATCGATGGTTTGTGCATTCGGTGGGGGCTGCGGCAGGTTCACTTGCATGCGTACAGGCAGAGGTGATGCCTCGCCAATAGCGATAACCTCTCCTTGGCCCAATGAAGACAAGGACGACAGCAAACCCTTTGCAGCTTCGGGAACCAATGACTGGATATAGTCCTGATCAACAGGGTTGGTTATCCGCATACAGAAAAAACTGCTGCACTGGGAAAGCACAGTTTCGGATAAGTCATGTGGGCGCTGGCTGACCAGGCATAAGCCGACACCATATTTTCGTCCGGTTTTGGCAATTCGTTCAAAGCTAAGGCGGGCGGCGTTATAGCGGCTGTCTTGACTACTGGAAATGTAGTTATGCGCTTCTTCGCAAACCAGCAACAAGGGGAATTCGCGACATTTCGGATTCCAGAAATTAAACTCAAAAGCCATCCGTGCGATTTGAGCACTCACCGTAGGCTGCACATCGAAGGGCACTGAGCTCAGGTCGATAACCGTTATTGCAGCTCGATTTTCACCCATGCCAACAAAATCCCTGAGTAAACCAGGCAGAGACAACGATGATGCGCGCTTCTTTGGTGCCAACAAGAAATCATAGCGGGTATCATTCATGCGACTCTCAAGCTTGATTAGCAAAGAGTCGAATTTGCCGGTTAATGGAGTGCTGGCTTTGCCGAAATTGCTGGTGCGTTCATTGACTAGCTTGAAATGCTCAAAAAGCTCCGCCATTGAAAAATACACCGGGGTATCTATATGGATATGACCAATTTCAATGTCTTTGTTGGCTTTAACTTTTAGCTCCATAACAGTGCTACGCAAGAAAGCGATTTGCAGTGAGGCATTTTCTTCGCTGCTATCTATCAACAGATCAACTAAATCCCGGAAAGGCAGCAGCCAATAGGGAATCTCCATATCAGCAGCACTAATATGATGAACATTGTCTAACGGAAACACCGGTTTGCCTGATGAATCCCCTTGACTATATTCATTGTGTGGATCAAGCATGATGATATGGGCGTTTGGCATAGACTTTAAAGTGGATTGCATTATGCTGGCAACCATCCATGACTTACCCGAGCCTGACTGCCCAAGGATGGCTGCATGCCGCCCAAAAAATGCTGAGGGGTCCATGTAGACATTTATGTCCGGGAATGAACTTAGACTGCCAATGCTGAAGTTGGCTGCTTCGAAATTAGAAAAAACAGTTTTGAGTTGTGCATCCGTCACTAAGTGTAACTCGGCGCCTGTAACCGGATAGTGGGAAATCCCGCGGTGGAATTCTCCTTTCCCAGTAAATGAGCCCAGAGGGTTCACGCGTAACATACGCCTGCTAGAACCACCATCACCTTGAAGCCACATCGATTCAACCAGTACGAGGATATCGGGGCCGGCTTGCTTTACCAGCATGTAGGAGCCTACCTGACCCACATGGACCTGACGGTCGCCGAAAGAAATCACCGAACTCACACCATCTTTTTCTGTCAGCAATTCGACCAGAAACTCGGCGCCGTTAATTTCAGTAATATGACCAACTAGGGTGTTATTTGTCATCTAATCTTATTTCCTATCAAAAAAAGGCCAGAAACTCCGGTCTCATTTGGCTTAGCGTTCTTGCAGTTGCCAGCGCTTAACAATTTCATCTACCTCAACTACATGCGGATTTTTCTTCGACCACATTCCGGCATAGTCAACATTTTGTGAATTAGGTGGTGGGTTAGGTACATTAACCTTTAGTCGCAATGGCATAGGCACTGCCTCACCAGTAGCGATGGCTTCACCCTGAGATAAGGAGGTTAACGCATCGAGTATCCCATGAGCCGCATCTGGCACCAGCGAGCGGATATATTCCTGATCTATAGGGTTGGTAATACGCATGCAGAAATAACTGCTGCACTGTGAAAGAACGGTTTCCGATAGATCATTCGGGCGCTGGCTTACAATGCAAAGACCAACGCCGTATTTACGCCCGGTTTTGGCAATTCTTTCAAAACTACGGCGCGCAGATTTATGCCCGCTGGTATTTTCTTCTCTGGCAATATAGGTATGTGCTTCATCGCAAACTAAGAGCAGGGGGAACTCCCGACATCGAGGGTTCCAGAAATTAAACTCGAAAGCCAGCCGGCCAATTTGTGCCGTTACTGTGGGCAATACATCATGCGGTACGGTGCTGAGATCAATGATGGTTACCGCAGAGGTCGGTTCGGCCAGCCCAAGAAATTCTTTGGTGAGGTCGTTTAATGTGTTGGTGGAGTTACGAACCTTTGGGCGCAATAAGAAATCATAGCGGGTGTCGTTTAAACGGCTTTCAAGTTTAATTAACAAGGAGTCAAACTTACCCGTTAAAGCAGTTCTTCCTTTGCCGAAGTCTGCCGTTCTGTCATTATATTTCTTAAAAGTGTTGTACAGTTCTTCCAACGAAAAATAAACTGGTGAATCAACCGTTATTTGTCCAAACTGCAATGAGTCGTTAGACTCGCGCTTTAAATCCAAAACCACACCCCGTAAGAAAGCGATTTGCAAAGAAGCATACTCTTCTTCTTTATCGATCAATAACTCTATTAGCTCTTCATAGCTTAATAACCAGTAGGGTATTTCCAGTTCATTGGCGCTGACACAGCGGGTTTTCTCAGCTGGAAATACAGGGGTGTTTGTAAAGCTATTGTTGCTACTGTATTCGTTATGCGGGTCGAGCAGGATGATATGTGAGTTTGGCATAGACTTCAATGCCGATTGAATCAAACTGGCTACCATCCAGGACTTACCGGATCCTGACTGCCCAAGGATTGCTGCATGTCGGCCAAAAAAAGCTGTGGCATCCAGGGCGACATTTACACCCTCAAATGAACTGAGTCGGCCAATGTTAAAATCAACAGTCCCGTGCCGCGAAAAAATTCTCTCCAGTCGCGACCCTGAAATAAGGTGTAACTCCGCACCTAGGGTAGGGAAGTGAGTAACTCCGCGTTGAAAGCCGGCTTTAGAAGTGAACTCACCGAGGGGATTCACCCTTAGCATCATCACTTGGTCGCCTTGGTTATTCTGATCGAACCACATGCTTTCTACGATCACCAGAATATCCGGTCCGGATTGCTTAATAGTCAGATAAGACCCCACCTGAGCAACTCGCACTATAGCTCCATCGAGGGTGATTTCTGCCTTAAAACCCTCAGCCTCTGAAATTAGGCAGGCAACAAAGGCTGACCCGTTAACCTCGTGGATTGAGCCGATTCGTGTCTTGTTTTTATTTATCATGCGTAAACATCCTTAATTTCAACGCGCTTTTTTTGACACCCGTGTCAACCCCGCCCCTGAGTAAACAGAATATAGATTTTCCGGTGATGACGCAATAATCCCTGTATTTATTCTACTCTTATTTCAGGTTTGAAGCGATTTCAGAGGATTGCTTTTCCAAAAGCACTACCGACCAGTCTGACTGATCGTTCCGCACTGATGTTTTTTTGGTCGAGCAAGGGGTTTAATTCAACCAGTTCCATTGATGTCATTTTCCCAGAATCTGCACAATATTCGAGCAGCAAGTGAGCTTCACGATAGGATATTCCGCCTGGTACTAAGGTTCCAGAGCCCGGCATTACACTTGGATCACAGCCATCAACATCAAAGCTCAAATGAAACCCGGCGGTGTCTTTATTAACTACGCTTAGGATTTCTTTAGCAACGGCTGCCATTCCTCTCTCATCAATTTCACGCATGGTATAGGCATGAATACCAGAATCGCGAATGATTTTTCGCTCTCGTTGGTCTAGGTCGCGAATTCCGACCAGCGCCACATTTTCTGGTTTAACTTTACCGATGAAACCACCAATATTCGCTAGCTCTTCATCTCCAATCCCGAGAATATGTGCTAAGGGCATGCCATGAATATTTCCGCTTGGGGAGGAGGAGGGGATATTCATATCGCCGTGCGCGTCGAACCAGATAAGCCCGATGTTTTCGTTTTGTTGACGGTAATGTCCGGCTACCCCAGCGACTGTTCCCATTGCAATGGAGTGATCGCCTCCGATAACCAAGGGAATGTTTCCGGATTTAAGGCTAGCAGCCACAGTTTCAGCTAAATCGGCACAAACAGCTAGGATTTCTGTTTTGAAACGAGCATTGCGGGACTGGGTATCGCGAGTTTCCATCGATGGCACTGCAATATCAATTTCGCGCAAGACCTGATAACCCATGCGTTTGAGTGCCTGGCCTAGCCCGGCAACGCGCATGGCCGACGGTCCAACATCAGTGCCGCGACGGGATGCGCCTAAATCCATCGGTACCCCGATAATTTGTATTTCAGTCATTGTTGTTTATGCTCTGTTGGAATTAAATAATTAGGTTTTGTTGGTCTATTTATTGATCTATTTGTTGGTCTATATATGTAATGCAAGCAATTATACAACATGACTGTCACCAACCCGGCCCCAACCCGGTTAATGGATGTTCGTGCTGCGAGTGTTGTCTGCTGAGTATTCGACCGTTGCAAGTTGGTGACGATAGCGTAATAAACGCAAAGCATTCAGCACCACTAAAATACTGCTGCCCTCATGCACGATTATGGCCCAGCTAAGATCAAGCTTACCGGTGACAGATGTGATTATCAGCAGGGCAATAACGCCGAGTGATATCGCTAGGTTTTGCTTGATAATTTTCCGACTGGCACGGCTAAGCCCGACTGCGAAAGGTAATTTACCAAGGTCATCTGCCATCAGGGCGATGTCGGCGGTTTCCAGCGCAACTGCTGTGCCTGCGCCGCCCATGGCAATACCTACTGTTGCGGTTGCCAGTGCCGGGGCATCATTCACGCCATCGCCGGTCATTGCCACTGCGCCATACTCTTTACTGAGCTCCTGGATAACGCGTAACTTATCTTCAGGCATTAATTCTGCCTGAACATCAGTTACGCCCAGTTTTTTGGCGATTTGTTGCGCCACATCATTATTGTCACCGGTGAGCATAATCAGTTTTTTAATGCCCAGCGAGAGCAACTGTTGGAGCGTGTCTTTCACGCCCTCTCTGGGCGTATCAGCCAGTGCCAGCACCCCAAGAAAGCGGCCGTCGTGACTGACAGTCATAGTGGTTTTACCAGCGCTTTCTAACTGCTCAACAAGTTGGATTATATTGTCATCCAAGCTATGTCCCGCGGTCTCACGAAACAGTTTAAGTATGCCGATAAGTATTGGTTTACCGTCCACCCGACTTTTTATACCCTGGCCGGGTACATTGTTTAATCCATCGGCTACAGGCAATGACAAGCCTTGCTGTTTCGCTGCATTGACAATTGCCAGTGCCAAGGGGTGATTCGATTGTTGTTCAACGGCTGCGGTTATTGCCAATAAGTCATCAGCATCTGTATTATTTATCGGCACAATATCGGTTAGTTTGAATTTTCCTTCGGTCAAAGTACCGGTTTTATCAAATGCCATTACCTGGATATTACCAAGATTTTCCAGATGCACGCCGCCTTTAATTAACACTCCATTACGAGCTGCCTGAGCTATTCCTGAGAGCACAGTGGCCGGTGTACCAAGAGCTAATGCACAGGGTGAAGCTGCAATCAGCAATAACATCGCGCGATAAAAACTATCGGCAAATGTCATCCAGCCAAATAAGGGTGGTAATGCTGCTAACAACACGACCAACACCAGCACGATAGGCACAAATTTAGCGGTGAACTTTTGAGTAAACTGTTGGGTAGGGCTTTGTTGGCTCTGGGCTTCGGAGACCATTTTCATTACCCGGCTAAGAGTATTATCTTTCGCCAGTTTGCTTACCCGCACATCCAGCGCCGCTTGGTGATTAATGGTTCCAGCAAAAACTTCATCGCCCGGACCTTTTTCTACAGGGGCGCTTTCGCCGGTAATCGGACTTTGGTCGATAGCGCTGAAGCCGGTAATAACCTCACCATCTACCGGCACCCGGTCACCTGGACGGACGATAACAACATCACCGATTTGCAAATCGGCTACCAATTCTTCACGGATGTCATCACCTCGGCGCACCTGTGCCATTTTGGGCATTAACTTACCCAGCGCACTCACCGCATTGCGTGCCCGACCCAGGGCATAGTGTTCTCCCGCATGGCCAAGGCTAAACAGAAAGAGCAAAAACGCACCCTCCGCCCATTCGCCGAGAATGGCAGCGCCAGTGGCTGCAGCTAGCATCAGCAGGTCAGTATCGAATTTTCCTTTGAACAGCGCGGGCAGGGCGTGGGTGGCAATATCATAACCACCAGCGACATAAGCGAGCAGATAAAGCACCAGCACAAGATTTGCCGATAAGCCGAAGAAAGTTTCACCTAACCAGCCGGTTATCAGGAAAACACCCGCTAGAGAAACCAGTACCAGTTCCCAGCGTTGTTGTAACCAGTGGGGTAGGAATTCGGGGGCATTATCGTGCCCATGACCACTGTGGTCTTCTATTTTCTCAGCAGGTAACTCTACAGCACTCTCTTTTTCCATCATTTATTTTCCAGTATAGTGGCTGCCACCACTAAAAGTGGCAGCCCATTCATTCAGGCTTTAGTGATGGTGCTCAGTTAATTTTGATTTAGAGAACCAGGCAAATAAAACCGGTAGTACGAACAAGGTCAAAAAAGTTGCAGTGACCAGGCCACCAACAATTACCGTTGCTAACGGGCGTTGAATTTCCGAACCAACCCCACTTGAGAGAATCATTGGAATCAAGCCAAGCGCGGCTACAATAGCAGTCATTAACACGGGTCGCAAACGCGAGACTGCACCTTCAAAAATCGCTGTTTCCATTCGCTCCTTACCAAACTCCAGGCGCAGATTTATCGCCTCCACCATGACTACACCGTTGAGAACGGCCACCCCGAACAGCGTAATAAAGCCTATTGAGCTAGGTACTGAGAGGTATTGGCCGGAAATATACAGCGCCACAATTCCGCCAATCATAGCCAGAGGTAAATTTACCAGTATTAGCATAGCCTGACCAACAGATTGGAAAGCAAAATACAAAATCAAAGCAATGAGTCCGATTGATAATGGTACTACAATCATCAAGCGTTCTTGTGCCCGTTGCTGATTCTCAAATTGGCCACCAATATCTATGGAGTAACCCGGAGGTAATTCGACCTGATCACTGATTACCTGACGAATATCCGCCACTACACTACCCATATCGCGGCCTTGTACATTGGCCTGGATAACTACCCGTCGTTGGACATCATCGCGCCGCACTTGTGGCGGACCAGAGTCGATTTCAATGCTGGCGACATCGCCGAGGCGAACCCATGCTCCTGTGGGCGATTGTAGGCGTAAGTCGGCAATGCTTTGCCGGTCTTGGCGAAAATTACTGGCCAGACGCACATAAATATCATAGCGTTCATTGCCATTAATAATCTGCCCGGCTGAAGCACCACCCAGGCCATCGCGGACTAACTCCATTACATCACCAACTGCTAGGCCGTAGCGTGAAAGTTGGCGGCGGTCTGGTTTAACCACCAGCTGGGCTTCTCCGGAAATTTGTTCCATGGCAATATCTCGGGCGCCTTCTACGCTCTGTATAGCGGTCTCGATTTCTTGGCCTTTGCTGGCTAATACCGCGAGGTCTGGGCCAAATAACTTAATCGCCAGTTGTGCCCTAACGCCAGATAAAAGTTCATCGACTCGGGTTGCAATGGGTTGAGAAAAGTTTAGCAATAAACCCGGAAATTGTTCCAGTTTGGCTTCCATTAAACCCTGTAACTCCAGCCGGTTAGACGCACTAGTCCATTCGCCTGTAGGTTTCAGGCCAATATAGATTTCTATATTGCTCACTGGTTCCGGGTCGCCACCAATTTCTGGCCTACCAATCCGGCTTGCTGTGTATAGTACTTCCGGAAATTCCATCAAAATAGCTTCCAACTTGGGGGCTACTTCAATCGCTGTTTGCAGGCTGGAAGAGGGGGCGAGGGTGGCGCGCAGGTTAATGGTGCCTTCTTCCAGTTCTGGAACAAATTCAGTTCCCAGAAATGGCACTAACATTAAAGCAGCCACCAGCAGCAAACCAGCACCACCTAGCACCCATGATTTCATTGTCATCGCTTTGGTCAAGGCCTGGCGGTAAGCTTTTTCGAGGACTTTTACCAAGGGGCTGGTTTTGGCCTTAACACCGTGTTGGAAAAAGTAACTGGCCAGAGCCGGAACCACAATCAGGGCAACGGCTAGTGATGCACCCATAGCGATCATAATACTCACAGCCATAGGTTGGAACAGTTTTCCTTCAACCCCTTCTAAACTGAACAGGGGAGCAAATACCACCATAATAATGGTAACGGCAAAGAACACCGGCTTGGCGACTTCCCGCGCAGCTATTTGGATACGCAGGCTCACCGATTCGTCAGCTGCCACATCATGGGGATCGATATCACCTTGATGCTCGACATCATGTCGTTGATCCGGATGACTTAAATGTTTGAAGATGTTTTCCATCATCACTACCGCGCCATCCACCATCATACCAATGGCAACAGCCAAGCCACCAAGTGACATCAGGTTGGCTGAGAGCCCGTGATAGGACATCACGGCTAGTGCCATGCCTACAGATAAAGGAATTGAGATCAAAACCAAGATCACAGCGCGCACATTGAGCAGGAACAGCACCAGGATGATCACAATAAATATAAACGCCTCAAACAGGGCTTTGGCAACAGTATTTACCGCTTTTTCAATCAAGTCTGATTGGTCGTAGAAAGGCTCGTAGGTCACTCCCGGTGGCAAGGCCTGCTGGATTAAGACAGCGCGTTCATTGATACCGTCAATTGTTGCTTTGGTGTTGGCACCCATGCGCTTTAAGATGATTCCAGAGACCACTTCACCCAACGCTTCGGGTTTGCCATTGGCATCGCGTCTGGTCATGGTTACCGCCCCCTGACGAATTTCAGCACCCAGCTCTACGCTGGCAACATCGGCAACGGTGACTACGGCTCCATCTATGGTTTTCAACGGTATTTGGCGGAGTTCCTCGATGCCTTTCTGATCAAAACTTAACCAACCAACTCCGCGGATTACTAATTGTTCCTGACCGCGGTTCATATACCAGCCGCCTGCGTTTTCATTATTCCGCTCAAGAGCTTCTATAACATCATCCTGACTAAGCTCATAAGCGAGTAGACGGGCAGGGTTGATATTTACCTGATACTGCCTGACCTCACCACCGAATGAGAGCACATCTGTGACCCCATCAACTGGCATCAGTATAAGTTTAACCATCCAGTCGTTAAGGCTGCGCAGGGCCATTATGTCGTAGCCGGAATCAGCATCTGCCATTAATAAATACTGATAAACCTGCCCAAGACCTGAAGTATTGGGGCCTATTTCCGGTGTGCCGACGCCACTGGGGATTAACTCCTTAGCCGATTGCAAGCGTTCAAATACCAGTTGCCTGGCAAAATAAATATCTGTGCCTTCTTTGAATACAACGGTGATTGAGGATAGTCCGGTTTTGGATATGGATCTAACTTCTTCTACATCGGGCAGGGCGTACATTACCGCTTCAATAGGAAAAGTAATGAGTTGTTCAACTTCTTCTGATGCCAGTCCTGGTGCTTCAGTGTTGATGGATACCTGGACATTAGTTACATCTGGAAAGGCATCCAGATTTAGTTTTGGGATGAGCATTATGGCAGCCGCCGATAAACCCACCAGGGCAATTACCACCAGTAAACGGTTGGTAACTGACCAGTCAATTAATTTATTTAACATGGGTAGTTGCTCCTAGTTGCATATTTCATCAAGGATCCGGAATTTGTGCAGTAGCTGGAGAAACAGTTTGGTAAATCGCTCGATAAATCATGGCCATAGCCATGGCTTAAGAGGGATTTTCTAAAATGTGAAGCCAGGTGCTGAACAAAACCGGATAGGAGTAGGTGGGGCGTGAGAAAACCGCTCATATAATTTGTAAGGTTTTGAAATAAAATAGTAATTTTCATTGTGTGATCCGCCTTGGTGAAGTATGCAACTTAGTGATTGTGGGCGTCAAAATCGCCTTTGGAAATTTGGGATGCGACAAAAAACGCACCTTCCATGACCACGCGAGAACCAGATTCAAGACCGATAATTTCGCGCCACTTTCCTAGCGATCTACCCAACTCAACTTCCTGAGCTTGAAATTCGCCAGCTTTCATTTCCACAAAAACTGTCCAGTCACCGTCACTGCCACGCATCAATGCCGACTCCGGGACAGCTAGCACTGATTCACTAGTCGCGAACGAAAAGTAAACATCGGCAAACTGACCTGGGTGCAGGCGATGAGAGTCATTATTTACCTGCAAACGAACCACACGGGTACGGGTTTGCGGGTCTATTGTGTGTGCTTCTTGGATTACCTTAGCGGTGAACCATTCATTACCCACTTTAATTTCTGCTTCGGTACCCGCTGGTAGTTCCAGGTGTATATTGGGTGCCAGTAGGGCCTTTACCCATAATTCGTTCTCATCGGATAACTCCATCAGTGCCTGGCCAGATTCTACCCGCTGGCCCTGATTGAAATCATCAGATTGAACCGAGCCTGAATTTACGGCGGTCAAAGTGTATTCACCCAGTGCCTTAGCATCATTATTCAGTGATTGAATGGCAGACTCTGATAAGCCATACGCCAATAATCGGCCGTAAGCTGCCTCATAGGCAGATTTTGCTGAGATAAATCGATTATCTCCCATCGCCTTGCGGCCGAGCTTTTTGACTCTTCGCCATTCTGAACTGCTCACCTGATAGCCTGCCTGGGCTTCAGCTACAGATTCACTAAAAAGGCTTACAAGAGCCTGACCTTTTTCAACATGGTCACCCAGTGCCACATGGCGCCTAAGCACTACAGAATCTACCCGGGGGGAGACCAAGTAACTGGTATAGCCATTGGCTTTAATTTCTCCCGGCGCATAAACCCGGTAATCCATCGGTCTGGCATCCAGCACTTCGACTTTGATGTCTGCCAAAGATAACTGTTTGGTGGTCAAACTCACAGCAGCGGATTCAGAAGATTCACCGTGCTCATCATGCGCATCGCCATCATCCTGATGTGTATCCTCAGTGGTAGCTTCTTCGGTTTCGGAATGCTCGTGTTCATCCTCAGCGCTATAAGCTAAATTAGCAGTAGCTAACAGCAACGCAAGTAAAAATGTTTTTAATGTAATATTCATAGTTATAGCCTAATTATTGGGTTAGTTGCTGCAAAGTAGTTTTGAGTTGGCCGGTTTGTAACAACCAGTCGATCCGGGCTAGATAAAACTGTGTGCCCAGTTCAATACCAGCGGCCAGTCCCTCGTTCCGCTGTTGCAAGGCAAGCAGGTACTCTGTGGTGCTTAGGTCACCACTTTGCCATTGCATTTCCAGTAGGCTGCCACTGCGTTCGCCGCGGCCTTGCATCAACCCTTGCCAGCGTTGATATCGTTTTTGAAATTCCTGTAAGGAAGCGTTACTGGCCTCTATGGCAAACTGCTGGCGACGCTTGGTCGCTATGTACTGCGCTTGTGCAGACAGTGCTTCTTGGTTAGCTGCTCTTGCCTCAGCGTTAAAGTTATTGCGGATATGTAAAGGAATTGAGAAGTTCAGTGCGACCACATTATCGCCCCCAGACTTACCCGCATTCAGGCCAATGGTGGGATCAGCTTTGGTTTCCAGATTGGCAAGTTGGGCGCTCTGTTGTAACAGCTCCCATTCAGCCCTGGCTGCAACCACAGCATTATGTGAATTCAGCCATTGCTCGGTTTGCTCAGGGCTATTGGTGAAAATTTTATCAGTTATCCACAAGTTTTCCGGTATTTCGCTAGGTAATTCCCTAAAGTTTGCACCCCAGTCCGGGAGTAACTCGCGCAGCCGCGCTTCCACCTGTCTGAGTCTGGATTGCGCCTGAGCTGTAGCATTTAATCTTTGGGAAAAGCTCAGTACAGTAAGCTCAGCATCAATCTGACCCAAGTCCCCAGCAAGCTGGCGATCGGTTACCAGGGAGATTAGGGTCTCCATCTGCGTTTCCTGTTGAAGTGCCAGTTCAGATTGCCTACTGGCAGCCTGCCACTCTATTAACGCTTGTAATGATTCAGCTATTTTCTGCTGAATGGCAAATTTATATTGTTGCTGAGCGGCAACTCGACTAAAGCCCGCCTGCTGTTTTCTGGTGTTGCGTTTACCCCAGATATCCAGCGTCTGATTTAAGCCTACTCGATAATTATTACTGTCACCCTCGCGCTCATACTCAGTATCTAGCTCAGGGTTATACAAAGGCC